>JAGLOA010000009.1 GCA_023139205.1 Candidatus Pacearchaeota archaeon | reverse complement strand
GGCATAAATTTAATCCATATGATTTTATGTGTGCACCAAATCTTCCGCACCTTTCACATTTTTTCGCAGCAATTCCTATTTTTCTTTCTTTTGGTTTACAATGTTTCAAAAATTTATCTTTGATTGCAGGTTTGCTATTCAACTGCTTTAATATTTTTCTCCAATCTCCTGCTGTCATTTTAAATAAACTCTACCTGGAAGTTTTCTTCCATAAATTTAATTATTTCTTCTTTTGAAATCATTTGTTTTTTTGGGATTCTTCCTTTTTTTATCTTCTTTAATCCAACTCTTTTTCCTGTTCTTATAAAAACAACTGTAACATCAAAACCCATTATCCCAATATCTCTTTGATATTCAATACCTGGAATTTCAAGATATTCCTTTACTCCAAATGAAAAATTATTCTCGCTCATTTGTTTTCTCTTTAATCTGTTGTCTATTGGAATTAACATTTTTTTTAAAATTTCTTTAATGCCTTTTCTTATTGTAACCATGGCCCCAACTTCCAGATTAGGTCTAACCCCCCAAGAAGGAATCCTTTTATTTGATTTTGTTTTCATTGGTTTCTTACCTGTTAAAAGTTTAAGCAATTTAACTCCTTTTTCTAATTCTTCTGCAGTTCCACCTACACCAAGAATTACTTTTTCAATTTTTATTGTTCTCATAATATTCATCTTTTTGTTTTCTTCTTTATTTTCCATCTTATTCAACCACCATTAATTGTTCATTTAAAATATTAACATTTTTTCCTTCAATATCTACTTCCACTAATTTATTTTCAGAATCTATTTTATTAATAACTCCTTTTTCTCCTGCATGTTTCCCAGAGAAAACAATTATTTTTTTCTTTTCTTCTAAAGCCAGACATTTTTCTATTTTTTTGTCTTTTAAATTTATTAAAACAGAATCATTAACTTTCCCTTTAATATCTGAAATAAAATTTCTTCCATCACTTAAGTTTATTTGTGTTTTTTTGCCTTTCAATGTTTTTTTATTAATTATTTTTGATACTTTTTTGTTTGCTTCACTTTCTTTGATTTCATTAACCTGCATTTTTCCTTTTTCTGATAATTCTATTCTATAAGATTTTTTAGAGGGGATAACTGTAATTACGTCAAATAAAGTAGCACTATTTTTTTCATCAATAACAACTTTCCAGTTTAGTAAAATGTGTTTTGAGTGTATTGCTTTTTTTACTTCTTTTCTGTTGTTAGCAATACCTAAAATATCTCTTAAGATTACTAAAATAGGCATACCATTTTGTAAATTTGAATTAGGTCTAACTACATATGCAGACCCTTTTCTTTTTACTGGCCAGTTCTTTGGTATTTTTTGTATTTTTAAATGACTCATTTTTTCTCTTCCTTTTTATCTTTAGTTTTTTCTTCTGGTTTTTTATCTGAAGATTTTATTCTCTTCCTGTCTTCTAAATTTAATTCAATGATTTGCAGGTTAGAAGGCTGTAATTTTACATTTGCTTTTGAACCATCTTGTTTCTTTACCTGGATTCCTTCGATTATTATTCTTGAACTTTTCAAATCAACTGTTGTTACTTTTCCTTTTTTGTTTTTAAACTTACCCCGCATTATTAAAACAGTGTCCCCTTTTCTTACGGGTAAACTTCTTTTTTCATGTTTTTTCCTTAAATCTTTAGATAAATTTGCTCCTACAAATTTCTTTTTAATATGAAGAGGAGCATTTGCTCTGTATTTCCTCTGTTTACGAGGCTGTTTACTTTTTATCCATTTTTTTGAAAATTCTTTTTTCATTTTTAATATACAATACTTGCAATTTTTGCAACTTGTGGCCATCTTTCTGAGATTTCTCTTGAAACAGGCCCTTTTATTTGAGTTCCTTTTGGATTTCCTTTATCATCTTTAAGGATTGCGACAGCATTATCTTCAAATGCAATTCTTTCGCCGTTTAATCTTCTATAAGGTTTTTTTTGTCTGATTAAAACCGCATCGAAAACTTTACCTTTCATATCTGGAATACCTTTTTTAATACTTACTTTTACCCAGTCTGCAATTTTCGCACAACCTTGTTTTCCTTTTCTTCCTTTTCCTCTTTTAACACCAACTAATCTGACTATTTTTGCCCCACTATTATCAGATGCAATCATTCTGCATCCTAAATTCAATGCAGCAGTTGTTTTTGCGCTTACAGCTTTCATTTTTCGTCTCCTCCTTTAATTTTTTCTATAAATACAAAATGAATAATTTTACTTAAAGGTCTGCATTCCTGAACTTTAACTAAATCTCCTACTTCGACTTTCTTTTCCATACAAATAGGAAGTCTTGCATGAATTTTTGTTTTTGACTTTGCATATCTTTCGTATTTTCTAACATAGATCATTCTTTCAAATTCAATCACTATTCTTTTGTGGAATTTTTTGATAATTCTACCTTTGAAAACTCTCCCTCTGATTTTCAAGTTTCCATGAACAGGACAATCTTTGTCATTACAAATAGTCTCGACTATTTTTTCGACTTTTCTTTCTGTTGTTTCTTTCTTTGTTTTCATTTTTATTATTGTTTTGTGTATGTTTAATCTACAGATTCTTCATCAAATCCAAGCTTGACCAACAGTTCTTTTATCTTTTTCCTGTGGTCTCCTTGGAGTTCAATTATGTCATCTTTGGAAGTTCCACCGCAAGCCAACTCATTTTTCAGAGTTTTTGCGATTTTCTTCACATCGATTCCACTCTCGAATCCTGTAACAACAGTCACGATTTTTCCATATCGCTTTTTGTCTGTGGTCACTTGTATTCTCTGCGAACTTTTTACAATTTGTTCACATACACATGCTTGCTTAGGCAAGCCACACTTTGGGCATATTTCCATTGTTGAGCGTAAGTATCCTCGCAATTATTTTTTTAATTTCTTTAATTTTTGAATTTCCATTTTTAGAAGAACTCACTTTTGATTTAACAAGTTCTAATTTTAATTCTTTAAGTTTCTTGTTTCTTTCTTCTTCAGTTATTTTTCTTAATTCTTTAGCTTTCATTTTTTAATTTTTGGCACTTCTTCTTTTCCTTCTGAATTTATTTTTATTTTGTTTAACATTTCTTCATTAACTTCTATTTTATCCACAAGCTTTGCATAGGGTGAAAGAATACTCACTTTTATTCCAACTGTTCCTGGTTTTGTTTCAGCTCTTGCTTTTGCTCTGTCCACAACTTTTGAACTTTCCCCAGCTTTTTTTAAGTATCCCTGTGCAAATCTCCAGGATTTTGCTCGTGAACCAGGAAGTTTACCATTAAGCCTTATTTCAACACCCAGTGCTCCAGCATTCATTATTTTTTGTAATGTTCTGTATGCAGTAACTTTAAATTTTAAAGGACCAAATCTCTCTAAAGCAAGAGCTATTTCGTCTGCATTTATTTGCGCATCAAATTCAGGTTGAGTTATTTCATCAATTTCTATTGTTAAATTTTCTAATTTAAATTTCTTTTTCAAAATTCTTGTTAGTTCTTCAATTTTTTCTCCTTTTCTTCCGATTACTAATCCTGGTTTGTGTGTGGAAATTATTATTTTTTCCCCAATTGGAGTATACTCTATTCTAACTTTACTTATTTTACCTTTTTCAAGAACCTTTTTTATAGACTCTTTTACTGCGAATTCACTCTTCTTGAAATCAACTGTTTTTCTTTCTTCCATTTTTATAAATCCTCCCTCAATAATAATTTATTATATTCTTCATATTCTCGTGTTCCTTCTACATATTGATCTATCTGCCCTTCAATAATTTTTTTATCATAATTCGTATATAATTGCCTATTTATTGCTGGAATTGTTCCTCCAGTCCAATCAAATCCCGACCTAAAAATTGTTTTAAATGTTTTGTATCTAAACTTTTTAGATTCTTTTTCAATAACTAATTCTTTTCGAACAATTTTGTCCCCTTCAAAAATTATTTTCGTTTCTAATTTATTTTCTTTTTCCATTTTATTTTTTACCTCTGCTTTTCTTTTTTAAAATTGATTTTTTATCTCTTGCTTTAATTTTAACATGAGTTCTTTTTCTTCTGAATTTTCCAAACCTTGCAAAGGGCCTTGAAGCAAGATTTGCAATAGCTTCTGAAATTATTGGTCTTTCTAATCCATTAACATGTGAATTTGCTAAAAGGTTTTTTAATAATTTAACAAAATTTTCTGAGGCTTTTTTTGGATATCTTCCTGACATCATTTTTCCTTTTCTATGTGGAATTTCTCCTTTCATTGGAATTGCTTTTTTTTGTACCTGTACTTGTTCTAAATATGCAATTGCATCTTCTATTTTTTTACCTTTGATAAATCTGCAAATTGAAGTTGCAACTTTTGTTGAGATTGCCAACCCTGTCCCATTAACCATTGCTTCTGTTTTTTTAATAACAGGTTTTTTTTCAACTTTCTTTGCAGGTTCTTCTTTTTTAGTTTCAATTGATTTTTTCTCTTCGGTTTTCACTGGAGCCATTGTTTTATTTTCAACTTTTCCTTGCTTTTTCATAGCTTTCTTTTCTTTTTGTTTTGGGTTATAATTTTTTTCAGTCATTTTATTTCTTTGATAGTGCTTTTGATCCTTTAGTAGCTCCTACTCCAGCACTTCCATGTTTAACTCTTGTTCTTGTTAAGGCAAATTCTCCTAGTCTGTGACCTAACATTTCTCCAATGATTTGAATTGGAATAAAAATCTGTCCATTATAAACTGAAATTTTCATATCAACCATTTCAGGGACAATTATCAGTCCTCTTTGATGTGTTCTAATCTGTTTTTTCTTTTCTAATTTTTTCTTTGATCTACTGATGAATTTTTCAAGTTCTTGAAATTGTCTAAGTACAGTTCTTCTTGGTCTGGATTTTAATTCTTTAGCGAATTCTCTAACATCCAAAGTTTTCAACTCTTCCAGAGTCTTTCCCCGATATTTGAATTCTTTTTTCTTTAGTTCCATTTTATTTTCTCTTACCTGTTCTCTTTGGTCTTATTAACCCAACTCTTCTTCCAGGAGGAGCATTTCTCTTAGCAATCTTGCTCTTTGGATTCTTTGCTCTACCTGAACCAAATGGATGGTCTATTGCATTCATTTTTACTGCAGATGTTCTAGGCCATAATTTACTTTTTGTTTTTTTAATGTGATATTTCTTCCCAGCTTTCATAACTGGTTTATCAAGTCTCCCTGAACCAGCAATAACCCCAATAATTGCCCTGCACTCTGGATTGAATTTTTTTTCTTTTTTTGAAGGCATAGATACAAGAATATCCTTTCCAACAATCCTGTTTACTGTTGCACAATTTCCTGCACTTTTTATGAAAACTCCTCCATCTCCAGGTCTTGATTCAATGTTATAAATTTTGGTTTTTAATGGAATATCTTTTAATTTCATAATATTTCCTTCTTTTATTTCTTTCCCCCCAAACATAATTTTTTGTCCTTCAATCATACCTTTAAATGCAGGAATATAAAAACTTCCTTCGCTGTTACTTATTTTTGCTAAAGGGCATGTGTGAGCTCTTGAATCAAGAAGTTTAACAACAGTTCCTTCTCCGACCAAGTTTCTTGAATATTGAAGTTTAAATTTAAATGCCTTTTTACTAACTCTATAGGTGTGACTTCCTTTTCCCCTTGCCTGAGTAATTATTCTTTTTCCCATTATATTAACCCTAATTTCGTAGCCACATCAATAGCTGGAAATTCTTTTTTTAATTTAACATAAACATATTTTTTGTTTCCTCTTATTAAGGATCTTACATCTTCTATTTTTACTTTAAACATTTCTTCAATTTCTTTTTTAATTTCTTTTTTTGTTTTATTTTTATCTATTTTAAATGCCAAAACATTTTGAGATTCAATCATCATAACAGCTTTTTCAGTTACTATCGGCTTCATTTTATCAAAACCTCCGAAATTTTGTATTCAGCATATTCTGGAAAAAGATTTTTTCCATAAATTAATCTTGAAAAACATTCTCCAGTTAATTTACAATCTTCTAATGCATTGTGGGCTTGTCTGTTATCTTCCATTCCACAAAATTTTAATACATTAGTTAAATCCATTCCACTACGATCTTCTTTAATTAAGAATTTTTCATTTAAATCAAAATATCTTGTTTGAGCAATATTGTGTAAGTCAAAACTTCTATAATGAAAAGGGATTTTTAATTCATATCTTCTTGCTTTTATATCTAAAAAGGTAACATCAAATTGAGGATTCTGACATAAGAAATTTTTCATAGGTCTTTGTTTAACCCACCCAAAAAAATTCACTAGCATTTGTTTTTGTGGTTGTTTGTTTACATTTCTTAATTCAGCTTCTGTTTTGCCAATGACTTCAAATATTGGTTTGTCAGTTAAATTTAATATTTCATCTTCATCATCTATTCTCGATTCTTGTAAAAACTCTTCCCCAGTATTTAAATCATAAGCACCAATTTGCCAAATCCCACATTTCACTTTATCTATTCCACTTGTTTCAATATCTAAAACTATTGGTTTCATTTTAATTTTTCCTCTACTTCTTTAGTTTGGCTTTTAGACGAACTAGTGAGCTTGTCTTCAAGCTCTCTAATTGCCTGTTCAGTGTATAAAGTAAGTCTTCCTGGTCCGCCTTTAGCTAAATCAATAACACTTAAATTTTTTGAAGTTTTTACCTCAAAAGCAGTTACTTTTAATTTTTCTTTTTCTCCTGTAACCAACAATAATCCTGCAGTGCTCTTGTATTTTCTTCCTCTTAATTTTCCTTTCCCGCTTCTAATTGATTTCTTTTGAATCGCCACTTCAAACAAGTCTTTTCCTAAAATTTTTTCTAAACTTTGAATTAAATCTTTTGTTTTTAGAGAAACAATTTTTGATTCCACAATTAAAGGTAAATTTCCTACTTTTTTATTATTAAGTCTTTCATATCTTTCAGTTAAATTTTTTTCATTAGCTGTTGCACTTATTGCAGAAATTAAAGCAAGTTTCAATTCTTTTTTATTAGATTTTAATGTATTAAACATAGATAAAATTTTTGGAGGATGAGCTCTTCTTCCCCCTCTTACAGAAGGAATTTCTGCAGCAACCCAATTAAATTGAGAACCTCTTCTCGACATCATTTTTCTTGGGACTCTTGAAGCCCCTCTTCCATAACCACTTTTCCAAACATGTCTTCTATGAACCATTTTTCCACTTGCAGAATGTTGTTTTCCACCAACAGGGGAAGGAGAATAAGGTTGCTTATTCTTTTTAATTTCTAAAATTCTTGAAATTATGTCTTTTCTAATTTCTTGAGAAAAGAATTTAGGTAAAGCTATTTCTTTTGCTTTTTTTCCATTTATGTCTAAAATATTTGCTTTCATCTTAATTCAACTAACTCCAATTCTTTTTTCTTTTGTTTTTTAGTTTCTCTTAAAGGGGCAGTAATAATTAATTGTCTTTTTGCTGAACCCTGAACAGAACCTCTTACAATAATGTAATCTGTTTTAATGTTTCCATAATTTTTTATGTTTTTGAATTCTTTGTCTTTTGAGTTTCCTAAATCAATTATCTTATTGTTGTAAACAACTCTTGTGAACATTCCAAGCTGTCCTGCTTGTGGGACCATGAAAGTAACTCTTGCAGGATGCCAAGGACCTAAACTTCCTGGTCTTCTTCTCCCTTTTTCTGATTTATGCGATTTAAGTGTAATTCCAAATCTTTTTACAGGACCGCAAAGCCCTTTCCCTTTTGTTAATCCTCTTACATCAAGAAGCTGACCTTTTTCAAAAACATCTAAAACAGAAATTTCTTTGTTTAAATTTTGATTAATAAAATCCATTTTTTCTTTATTAGTTCCAGAAAGTCCAAGTTCAAATAAATCTGGTTTTTTCTTTAAACCAGTTTTTTTAACAACAGAATAACAAATTAAACTAACCTTTTCGCAGTCTTCTTCAGTGAATTTAATTTCAGCTTGTTTTTTAGGTAATTTTACTTTTCTCTTTAATTCTTTGTCTAATCCAGAAGCAAGAATATCTTTTGTAACTTTTTTGTATTTGTAGAATCTTATAGAAAAAATCTTTATTGGAGGGCATTCAAGAATTGTAGCAGGGACAATAATTTTTTTCCCTTTAGTCATAGAATCAGGAGTGTTGTCTTTAACTTGTGCTGAAACCATTCCAGCTTTGTAACAAATAAAACCTTTCAAAGGTTTTTGAGAATCAATTGCGTTCCAGTTTACTCTAGGTAAAAACTTACTGGCTCTTTTTCTCGGCCAAAACTGCAAACTTCCTTTTCTTGGTGATTTTCTTGTAGACATTTCCTAATAAATTTGCGGATAACATTTTCTTTTCCCTGGATAAATTACTTAGAAAAAAGAGGTTTTTAAAGGTTTTGAGGGAGAGAGATTGAGTAGATGGTAAAAGATAATTATGCTTTATCCAGAATTTTTTGAAGATAAATTAAAAACTCTCTTGTATCTACAAAATAATTGGGATAAGCTTTTTTTAGGTCATTAGTTGTATCTGCACCAACAAGAACAACATCATATTCTTTTTTACCTTGATTCCTTTTTTCAGCTTTTGCATAATCAGATATTGCTTTTTCTTCTTGATTTTTTGTATACCCCTTTACAAGAAGTCTTTCTTGTACAAGATCTAATTCCAGTAAGAAAAATTGTAAGTGAGGTTTTTCTTTAGCTGCTTGTCCGAATACCTCAACAGCTTGTTTCCACCCCTTCATAACTTTAATCACTTGTAATTCTTTTTCCTTTTTTTTAATTTGAGAATACAATTCTTTTTTATTTTTGGGGGTGTTTGGCACAAGAGCTGTATCTTCCATTATAGCAAATGCTGAACTTACTAATCTGAAAAAGTCCATCCATTCCTTTTGACCCTCATTAGATTTAATTGCCTGACCTGTAAAAAAATCTGCTATTTCAATTGCTGTTGCCCATAAGTGTTGTAATTTAGATCTTATCTGAATTTCGATTAATAATCCATTGTAATCTTTTTTCCCCTCTTTATCACTTTTATATCGATATATTAAATGAATACTCCTATAACCATCTTCTTTTGGATGAGTTATATAATTTTTTTCATTTACTTTTTCATGTTTTAAATCTCCCTTGATGTAGCTTTCTTTGTAAAGCTTGTTTGCTAATTCAACATTAGGTAAAACAGCCCTACAACCTGCAATATCTTGCATTTGAGATAATTTCATAGTTGGTTTATTTCCATAATATTTTCTTTGAAGTTTGCTAAGAATTGAAGGTAGTCTTTTCAATCTTTGAACTGATAAAGCATATTTATCTATGTTTTTTTCTGAAACCCTCTTTAATCTTTTCTTAAAAATATGCATCGGATATCTATGAATTGCTCTCCAATTATCTAAAATCTCAAGTGCTTTGTCTTTTTCATCAGAAGAACTTGTTTCGCTAATTAAGATATCTCCTGCCCAATCTACCTTAGATTTGCTAAATCCTTTTGATTTTGTCCAAGCCATAATATTGCGCAGGTTTCACACTATTTAAATCTTTGTTTTGCGCGGTCACTTTAATAGTAAAATAAACAATTTTTAATAAAAAAGATGGTTTTGCGCGGTTATATGCATTTTTTTTGAATGGTTTTGCGCGGTTGTTTTATTTCTAATCAACTCAATCCATTTATTAGAACTCTTCAATTTCAAATTAGTAGCAAGTTCGTAAGGACATTTATTTATTGTCTGATGTTTTCTTTGTGAAGGTAACTCAATCCGACAGATTTTTAAAAAAGAAATCTTTTAATAATTATGAATAAAAGTCAATGGTTTGTTTTGGGGGCAGGTTTATTTATTTTTGGGACTTTCTTGAGAAGTTTTGCCCCAGTTTGTCTCATGTCTGATGGAGCTTTATTATCTGCTTGTTATATAAGAAAATATGCTCTCTATACTTGGATTAACTTTCATAACTTTAGGGATGATATTTGCTCTTTTTGGTCTATTAGAACATAAGAAGAAAAAACAATCCTAAGCAACAAACTCCTTCTCCCTCTTAACCTCTTCCCTATCAATTCCAGCTTATCTTACAATCTTGCCTTTTCTTTTAGCCATTTCCCTGATTTTTGCAAAATTCTTCTTTTTAAAAATCAAAAAATTAATAAACAAGGTTTATCTTTGTTTATCATGGAAAAACTAAGTGTGAATATTTTGGTTAGAGAAGAAAAAATGGGTGACAAAAAAGTTTTCATAGTTAATAACGATGATACAGGGGTAGCTGATTTTGGAGAGATTTTAGATGAAGCAATAGAAAACTTTAGAAAATCTTTGAGATTATACTTAGAAACTTATCCTCAAAAGAAAGAACTTTTTATTGATGGAGAAAAAGAACCCCTTCTCATTTCAAGGATTTTAATTTAAATAATTTTCTTCAAAATCTTTTTTATCAATCCCTAATCTTCTGAGTATGTTTCCATAAATCCAGACAGCTAATTCTTCTCTATGCAAAGGGATATTAATTGATTATTTTTTTGTATTTTCAATAATAACTCCGTGAGAAGTATTTCTCATAATTTTACATCCGTATTTTTCTAGTGCAGATAAAATTTTCCTTGCCTTTAAATTTCTACGATTCATTTTCAGCTCTTTTATTCCCTTTTTTCACTATCCTTAATGCTTTATTTAAGCAACAAACTCTTTCTCACTCTTCATCTCTTTTTCATCAATCACAGATTCTCTCACAATCTTGCCTTTTCTTTTAGCCATTTCCCTAATCTTTGCAAAATCAGTTTCCCCCTCTGGCATAACCATGTCTTCAATAAAAAAAGTGTGATTTATTTCTGCTTTTTTGAAATCAGTATTTTCAAACACAAAACTTTCAGCTAATTCCTTATTTGTTGTTTTCAAAGAACAAAAATCAACTTTTGGCTTTCCCTTATCTTTTCCTGGTTTCCCTGATTTTGGAGCCTTTGGTTTTATTTTTAATTTTGTATCATTAATTTCAAAACTCAAAGCAAAAAAAGTTTTCGGAAATCTGTCTAATAATTCTATAATTTTCTCCCCAGACATTTCCTGGTCAATTAAATATCTCTTTACTCCTTGAAATTGTTTTTTCTCTTTAAAATCCAATTCTCCTGTCAAATCATTTGTAGAAACAACAGCACCAGTAACTTTAACATTCTCAATTCCGACCATTCCCGCAACAACACGAACCAATCCATTTGCAAATTCCGCAGAAGTTTTAATTGTATATTTTCCCTTTGAATTTTTAGCTTCAATCATTGCCCTGTTTCTAAACTCACCACGACTAAATTTTTGAAACTGCAAGTGAACACCTTCATCAACTTTATCATCAAACACCTTTTTTATAAAATTCATATATTTTTTTATCTAAATCAATTTATAAATCTTTTTGAGAAAACAGCAAAACTTTATAAATTTCAACTACTTGTAATCAGTAACATTAAAAATGGAGGATATTTATTTTCGAAGAATTATGTCTATAGTGATTATAGCTGTTTTAGTAGTTTTATCTTTTTTCTTAGTGAGGCCAATTTTGTTATCAATAGTAGTGGGGTTTATTTTAGCTTTTATTTTTAATCCTGTTTATAATAAAACCAGGAGGATTGTAAAATCAAAAAATCTCTCATCTATCTTAATTTGTATCTTATTAATCATAACGATAATCATCCCGCTTTGGTTTTTAACCCCAATCCTTATAAATCAATCAATTAAATTCTATGTTACTTCTCAAAATATAGATTTTGTAGAGCCAATTAAATCTATTTTTCCTTCATTATTTGCTTCAGAGATTTTTTCAGCAGAAGTTGGTTCTGTAATAAATTCTTTTGTGGCTACTGCGACTAATTCTTTAATGAACACTTTTTCAAAAGTTTTATTAAATTTTCCCACACTTTTTTTACAATTTTTAGTGGCTTTTTTTACTTTTTTCTTTGTTTTAAAAGACAAGGACAAAGTAATAGGATATATTCAAAGTTTACTTCCTTTTTCAAAAGAAGTTGAAAAAAAATTATTCAAATCTTCAAAAGATATAACTTTTTCAGTTATTTACGGACAAATTATTATTGGAGTTATTCAGGGTATTCTTACTGGAATAGGATTTTTTATATTTGGAGCACCTAATGCACTGCTTTTTACATTCTTTGCAATTCTTGCAGGAATTTTTCCTATAATTGGAACTGCGATTATTTGGGTTCCAGTGGCAATTTATTTATTTATTGCAGGAGACACCTTACCTGCTTTAGGAATTATGATTTTTGGTTTCCTTTCCTCAATAGTTGATAATTTAATTAGACCTGTTTTGGTTTCAAGGAGAACAACCCTTAATCCAGGAGTAATCTTAATTGGAATGATTGGAGGACTTTTTTTATTCGGAGTTTTAGGATTTATTCTTGGTCCATTAATCCTGGCCTATCTCTTCATAGTTCTTGAAATTTATCGAAACAAAAAAATTCCTGGAGTTCTGATAGAACCATCTAAAAAATAAGTAACCAGATAAATATAAAAATCATTTTTTCTAATTAAATTAAAAGAGACAAGATGGAATTAAAGATTAAAATTTTGAAGTGGTCTGCAGGAATCCCTGTGGCTATGATGAACAAAAAAACTGCTGAAAAAATTGGAATCCACATTAAGGATAAAATTTCTATTAAAACAATTTCAAATTACCCAAAAGAAACTTCTACAATTATTGATATTATTGAGGGTGTTGTAAAGGAAAATGAAATTGCTGTTTCTTCTGAATTAAATGAAGTTCTAAAAGCAAAAACAGGTCAAAAAGTAGAAATTAATTTAGCTATTGCCCCTAAAAGTTTAGTTTTTATAAAAAATAAATTAAATGAAAAACAACTTTCTCAAAAACAGATAAACGAAATCATCAAAGATATTGTGAATAATTCTCTTTCAGAAGCAGAGATTGCTTTGTTTATTTCAGCAATGTATAAACAGGGAATGAGTTTTAAGGAAACTATTTATTTGATTAAAGCAATTTTAAAATCAGGTAAAAAGTTCAAATCAAAAAGTAAATTTGTAGCAGATAAACATTCAATTGGAGGAATTCCTGGAAACAGAACAACTCCTTTAGTTGTTTCTATTTGTGCTGCAGGAGGACTTGTAATGCCAAAAACATCTTCAAGAGCAATAACAAGCGCAGCAGGAACAGTAGATGTTATAGAAACAATTGCTCCTATAGAATTTTCTCCAAAAGATCTAAAAAAAATAATCCAAAAAACAAATGCCTGTTTGGTCTGGGGAGGTTCCTTGGGAATGGTGCCTGCTGATTCTAAAATAATCAAGATAGAGAAGATATTAAAGATAGATCCTGAAGCACAATTACTCGCTTCAATAATGTCTAAAAAATTATCCATGGGTGCTAAATATATCTTAATCGATATCCCTTATGGAAAAGGGGCAAAAGTTACTAAATCTAAAGCATTGAAATTAAAAGGTAAATTTGAGCAATTAGGAAAATATTTTCACAAAAAATTAAAATGTGTTTTAACAGACGGAAGTCATCCAATTGGAAGAGGAATTGGTCCTGCATTAGAATTAATTGATATAATTAAAATTTTAAAAGTTGAAGAAGAAAGACCTTTGGATTTAGAGAAAAAATCACTTTTTTTAGCAGGAGAGATTTTTGAAATGACTAAAAAAGCAAAAAAAGGCAAAGGATTTGAAATGGCTAAAGAGATTCTTTGTTCTGGAAAAGCTTTTGAAAAGTTTAAAGAAATTATTAAAGCACAAGGAGGAAGTTTGAAAAAAATAAAATATGCTAAATTTAAGAAAAATATTATTTCCAAAAGATCTGGAAGAATTTATGAAATAGATAACAAAAAAATAAATTCCTTAGCAAGAATTGCTGGCTGCCCAGTGGATAAATCTTCAGGAGTTTATCTCCACCATAATGTGAAAGATAAAGTAAAAAAAGCAGAGAAAATTCTAACTATTTATTCAGAATCAAAAACAAGACTTAATCAGGCAATTAGATTTTATAATTCTCAACACCCAATTAAGATAAAATAACACAACTAATTTTTTAAACTTCTTTTTTCTTTCTTAGAAATGGCAGATGCAGATTATAAAAGAAAATTAGTTAATTATTTTAAAAAAAATTTATCTAAAGGATATACCTCTGAATCTTTGAAGTGGGCTTTGATTAATCAGGGATATTCTAAAGCTATTATTGAACAAACTCTTGAAGAAGCTCACAAAGAATTAGCAGAAAAAGTCCCGGAAATTAAAGAAAAACCAAAAATAAAATACGAAGTTATAGATGAATATGGTAAGCCAATTACCATAAAAAAATCTTTTTGGAAAAGAATTCTTAGGGGATAGTAAGCTTTAAAATCTCTTGATTAGTTCATATTTTATTGCCTCCATCGCGTAATGGTATCGCACCGGTCTTGAGAACCGGGCCCTTGTGGCTTCCCCGTTCGATTCGGGGTGGGGGCGTTACATGGGGTTTTAACCCCATTTATTCTTCACGAACCGAACTTCGATTCCGAGCGACTTCGTGGTAGAAGCATAATCCAAATTCAACTTCGTGCGAGGTCGGGAGTTAGGGTGAGGGGCGTTCACATCCCCTCAAAAGCCTCCAAAACTCTTGAATCAGGACTTAACAAATAAATATGGTCTTCTTTAAATCTCAAACCCCTATAAATTTTCTGCCATAATTCTCTTCTGGCTTTGTCTTTGTAAAATTCCCAATAATTTTGAGGTTTTGTTTTCATAAGAATTTTCCAAAAAGCATCTTTTGGATTAGGATTTGGATATTTTGTAAAAACAATACTATTGCATTCTTCTCCAGGAAAATCAATCCCCCTTGCACATCTTGTTGAAAAAAGAATTTTTTCTTCCCCTCTTTTAAATTTTTCAATAATCTCCCCTGTTTTGTCTTCAATTTGATTTCCTTTAATTTTTTCCCTGCTAATTAAATTGTGGATCTCCAGTTCTTTAACCTCTTCTTCTGAAGGAAGATCATTAAACGCATTAACATGAACTAAAACAGGTTTTTTTGCAACTTCAACACACTTATCTAAAGCTTTCAAATAATTCTCTCTGGAATGATTGCCATTTGAAAAATTAGAATATTTACAATCTATTTCCAGCCCTGTTCTTTGAATTTCAATTCTTCCCTGCTGTTCTGTTTCAGCTTCAATTACTATAAACTCTTTCAACCCAAAAACATCTTTCAAAACCTCTTCTGAATGCAAGGTCCCAGACATTAAAACAATTATTTTATTTTTTTCAACAATTTCTTTAAATTTTTTCTCTAAGTTTGTAGTTATAACTTTAGCGACAATACTCTCTTCTCTTTTTTCAAAAGTAACATAACTCTCTTCAAAAAAATCTTCAAACATCCTAGCAGTTTCTTCTATTTCAAAAACATAGCTTTCTTCATCAATTTCCTCAAGAAACTCTGGTGAATTTAAAAAAATCCTAAATAAATCATAAATCCCTGTTTTTCTTAAAGGAGTTATTTCTTGATTATCAAATGAATCTCCATAAATTTTATTTCTTTTTATTTGCTTTAAAATTTCTACAAGTTCCATCTTAATTTTTTCATTTTCTTCTTTCTCAAAAAAAACATGATTCAAGGAATTTTGAAATCTATCTAAATTAATTTCTCTTTGATTTGCAAAACTATCTAAAAATTCATCACATTCATCTATGATTTCAACTTCTGTTAGAGGTTTTCTGTTAAGTGCAGATTCTAATTTATACTTCAAAGAATTAAATACAATTACATCTGAATTCACAAAAGAATTAAATTGTTCATAAAAACTACACCCAAATTTTCTTTGATAAAAAATAAACTTTGTTCCTTCTAATCCCAAATATTCTTTTTTATTTGCATTTTCAAATTGTTTTAATTCATATTTGTCTGGTAAAACAGGGCACCAATAAGGACAAACTCCTGCAATAGAAGCTCTTTTTACATCATTGATTTCTAAAAAATCTCTTAGATTTACTTTTTTATTTTGTTTTAAATATTCTTTAATCTTTGACCAATTTTTTTCTTTAATTTCTATTTTGCAAGGTAAAGAGTGATTGTCAGCAGAAATATCTTTTCCGAATTTTTCATTAAATTCTTCTTTTTTCCCGGAAAAAATATCATATAATTTTGAATTTATTTCTTTTTTTATTTTTGGAATAGCATTTTGATTATCTTCTAAAAATTTGCATTTATGATTATTTCTACCAGTTATAACACTAATCTTTAATTTCCCCCCATCTTTTTTCAAAAGATATTTGTCTCCTTCATAATCTTTTTTATATTGGTTCTGCAAATTTTTTCCAGGAACAACAATTGAAGTTTTGCCAAGTTTTCTTGCTATGTTTAATGCAATTGCGCTTTTTCCAGTTCCACAAATTCCATGAATAAAAATAATTTTATGACCTTGTTTAATTGATTCTAAAACTTCTTTTACAACTTCTTCTTGAGTTTTTCCATTAGAAAATTTTAATGGTTTTAGAAATTCCCCTTTTTGATATAGATTCCACATTTTAATTATTGAAGAAAAAGCTTTAGGATTATAAGTTTTGTGATTCTTTAGTTTTTCTTTTTAAAATTAGGGTTAATTGCGTTAATTGAATAGTTGTATTCCCCCAATTTAATAAACCATCCTCCTAAACCACTTTGGATTATGCGTCCTTCAAGATTTGAATCATTTGTTCTAATCTCTTTTATTTTGTCAAATTCTCCTTTAGGGCAAATCTTAATATTCTCTTCAAAAACTGGATTTTGTTCAACTAAAAATTTAATTCCTCTTTCAGATTCGAATGTATAATTTTTTTCAAAATTTTTATATGCATTTTCAAGTTCTTTAAATTGTTCAATAGAATTCGCCAATATTAGATAATCTTTTATTTCTTCAACCATCTTTTTTTATTCATTTTATACTTTAAAAAAATTTATCTTCTAAAAAATATGTTTTACAAACTAAGAAATCTCTTTCGCTAACTAGGTGTGTAAAGAATTATCAGCTAAAAATAAAAATTGGGTTTACCCGAATAATGCTGATAATCCTTCTGCTGCAGCTTCTTTCTTTTCTTCTTTAGGCTTTGCTTTGCCCTCGTCAGAGGGTACACCCTTGGGTGCGGATTTTTCATCTCCCCCAGCAGGAGCAGTCGCAACTAAACTAGCACTTTCTAGTTCTTTTGCTATGTCTACACCTTTCAAGCTAGCAATCAGAGATTTGATTTGAGATTCATCAATCTCTGCACCAGCAGCTGCAACAACACTTTTCACGTTTTCTTCATTAACTTCTTTTCCAATTTTATGCAACAAAAGTGCTGCGTATATATTTTCCATCTTATTTATTTTCCTCCCTGTTTAGGTGAGTGTGATATTTTTCAACGATAATTTCAAGTCCTTTATTAATTTCTTTAACTTCTTTATTTAATCTTTCTTTCTCTTGATTCAAATAATTTTCAGCCCAATTTAAAAATTTAGATTCAACTTCTTCTGCAGAATCGCCTTTCAAAGTTTCCATTGAGAGATTTTTAATATTTACAAAATATTCCATAGCATTTTTTTGTTTAAATATAACAACTTTCCCAATGTAAGGAATATCATATTTGTTTATTGTAGACATTTTACCCAAAAAGCCCTGCAAGTCCGGCAGTTGCATCGACTTTTGTTTCCTCCTTTTTTTCTTTTGGAGTTTCAGTTTGTTCTGAAGATTCTTGAACAACTTCCGCAGTTGGTTCAGGTTCCCCAGTCATAATCCTATTAATTTTATTTGCCTGAGAATTTGCCTTTCCAAGCAAAAACCTAATTGTGTCTTCACAAGTATAAATTCTATCTACTGCAAAAGCCAAAGCTCTTCCAAATACCTCTTTCATATTTTTTAATGTTTCTTCTGTGTCAATCTTAATATTCAAATATAATTTTCCTTCTTGAGTATCAAATGCACAAACAGGAATAAATCCAATTGAAAAAGGTTTTATATCTAATTTAGCCATAATATCTGAAGCAGCTTGAGATATTTTCTCCCCTTCTTTAGCAATTATTTTTGGTTCTTTAATTGTAATTTTCCCATTTTCTATTTGAATTTTTATCCCAACTGCACCAAGTTCACTAATTGCCGGACCAGGAACTAATTCAGTTGGTCCTGCCTGAACTTCTATGTCTTCTGGAGCTTCCTGCCCTGCTTTAGCTTTTGCAGGCTGTTTTCTTTTAATTAATTCTCCTGCAAGTTCAAAACAATCTTCATCTGAAAACAAAAAAGCCACGTCTTCTTTTATCTGCTTTTTGAATTCTTTAATTGCTTCATTCCCTGAAGAATCTATTGCTCTAAATATTAAATTTTTTTTAGGAACTTTGATTATAGCTTTGCCTCTTAATTTCTTCCCAATTTCCTGAAATTGTGAAGTAGGAAGACTTTTTATAGAAGAGATTAAGATTGTCTTTTTGTTTTTTATTAAATCAGTTAACTCTTCAACCAATTTCTTCTTAACTTTTGGAATTGGATTTTCTCTTTTTGATTTCATTTTATTTTTATTTTTTGAGGTTTGCTCATAGTAAATTTAATTTCAATATTTTTTATGTTGTCTTTATCTCTTGGTAATACTTTTAAAATTGCATTATAAACTGAAACAATGTTCTCAATTAAATCTTCATCTTTCATACTTTGCTTCCCAACAGCAACTTTTATACTAGCCTCCTTGCCCTTGATTTTGATGCTATTGCTTATTTTTCCTTTAATTTCACTTATTGATTTGTCATTAACATCAAACAAAATTCCTAGTTGAGGAGAAGGCATTTTCCCGGCAGGACCTAGGGCTCTTCCAAAGGTAGTTGCAACTTTTGGCATTAGGCTTGCCTGAGCAATAAAAAAATCAAATTTTTTAATTAATTTTTTAATTAATTTTTTATCAGAATATTTTTTAAATTGTTCTTTTGTGATTGTTTCAACATCTTTGTGTTTAGTTTCAAAAAAACCAGCAATTTTTTTCTCTTTGATTTTGTGGGGAACAGATACCAGTAAATTTATTGAATTTTTTTTAACATCAAATTTTTGCAGATTTATAATTAAGTCAACTGTTTGATCAAACTTTCTTTCTTTACTTTTTCTTAATTCTTCTAAAGCTTTTTTTAAGTTATCTTCTAGTTCCATATATTAATACCTCCCACATTATGCGCCACAGACATAGAATATATCCTGTAACGATATGGTTCAATCGGTTAGAATTTTTAGATATTTTATATTTATAAATCTTCCCAATCACAATAATTCTTATAAATCGATTTTCTTTTTCTCTATCATGGAGCTTATAGCATTACTCTCAACAGGAAAAGGAACTTGGGCGCAAGTTTCTGGATTAATGAAACATGGAGAGTGGGATAAAATAATTGTTCTTGGAGGAGATTTTGCAAAAGATTTCAAACACGATAAAGAATTTGAATTTATTAAAATAGATTTAGATAAAAAAATTAAGGATTTGAAAGAAGATTTTATGGATAAATTAAAAGGAAAAATTTCTGGCACAGAAGTTGCCTTGAGTATTGCTTCTGGAGACGGAAAAGAACACATGTCTCTTATTTCTGCATTAATTAATTTGCCAGTTGGAATTAGATTTGCCGCCTTAACAAAAGATGGTGTGATTGATTTGTAAAATGAATATCTCTGAAAGGGTTTGAAAGCTAATCTTTTTATATTGAGTTTTGCTATAATTTATATGAGAAAAACAATTATTTTATTAATTTTAATATTAACAATCCCATCTATTCTTGCACTTGATTACATTGTCGATGTAAATTCCCCAACACATATTAATGTTTATGAAGGAGAAACTAATATAGAAAATTTTGTTAGTGCAGTAATTACAAATAATGGAGATTATTGTGATATCACTTGTAGTTATACAACTTCATTTAATACTCATAGCAACGAGGAACTTGAAGTTGCAAAAGCTGGAGGCAAAGGAACTTTTAAGATCAAAGTAGATGCTGAAGGAATAAAGGGTATAGCTTCTTATATCCTTACAATTACTTGTGAAAGAAAAGTGAATTACATAAATTGTTGGCCTAGTTCTGATTCAAATGCTTCCCAAAATTCTTTCACTTTCCTTTGGAATGGAGATGGAGTTTGCACAACAGATAATGAAAAATGTATTGCTTATGGGGGATTTCTTTATGATTCTTCTTGTGATTGTTCTTCAGATAAAGAATGTAGACCCGATAGTTCTAGAGAAATTGATTCTAAAGGGTGTGCTACTTATTGTGGAAATGGAATTGCAGAAACAACTTATGAAACTTGTTCAAATTGCCCAAAAGATGTTGGGAAATGTAATTTAAAAGATTGTATTTCTGGAAGTGAGTGCGAAGGAAAATATTGTATCCATGAATTTTGTTGGGATAAACCTTGGAGAGAAGAAGATAATTTTTGCGATGTTAGTGAAGGGGAAAATTGTAAAAATTCTAATGATTGTGTCTGTAATAATGATGAATTGTGTTCTAATGGAATATGTGAAAAAATAAAAAGTAGTGAAGATGAAATAAATCAGGCAGTTAAAAAAGGAGTTCAGGATACATTAAAAACTTCAGAAAATAGACAAAAAATTATTAGTTATGTTTCAATGGGATTAATTATTTTAGTTTTATTAGGTTATATTTTATTTAAGAGAATTAAATTAGATAGATCTAAAAGTAAATCAACTAAAAAAACAACTAAAAAGAAAAAATGAAATTTTCTGAGAAAGAAATTGTTGTTGGAATTATTTTTTTTATTTTAATTGTGGCGTTATTGTTTAATATTTTTTGGGCAGATCCTATTAATGCTAAATTTTGTGGAGATGGAATTTGTTCTGATAATGAATTTAGAGTCTGTAAATTAGATTGTAGTTGGTGTGGAGATGGTTCGTGTAATGTTCAAGAATGTGATTTAGGATGTACAGAAGATTGTAGTCCCTCTCAATGTGAAAATAGAATTTGCGAATCAGAAAAAGGAGAAAATTGTGTGAATACACCTAATGATTGTAAATGTAATGAAGATTATGTTTGTGATAGAAAATTAGAACAATGTGTTAAAGATAGTTGCGGAAATGGGATTTGTGAATCTCATGAATATTCTTTAATTTGCCCTAATGATTGTAAAGGAGAGGTTTATCAAGAGGAAGATTTATCCGATATAAATTATCCTATTATTTTTGTTCACGGACATAGTCAAAAAGAAGTTAAGGGTTATTCCCCCACCGAATTGGAAGAATTTCAAGATAAATTATTAGAAGAAAATTATGAAGATAAAGGCATGGTTCTTCCAGGAGATTATCCCCCCTTGTTAAGTGAAGGTGTTTGGTCTAAGAAAAAAATTTCTGTAATAATGACTTATTATGCAGATAAATACGATTCTCTTGGGGGCATTATTGGAGATGCAGATAATCAACATATTGATGTATACTCTCAAAGACTTGGTGATGTTGTTAAAGTTGTAAGGCATAATACTGGAAAAAATAAAGTTATAATTATTGCACATAGTATGGGAGGTTTGGTGAGTAGAAATTATATTAAGAATCATGGAGGGCTTAATTCAGTAGATAAATTAGTTACTATTGGAACCCCAAATCATGGGACATATGGTTATATCGGTTCTTTGTGTGGAACAATAATTGCAGGAAGAAATCCAACTCCAGAATGTGAAGATATGAAATCTGGTAGTGATTTTTTAATTAATCTAAATAACGAAGACGAAACACCTGGAAATATAGGCTATTTAACAATCATCGCAAAGAATAAAATTGAATCTTCATGTTCTCAAGGAGATTATTGGGATAATGTTATTTGTGCTTCAAGTGTGTATCTTGAAGGAGCAGAAAATTGGTATTACGAAGATTTCTCCGAAGAGTATTATACCTTAAACTTATTGAAGACACCAAGATCTAATTCCTTACATGTTTCAATTGTTAAACCTGCGGAACACCCAGAAGTTTATAATAAGATAATAAATTTTGTTAAAGGATAATCTGAAAAAATATCTTCTGAGACACTAAAATTTGGGATGTAAAGAAAATCTAGATCTCCTTAATCCTCAACTCTCCTTTATCCTTCCCCAAAACCCTGCTCTCAATTCAAACTTCTTTATGATTTTATTTTCCATAAACATTTTTTCTGTGTTCAAATCTCAGGAAATAAATTGTATTTTCAAAATAAGTGTAAAGGATTCTAAACGGCCAGACATAGATGGTTCTTTCTCCTTTTAGGTTGTATCTTAAGGGTTTTCCTACCTCTGGGTTTTCTATAATTTTTTTAATTTGTTTAACTGCCTTTTCTTTTATTGATTTGTCAGATTTTTTTAATTCTTTTTCAAACTTGCTTGTGTAGATTACATCTACCATTTAGAAATTTCTTTAAGAAAATCTTCAGATTTCATTTTTTTGAATTTCCCTTCTGCTATTTCCTTCCAGGATTTTTTTATTTCAGAAAAAGTTCTTAAATCCTCCTCTTCAGTTGGGTTCTCAATTTTTTTTAAAACAATCATATTATCTTTAGAAGATACAGCTAAAACTTCCCCCTCGCTTAATTCAAGTTTTTTTCTGACACTCCCCGGTATCACCACTTGTCCCTTACTGCTCAGTTTTGTCAATTCCATACTCGTAGTTTGGTAAGAATTTCTTACTATTTAAATATTTCTATATTTGATTCCCCTTAATCTTCAACTCTCTTTTATCTTTCCCTAAAACCAAAACCCTGCTTTCAATTTTTTCATCAAGAATCTGATAATCTTCTCCAATCTTATTTAACTCTTCAACTAATTTTTTTGAAAATTCTACAATATCTTTATGCAACGGCATTCTTTCATATGCTAATCTTTGCCTTGCAAATCCCACAGACATAAATCCTTTAATTTCAACAAACATTGGATTTGCTTTTTTAATCAACTCTGCATATTTTTCTGGTTCAATCATATTTAAATCAAGAACCAAATTCATTCTAAAAACAGTTCGTGTTTTGCCCCTTATTCTCGGCAGGAATTCCAAGGTTTCATTTAATTTTTCCCAGGCATCTTTTTTAGAACTTCTATGAAACTTTTTATAAAGTTCTTTATTTGGAGTATTAACAGAAACATAAAGTTGAGTTGGCAATTGTTTTTTCTCTGAAAGTTCTTTTAATTTCTCTGGATAAAGCCCGTTTGTAACAAGAAAACTTGTCTTGCCTCTTCTCCTCAATTCTGAAATCAAATCCCCTATTTTTTCATAAAGAGTCGGTTCACCAGATAATGAAATAGCAAACTGCATTGGCTCCTGAGCTTCTTTGAATTTTTCTAAATTAACTTTTTCATTTCCTTTAAATCCAATAATTAATTTCCTCTGAGCTTCAATACCTCCATCAATAATTTCTTTAGGAGAATCTCCCCCTTTTAATTTATCTCCAATAGTTAATTCAATTGCTCGCCAACAATGTTGACACTTATTTGGACACCACATTACTGCAGGAGACATTTGACAGCATAAATGCGCCTTAATCCCGTAGAATTGTTCTTTGTAACAAACTCCTTCATCACGAAGAGATTTTTTTGTCCATCTACAAATTTGAACAGCAGAATGATTTCCAACTATTTCATAATGTTGCTTTTTCAAAATTTTCTTAACTTTTTCCGGAATCATAAAAGTAAACACAAGAAAGATGTTTTAAATCTTTATAATTCAATTTCAAGAATGGGATGTTTTAGTTTCTTTTTTAATCTAGGCGAAATATATTCTGCAAGAGGTATAACCGGGGCTCCCCCGCCAACAAATAAACAATCAATATTTTCTCTTTCTAATTCCTTGACTAATTTCATCATGACTTTTTTAGGGGTGTTTCTAAGACTAGAATACCCAGAAATTTGAATAAGATGGTCTGGAGCAGGAATTTTTCTAACTTCAAACTCATCATGATCTTTGTATGTTTTATATTCTCGAATTATTGCTTCAATAGAATTCTTATTTAAACCTGAAATATTGTCTTTTTCAAAACTTAATTTATTTTTAGAATCCCAAGTATAAATACTCCAATCTCTTTTAGAACTGAAATTCATTCTTTCAGGTTTATTTTGTTCTAATATTTGATTTTCAAATATCTTTGATTTAACAAGTAATCTGTTCTCTAAATAAATCTTCATAATTTTCTTAATGAAAAATCTTTTTTAAACAAATCTATACTTTAGAAAAAACTAATAGCCCAAAAAAACATTAAAACTAAAAGCAAGAATAAGAAGAAATAAGTCATAAATGCAAATGTTCTTTTTGCTATTTTTTCATTTTTAGTTATCGCCAAAATTGTCAAATAAAAGAATCTTCCTCCGTCGAAAATTCCTACAGGAAGCATATTAATTAAAGCCACACTAAAACTAATTAAAACAATCCACCAAAGCAAGTCATAAATAAACGGTGCAGCATCAAACTTTGCTTCATAATAAATTCTTGAATTCTTAAAAGAAGCTAGAGTTGAAATTATTTTATTGAAAACTCCAGATGGTTTTTGATTTACAAATCCAATTCCCAACCAAGGCAAATTTTCATTTTTAGGATTTTCTCCAAGATTAAGAGTATATTCTTTAGTCCCCTTTTCTCCAATAGTTGTTATTACAATTTCTTGCCCAGGAGTTTTTTTCAATAATTCCTCTCCTAATTTTTCTCTTGAATCTATCTTCACCAAATCAATTTGAGTAATTGCTCCCTCTAAATTCTCCCTTATGGCAGGAGCTTCATCATATAAAATAACATACTCTCCTGCATTTTCCTGATTTTCTAAAAAATCTTTTGCAGCTAAATAACTTTTTTCATTTGTCTGAATTTCATTTAAACCTGTTTCATCCATATTTTCTAAAAGTATCTGATAAGAAGGATTATCTAAAGACAAACCATTTATTGAAGAAATTCCAGCAACTCCTACAAGCGAATAAGCATAACTATCAAAAATAACCCCTGAAGGTGTAAATGCCAAAGAAAAGAAAAGAAACATAATTGCGAAAAATAAAATTCCAGTTAAAACATTTGCAAATGTTCCAGCAGACAATATTACTCTTTGTTCAAAATTTTTAGCTTTTTTCATGCTTTTTTCATCTTGCTCAACAAATGCTGCTAAAAACACAGGAAAGAAAAAAGGAAAAAATCCAAAACCAGTAGATTTTATTTTTATGTTATATTTTCTCATAAAAATCCCGTGAGCAACTTCATG
The DNA here is from genome assembly GCA_023139205.1 of Candidatus Pacearchaeota archaeon. GTDB lineage: Archaea > Nanobdellota > Nanobdellia > Pacearchaeales > GW2011-AR1 > JAGLOA01. Next base: position 4,177 of record JAGLOA010000009.1, on the reverse strand, counting down.
AGTAATTGCAATTACAGCAATTATGATAATCCAATATATAAAATAAAAATTAGGTAAATTAAGATTTGGAGCAATTTTATCTATATAGGGAATTAATGGCATTATTGGAGGAACTTTTATCATCCTAACAAGAGCAGGACTAGTAACATAGATCCAGATAATTTTACCAAATAAATAAAGAATTCCTCCCATTAAACAATAACCTAATACAAGTGAAATATAACTCAAAACTTTTAGGGTTTTTTTGTATTTCTTTCCAAGAGAATCAATTAATTTCATTCCCCAGCTAGTTTTATACAACAATAACAAACCTTCTTTTTTTACGCTTTTTCTTTTTGTATAAAGGAAAATAGAAAGAAAAATTACAAATGCAACTAACAAAATTATATCATAAATCATAAAATCCATATTATCACCTTTTTTTTACTCCTATTATCTTATTCAAAAAAGAAAAAATCATTTCTTTTTCAAGGGTCTAAATGCATCTTTTTTACATTTTCTACATCTAACTTTACCTTTTAAGATTTTTTGAGGATCTGCTTTTATTTTGCTTTGACATTTTTTACAAACAAAAACATTCTTGAATAATCTATTTTGTGCTTCTGGTATTTTAGCCATTTTATATTTTATCTTATCTTAATTTATAAATCTAATGAAAATTATAATTTCCGCTTAATTATTTTTTCACCTTCAACATCCCAATATTCACAATTTCCATTTTCTTCTAAATTAGAAAAAACTTCTCCATCAGGACAAGAAATTTCTAATGTTTCAAATGTTTCTAAATCCATTACACTTGCTTTTCCATCTCCTTTTGAAAGAACTTGCCCTTTGTTTTTTGTAACCATTGGAATTTCAAGCCTATCATGCCCAGGCATTACAAAAACTTTCTTTTGTTTGTTAATAATTCCCACAGCCTCGATTCTTGCCTTTGCATGTCCATGTTTACCGGTTTTACTAATATCAATTTTTTTAATTGTGTAAGCATTTCCTTCAAGGAGGATATTTGTGTTCACTTTTGCTTCTGTAGCATTAATTATTTTTAAAACCATAAATTATCCAAAAGAAATAGATTTATAAATATTTTCACTCATCAGATTTAAATGGCTTTACAAAAAAAAGATTTTATTGAAATAGAATTTACTGGAAAAACAAAGGAAGGAGAGATTTTTGATTCAAATGTCAAAGAAAATTTGGATAAAACAAATCTTAGTACTAAAGCAAAACCTCTTATTTTTTGTTTAGGGGAAGCCATGTTTTTGAAAGCAATAGACGATTTCTTAATTGGAAAAGATACAGGAGAATATAAAATTGAACTTCAACCAGAAAAAGCTTTTGGAAAAAGGGATTCTAAACTTGTGCAGATGATTCCTATGAAAATTTTTATACAACATCAAATTAATCCAGTTCCCGGAACAATGTTTAATTTTGACAATAAAATTGCAAAAATATTAACTGTTTCTGGAGGAAGAGTAATGGTTGATTTTAATAATCCTCTTGCTGGAAAAGATGTTATTTACGAAGTTAAAGTTTTAAGAAAAATAGAGAATATAAAAGAAAAAGCAAAATCTTTAATTGATTTTTTCACAAGAAAAGATTTCAAATTTGAAATCAAAGACAAAAAAATCTTTGTTGAAACAGATAAACAATTTGCCCAATTTTTAATTTTATTTAAAGACAAATTCAAACAACTTTTAGATTTGGATTTAGAAGTTAAAGAAGTTGAAGAAAAGAAAGAAGAAAAATAATTAACCAACAATCTTCTTAATAAAATTTCCAAATTTCCCAGTCTTATGTTTTTTAGCCTCATCTACCCCTTTTCTTAATCTATATCTTTCTTTTATATTAGCTAAAGTCCCATAAGCCCATTCTTTAAATGTTTGTTCTGTAGGAAGATATTTTATTTTGATATTTTTAGGAATTCTCCCTTCTTCTTTAGCTTGATTTATAATCATCTTAAATCTCTCTAAATGTTTTGGATAAGAAATAATTCCAACAGTCTTCATTTCTTTGACTTTGCCTAACGAATAAATGGCGTTTTCTAAAGTGTCTTTTGATTTAGATTCAATTTTCATTTCAGAAGGTTTTATTCCTTGTTTTCTCAATTCTTTGTAGATGGTGGCAGTTTGAGAATATTTTATTGGTTTAGTCTTATCAATATGACCACTTATAATATAATACTCTGTTTTTTCTTTTTCTGCTCTTTTTGTTCTTTCTAAATCCTCCTTATCCTCCCCTGCTATAGGGATAATCAAATAATCCAAACTTCTTTTTCCCACCAATAAACCCAAACCTCCAATAAAAAAGATTAAACCAATTAAATGATAAAAAAGAAAGGAACCTTCAAAATAATCTTTAATAAAATTTCCAGTTAAATTAAAATTAAATCCTAAAATAAAGAAAACAAAAGAAACAACTAATAATAAAGCCCCTATTTTTTTATTCAATCTCATCTTTTTATAATGAAGAAGACCTATAAAAATTTATCTCCCAAGAAATCACAATAATTCTTATAAATAGTGTTCCCATCTTTTCTACATGGATGATATTTATAATCAAAGAAGTGAAGATAACCAGCCTCAGGAAATCCATTCTACTCTTTCCCCAGAAATAAGAGAAATTGATCAGGAACTTGCAGAATTATTGAAAAAACAATCAGCAAAGATTAAGGTTATTGGTGTTGGGGGTGGAGGAAATAATTCTTTAAGCCGAATGAGAGAAATTGGAATTAAAGGAGGAGAACTTATTGCAATAAACACAGATGCACAGGATTTATTATATGCAAGTGCAGACCAGAAAATTTTAATTGGAAAAGAATTAACTCAGGGACTTGGTTCAGGAAGCAATCCTAAAGTAGGTGAAGAAGCTGCAAAAGAATCTGAATCTGAAATAAAAAAGAAAATTGCAGGAAGCGATATGATTTTCATTACTTGTGGTTTAGGAGGAGGAACAGGTACAGGAGCTGCTCCAGTTGTCGCTAAACTTGCAAAAAAACAAGGAGCTTTAACAATAGGGGTAGTAACCTTGCCATTCACAATTGAAGGAAGAAAAAGAATTGAAAATGCAATGGATGGATTAGAAAGATTGGAAGCAGTTGTAGATACTTTAATTGTAATACCAAATGATAAACTTTTAGAATTAGCACCTGAATTACCTTTGCAGACAGCATTTAAAATTTCTGACGAAATCTTAACAAACGCAGTAAAAGGAACAACAGAACTTGTAACAACTTCTGGTTTAGTAAATTTAGATTTTGCAGATATAAAAGCTGTAATGGTTAATGGAGGAGTTTCATTAATTGGAATGGGCGAATCAGACACAGAAAACAGAGCAATGGAAGCAGTAGAAAAAGCAATTGAGAATCCTCTTCTTGACGTAGATATTTCAAACGCCTCTGGAGCTTTGGTAAATATTGTAGGAGGTCCAGACATGAGTTTAGATGAATGCAAATCAATTATAGAAGAAATTGGAAACAAGTTAAACCCTGATGCAAAATTAATCTGGGGTGCACAAATTTCAGAAGACATGGATAAATCAATGAGGATCTTGTTAATTGTTACAGGTGTTAAAAGCTCTCAAATTCTTGGACATGGAGAATCAATAGAGAGTTTAAAACACAAAGAAATAGAGGAAGAACTAGGAATAGAATTTTTTGAATAACCATGAAAGAATTAGAATTTTTAACAATTAAATTCTGTGAGAACCTCCCTTTTGATTGGACTTTTTTTTGAAGAAAAAGGAGTTTGTCAAAAACCTTCAAAATATTGTGACTATTGTAAAGAAAATAAACTTTGTTACAAAAAAACTTATACTCCTGACCTTCTTCCTTCAAAATCTGCCCCTCAAATCAATAAATCTTAAAAACTCTCTTTTCTTGTTTATAAAATGGTAAAGAAATTATTCACAACAATAAAATCATTTGTTGTTAAATGTAAAAGGGTCTGGTTGTCTTTAAAAAAACCTTCAAAAAAAGAATTCGAAACAATTGCAAAAGTTTCTGCAATCGGAATTGTTCTTCTTGGCATAATAGGATTTTTAGTTTCAATAATTATGAATTTTTTTATTTAGGAACATTTATAAATATAATTTTTTAAGTAATATTATTATTCTTTAATAATTTTAAGATTAAAGGATAGTTAGACTAGAAGATGATATTTATTATAAAAGTAACAACAAA
>JAGLOA010000008.1 GCA_023139205.1 Candidatus Pacearchaeota archaeon | reverse complement strand
GTAGGATTTTTTGTAAAAAGATAATCCTCTGAACCAAGATTTTTAGCTTTAACATATTCTTTTATTAAATGTGAACAAAGCATTAATTTAATTCTTCTTCCGAAAGTTTTACTAATTTCATCTCGAATATTTAGCTCCTTAAAATCATTATAAAAATCAGAAACTCTGATATTAACTAATTCAGTAGGAGCTCTAATTCCAGTATCAAATAAAAACATCATCAAAACCTTATAATCATAAATTGCATTATCACACAACTTTTTGACTTGTTCTTCATTAAGATAAACCCATTTTGGTTTACTATAGCTTATATCCAAATCAAGAGTAATATCATAAACCGCTATTCCTCTTTTCCTATTAACCTTTTGATTCCAGTGCCAAAAAGCCTTAAAAATTTTGACATAATCAACAGGAGACATATACTGCTTGCCATCTTGCCGTTTTATCGTGCCATTTCTCATTCCAGTAAAAAAGTCATGCAACTCTCGCTCACTTATTTTTGTAATATCTTTTATATTATATCTTTCCTCAAAATTCCTCATTAAAAAAAGAATTCTTTGCTTCAAATTATTCAATCTTATATAACTCCTCGCACCTTTCCTGCTCCCACTAGCCACATTAAGACCTTGTTCCATATCAAACATATATTCTAAAAATATCTTAGAATTTTTCTCAGAAATTCCCGAAATTTTGCCATTTAGAGAATTCTTCCAAGAAAGATATCTTTCCTTATGCTTGTAAGGATCTATTTTCATAATCTGCCAAACCTCCTCTTTTTTATAAAAAATATGGACAAATTCCCAACATAGTGATTCTCATCAATGTGCCAAGAAGGTATTACGCCCACGCCGGGAGTCGAACCCGGGTTATATCCGCGACAGGGATATGTCATAGCCGTTAGACCACGTAGGCTGAGCGATGTTCACGAGAGACTCAGTGTAATCCAGTGACGAGTGGGCTCGCGAACCTAATTTACTTTAGAAAAATTCTTTTTTAAAACTTACTACAATCAAATCTTCTCATCTTTTTCATACTTTTTTCCAATCAAATAATAAAATGTTTTCTTAACCTTCTCCCCTGCTTCACGAAGCCGACCTTCAAAAGCTATTCTTTCTAATTTTTTATCTACATCTTTCATATCCATTAATCTTCCTAAATAAATATAATGATCGTCATGCCCCATTTTATTTCCTTTTCTTCTTTATTAATTTGAAAACCATCCCAACAAAAACCCCAATCAGCATCCCAACAAAAATAACAGACACTAAACTAAAACCATAAGCACCCATTAACCAAGCACCAGCTAAACCAGAAATCCCTCCTGTAACAGCTCCAATTTCCCAATTTTTCATTATTTTTTCTCCTTTTAATATTAACAAAATTAATTATAAATATTCCGCCCCAATAACTTGATTTCCAAGTAAACTATAATTCTCATGATATTTAGCAAAAGGATTAATTAATTCTTGACGTTCTTTTTCAAAAATTTCTTCAGTTGTATTTTTTAATAAAAACGATTCTTTAGCCCCTTTTTCCAACTCACTAATATCAATTATTCTGCATTCTCTCATCTTCTTTTCCTCTTTAATGTTTTAATAAAAGTGTAAACAAGTGCAATAACAAAATAAACAGGAAGAACAAAAACAACTAAACTAAAGAAAAAAGCTTCTTCAAATTTAAACAAAGCATAAATCAAATTATGAAGTGAAATGCAAACAAAACCTCCCACAACAAGAATCCAAATCTTTTTCCAAGTCAATTTAAAAAACTCATTAATTTTCATATTCTAATTAGAAAAAAACCCTTAATATATCTTACTAATCTTTTTTATATTTAAACAATTTAACATTCTTAAGAAGATGAAGTTTCGGGGCAATTTCTTTATACAAATCTTCAATCTCTTCAGGAGTAAATTCCACGATTCCAGAACTATCTTTTCCCCTAAAACAAACTGCAACAGAAGCATCTTTCAAATGTAAAAAATCTTCATTAATTAAAACTTCTCTTATTGAACCAGAAGTTTCCAGCCTAACAACCCCGTCAGAATTTTGTTTTTTTACTTTAAACTTCATAAAAAGAATAGTCTTCTCAAACTTATAATAACTTCTATACTCAAACAATTATTTTGAAACCTTATTTAATTTCTTTAAATCCAGTATATTTCCACAAAACCTTAGGAATTTTAATACTCCCATCTTTTTGCTGATTATTTTCCATTAAAGCAACCAACACTCTTGATGTTGCAATTGCAGTATTATTCAAAGTATGAGGAAAAGATCTTTCTCCTTTATTTTCAATTTTAATATTTAACTTTCTTGCCTGAGCATCAGTTAAATTTGAACAAGAACCAACCTCATAATATTTCTTCTGTCTTGGACTCCAGGCTTCAATATCAACCTGCCTATGTTTTAAGTCTCCTAAATCCCCTGAACAAATTTCCAAAACTCTTATTGGGATTTCCAAAGCTTTGAGAATATCAATTGAATATTTTAACATCTTATCATACCAACTATCTGAATCAGAAGCCCCACAAATAACAATCATTTCTTGTTTATTAAACTGATGAGTTCTAAAAATTCCTTTCTCATCAATTCCATGGCTTCCTATTTCTTTTCTAAAACACATAGAATAAGAAGTATTCTTTATCGGAAGATTTTTTTCCAAAATAGTTGTATCAATAAACCTCCCAATTAATGAATGCTCAGAAGTTCCAATCAAATAAAGATCCTCTCCCTCAATTTTATAAATTTGATTTTTTTGATCATGCAAATCCGTAACTTTTTTTATAATTTCCTCCCTTAACATCAAAGGAGTTTCAATATACTCAAATCCCTTGCCAATAAGAGAATCTCTTGCAAAATTAATCAAAGCCATATTCAACAAAGCCAAATCTCCTTTTAAATAATAAAATCCTTTTCCAGAAACCTTTGCAGAAGCATCAAAATCAAGCATCCTCAGTTTTTCTCCCAGTTCCACATGTCCTTTAACAGGGAAACCAAACTTTCTCAATCTTCCAACTTTTTTAATCTCAACATTTTTAGATTCATCTTTCCCCATTGGAACATCTTTAGAAATAATATTCGGAATCTTATACATAATCTGATTTATTTCTTCTTCAAATTTCTTTCTCTTTTTTTCAAGAACCTCAATTTTCCCGGGAATTTCTTTAGCCTTTTTTATTAAAGCTGAAGCATCTTTTTTTTGTTTTTTAGTTTGATTAATTTGTTGGGAGATTTTATTTCTCTCACTCCTTAAATTATCTTCTTTATATTTCAAAGCTCTCCATTTTTCATCTAATTTTCTCACATTATCTACAAGAACAAATTTCTCTTCCTGAAATTTCTTCTTCATATTCTCTTTTACTAATTCAGGATTATCCCTAATCAACTTAATATCAATCATAATAAAAATAATAAAAAGTTATATTTAAATTTATCTTAGTTCGGCAATTAAAAAGTCGTTATGAATTATTCAAATTTATCGCTGTTCAATTCCCTCAAACGAAGTGTTTAAAAATAATAATTACCAAAAAGATTTATGGAAGGGGTGCTAAAGATAGGAACACAGTTAATTGAAATCTATAAAGATCTTTTCGCAACATTTTCGCCTTCTGTAGCAACTTTTCTTAATTTTATGATTCTTGTTTTAATGGTTGTAATCTATTCAATTTTCATCTGGAAATTTTACAGATTTGTAGCAAAGAAAAATATTTTAGGACTAGACTTAAACAAATACAATAAATCAAATCATCCTCTTTTAACAAAATTCTTCGCAGGTCTCCTTTATCTTTTAGAATATATTATAATACTACCATTTTTCATATTTATCTGGTTCTCAGTATTTACACTTTTCTTAGTATTTTTAACAGAACTGGAAATTCAGACACTTTTAATTATTTCCGCAACAATAATCGCAGCAATTAGGATGACTTCTTATTACAAAGAAAATCTATCTAAAGACCTTGCTAAACTCTTGCCACTTACTTTATTAGCAGTATCTATAATTAATCCAGGCTTTTTTGATGTTGAAAGAATACTCTCTAACTTCAGTCAAATTCCTCAATTTTTCAGCAACATAACTTATTATTTAATTTTTATATTCTTAATAGAAATTATTTTAAGACTTTTTGATTTCATCTTTTCTCTTTTTGGAATAGAAGAAAAAAACATGGAAGAAGAAACTCAATAAGTTTAAAAATGAAAAGAAACTTTTGTTAAAAATGGAGATGATAAAAACAATTATTTTGTTTGCTTTAGGATTTATTTCCTTTTTTGCAACAGGAATAGATGACACTTTTGCATATGCTGGAATATATTTAAAAAATCAAAGAAATGGAGGAAAGAAATTAATCTCTTTTGGGATAGTTCTTGGAACCTTAATTGCCCTTGGAATTGCAATTTTTGCAGGTTCATTAATGGAAGCTTTACCTTCCAAACATTTAATCGGAGGTGCAGTATTAATTACTCTGGGAGTAATCATGATTGCCCGTGGGCAAGAATCATCCAACAAAAAGAAAAAACATTTATCAAAAATTAAAAAACACTTAAAACAAAAACCAAAATATACTAAATTAAAATTTATTGGCTTAGGGATGATAATTTTCTTTGCTACAGGGATTGACGACCTAATTGCATATTCTAATTTAATCATGGCCAAAGGTTCATGGATAGCAATTTGTCTGGGGGTATTAGCTGCCACATTTGTATCTTTAACAATAGCATATTTTTTATCTAATAAATTAAAAAAATTCCCACATCCAGAAAGAATTGGAGGGGGAATAATTATAATAATTGGTATTCTTTTAGCTCTAAAAATTCTGTGAATAGCTAGGAAAATGTTTATAAAGCAATTTTAAATCTAATCATTATGCCAAAGATAAGAATAAAACTAAACAGCACAGACATCACAATGCTTAACACTATTTGCGATTCTATTAAAGAAATTGCTAAAAAAGCAGGGATCACAGTTAGTGGACCAGTTCCACTTCCAACAAAGAAACTTAAAATAACAACAAGAAAATCTCCTTGTGGCGATGGAACAGCAACATTCGACAGATATGAAATGAGGATTCACAAAAGACTTATTGACTTACCAGCAAATGAAAAAGTAATCCACCATATCATGAGGATGCAGATTCCAAAAAACGTTAACATAAAAATAGAGATGAGAGATTAAAATTATATTCTAAAAAACATATTTCTTTATAAAACAATTTAGACTTTTTCTAAAAGGTTAAGATGGATGTAAAATTAGCAGGATTTAATGTTGACAGAGATGCGATAGATGAATTAAAAAAAATTTTAACTAAGAACCAATTATCACAAAAAGACCATTTAACTGCAATAAATATTGTATCAAATTTAACCCCTGAAACAATTGCTGCTTCTTATGCCAGAATCTCCAGAGATCCAAGACCCATTTCTGAATTAAGAGTAGAAGCAAGAAAAGATGTGGAAGCTTCAAGAAAATCAAATAAAACAATAATATTTACAATGGGGCACAAGTCCATTGCAGAACATGCAAGATTTAATTTTGATATCACAGGCATATCAAGAAGAGCTGTTGAAGCAGTGGAACAAAACAGACTTGATTCCTACACTGAAAAATCACAAAGATATATCACAATGGACGGGGATTTTGTTCTTCCTAAAGAAATTCAAAATACTAAATTTGAATCAGAATTTTTAAAATTAGTTGGATTGCAAAATAATTTTTATAAGAAAAATTTGGAAAAAATAACAAAATGGCATCACAAACAGGATTATTCTGAATTATATCCAGTAGTAAGTGCAAAAAAATCAGATAAACAAAAAGAAGTCAGAGAGGGGTTGGGAAAAGAAGATTCAAGATACTCTCTTGGACTTGCAACCCAGACCCAGCTTGGAATGACTGTTTCAGCGAGAACACTTGAAAATATCATAACCCGGTTAAGAAGTTCAGATAATGAAGAACTAAAAGAGCTTGGAGGAAAACTTTTCTCTGAAGTTGATGGAGTTGCTCCTTCTGTAATTAAATATACTCAACCAGCAGATTATTTTGCAAAAACAAGAAAAGAATTAACTGGATCTGTTTCAGAATTAATTAAAAAACACAACATTAAAGACTATCTCTTTAATGTGGAAAGGGTTAAAATATTTAAAAATCTCAAAAGAGATAACTCAATCATAGCAGGATTAATCTTTTCATCAAGTAATTTACAGTATGATAAATGTCTTTTAATGACAAGCCAAATGAATAAAAACGAAAAGATAGAGCTATTAAACCAAACAATAAAATATCAAGAAAAACATGATCCAATGTTAAGGGAATATGAACTTGGAGACAGGATTGCCGAGATGACTATGAGTTCTTCTGCATTTGCTCAGATGAAAAGGCACAGAATAAACACATTAATCTCCCAAGAATACAATCCTTCATTAGGATTAACAATCCCCCAGTCAATAAAAGAAACAGGATTGGAAAAAGAATTAGAAAATATTGTAAAAAAATCAGTTCAACTGCACAACAATCTACTTGCAGAAGCATATCCAAAATCGATTGCAGAATATGCATTAACAAATGCAAACAAAAGGCGTGTTTTATTTGATGCTAATAACAGACAGGTTTATGCATTTTGTATGGAAAGAGAAAATCTCGCAGCACAGTGGGATATAAGAAAAACCGCAAATGAATATCACAAATCCTTACAAGAGAAAGACTCTCAATTAACAACAAGAGCTCTTTGTGGTAAACACGAATTTAACGAATTAAAAAAAGAACTGCAAAAAAATTAAAATGTCAAGAGGATCATATATTGTTATTGAAGGCGGTGAAGGATGTGGAAAAACAACACAGGCAGAATTATTACACAATTATCTAAAAGAAAAAAATATTGCCTGTTATCTTGGAAGAGAACCAGGAGGAATTAAGGCGGCAGAAGAAATGAGAAAAATTCTAAAACATAACAAAGAGGACATTTCTCCAATAGGAGAACTTTTTGGTTTTGAATTTGCAAGGACAGAATTCTTTGACAAAATCATAATTCCAAAATTAGACACAGGAATAAATGTAATTTCAGACAGGTCAGGATATTCAACAATCGCCTATCAAGGCTATGGAGGGGGGATTGATTTGGATTGTATTAAACTTATGAACAACATTTCTATGAAAGGGATAAAGCCAGATATTACATTCATAATTGACATAGACCCAGGACTAGGTTTAGAAAAAGAAGTTGTTAAAGATAGATTTTCAGAGAAGGGATTAGAATATCATAAAAGAGTTAGACAAGGATTTTTAGATATAGCAAAACCTAATTCTAAAAGATGCGTTATTATTCAATATCAGGAAGGAAATCCAGATAAAATGCAAAAGGAAATTAGGCAACACATAAAAACAAGACTAAAAATATAAAAAACAATTATACTCTTTATTAACACACAACATTTAAAAACAACAATCAATAATTAATAAAATGGAAAAAGAAATCGGAAAAATAAATAAAAATGATACAACTGACATTCTCATAAGAGTTGATGATTTTGGTGGAAGAAAAGGACTAACAATAAGAGAATTTGTGACTTCTGATAGATATACTGGTTTTACAAAATCTGGGGTAAGAATTCTTTCAACAGACTTTCAAAAATTCAAAGAAATGTTAAACTCAATTTCAGATGAAGACATGAGACAAGAAGAACCTGAAGAACAAACTCCACCTGAACAGGAAACTTTAACAGACAAAGAAGAATCTTCTAAAGAGCAATTACCTGATTACTAATTCTATTTGAATACTTATTCAAAACAAAACATTTAAATAGTATAATGAATATATATTCATAACTAAATAAACCTTAATAGGTAGGAGAAATCAAAATGCCACGAGGAGATAAAACAGGACCTGAAGGAAAAGGACCTAAAACAGGAAGACAAATGGGAAACTGCGAAGGTGCAAAACCAATTGCTGGAAGAGGCAGAGGATTAGGTAGGGGTTTCAGAAACAGAAGATACAATCCTTCTTCTGAAGAAGAAATAAAAGACCTTGAATCTGAAAAAGCTGCAATTGAAAAAAGATTAGAAGAATTAAAATAAAAAGAATGAAAGAACAAATCTCAATTTTAGGAATAATTGCAAATGTTTTCTTAGCAGTAAGTAAAATAACTGCAGGAATCTTTACAAAATCAGCATCAATTTTAGCAGATGGAGTAAACTCCGGGACAGATGTTTTTAGCTCAGCAATAAGTTTAATTGGAATTAGAGCAGCTAAAAAACCTGCAGATAAAGAACATCCCTATGGACATGAAAAAGCAGAAGTAATCTCAGGATTCATAATAACCCTGATAATTTTAGGTTCAGGAATATTTATTATTTATGATGCAATAGCAGGATTTTTAGGAAAACCAGTTGTAACAATATCATATATTGCATTTATAATAATGGCTTCTTCTGCTTTGATTAATTTTATAATGTCAAAACTAAAAATTCATTATGGTAAAAAAGAAAATTCTGTAAGCCTGTTATCAGACGGTATCCATTCAAGAATTGATGTCTTAGTTTCATTAGGTGTTTTTATTGGATTATTTTTAACAAAATACTGGGTTCACTTTGATTCAATAATTGCATTATTAATTGGATTATATATAACAAAAGAAGCATTTAAATTAGGAAAAGAAAGTACAGATACTTTATTAGGAGCTTCTTCTCCACAAACCGAAGAAAAAATAAAAGATATAATAAAAAAAGAAAAAATAGAATTAACAAATTTAAAAACACAAAAACTAGGAGAAAAAGTTTTTGCAGAAATAACTATCAAACTTCCTTCAAAATTAAAAGTAGATGAAGCAGACAAAATCTCTAACAAATTAAGAGAAAGATTAACTTCACAAATACAGGAACTTGATTACATATCAATACAAATTAAATCCCATGATATACAAAAAGGATATTTTAAACCTTCATTAGGAAAAGGATTTGGATGGCAGAGAAAAGCTAAATTCAGAGATACAATTAAAGAAGCTCTGGGAAAAGGACCAGAAGGAGATTGTATATGTCCAGGATGTGGATATAAACAAAAACATGAAAGAGGAATTCCATGCTCAACAATTAAATGTCCTAAATGTAAAATAGATTTAACAAGAAAATAAAATGCCAAGACCATTTATGAGAAGAAGGGTGAGAGGTCGACCAAATTCTTCTTACTTTAAACCAGCAGGAATAAGAATGATTGAACTAGAGGAAACTATTTTAACTCTCCCGGAATTTGAAGCAATAAGATTAATTGATTTTAAAGAAACTCCTCAGGAAAAAGCAGCAAAAAAAATGGAAATATCTCAACCAACATTATCAAGGATATTAAAATCAGCAAGAAAAAAAATATCAGATTCAATTATAAATGGAAAAGCAATTAAAATCAAATAGAATAATTAAATCATAGGAGGTAAAAAAATGAAAAATTTAGAACTAATTGGAGAAAATTATTATATAAGCCAAAGCAAAATTGAAGAAATTGGAAACAGCTTTTACAAAGGAATAACTGGATTATACCAAGGTCTTGTCAATGGATTTGAAGGAATTTATAATATTGCAAAGACTTATGGACAAAAAGATGGAAGTGGTAAAGGAAAAGGACAGAAAGATGGTGGAAGACGTAATGTAAACAAAGACCCTTGTAAAAATGATAAAGGTTTAGGCTATGGTCAAGGAAGAGGTAGTGGTAAAGGTCAAGGAAGAAAATAATTAAATAAAACAGGAGGTAAAAAAATGAAAATAGCAATAAGTTCAACAGGAAAAGACTTGGAAAGTGAAATAGATGCAAAATTTGGAAGATGCGATTATTTCTTAATTGTAGAAATTGAAAATAAAGAAATAAAAAATTTTAAAGCAGTTGAAAACACAGCAAAAGCACAAATGGGCGGAGCTGGAATTACTGCAGGAGAAATTGTCGCAAACCAAAAAGTTGATGCAATTATTACTACAAATTTAGGTCCAAGAGCTTTTTCAGTATTTAATCAATTTGGAATTAAGATTTACCAAGGACAAGGCAAAATAAAAGATGCTGTTCAAAATCTTATAGACGGAAAATTAGAAGAATTAACAGATTCTAATGGTCCGCAACATAGTGGTTTAAAATAAATAGAAAAAACATGTCAATTATAAAAACTCCTTATAACACATCAACCTACGATATAGGAAGCAAAGTACATCCAATCTTAATTTCATATATTAAAAAAATAAAAAAGTTAGAAAAAAAGGTTAAAACTATTGTTGATATTGGGTGTGGTACTGGAAGAAATACTTTATATCTTGCATCAAAAAATTTTGAAATTACTGCAATCGATAATTCACCAAAAGCTATTACAAAATTAAAGTCTAAATTAAAAGAAATTAAACCGACTCTAAAAGTTGATACTAAACAATCAGATATGACAAAATTGCCCTTTAAAAATAATTCTTTTGATATTGCAATGGCTTGGCGTATATTCCATCTAGGTAAAAAAGAATTTAGGAAATCAGCAATTAAGGAGATGTATAGGGTGCTTAAACCAAAAGGATATGCGATTGTTGTAGTTACAGATATCAGTGACTTAGAAAAAGATAGAAAAAGACGTCCTGATTACCCTGTTAAAAACGATAAAAATACCTATACATATACAAGTAAAGGAGCAAAACAAATTAGGCATTATTATAGCATTAATGAAATCAAATCAGATAAAGTATTTTCTAATTTTAAATTAATTGATTGTAAAATTATTCATGAGAAATCAGGACATGTAGAAAGAAAGGGATTAATTAGAACTTACATTGCATCATTATTACAAAAATGAAAATAGCCGTGACAGGAGGTAAAGGAGGAACTGGAAAATCTACAGTGGCAACTTCTTTAGCAGTGGAATTCGCCAAAACTAATAAAACAATGTTAGTCGATGCTGATGTGGAATGTCCTAATGACCATCTTTTACTTTCTGTAAAAAGAAAAAAATATTGCAATGTTTATCAGCCAATTCCAAAATGGGATTTCAGCAAATGTATAAAATGCGGTAAATGTGCTTCTGTTTGCAAGCAAAATGCTGTTGTTTTTGTAAAAGATAAATTTCCTGCTTTTGTAAAAGAAGTGTGTATAGGTTGCAAGGCGTGTATTGTTGCCTGCCCTAATAATGCAATTTCTGAAACTAAAAAACAAATAGGAACAGTTTATACAGGAAAAAATTACAATGTAAATTTAATTATCGGGGAACTTAAATTAGGAGAATTAGCTTCTGGAGAAGTTGTATCTGAAGTCAGGAAAAACTCTGAAAAAATTAATAAAAAATTAAAATCAGAAATAATGATAATAGATTCCTCTGCAGGAATTGGGTGCCCGGTTATTGCATCTTTAGTTGGGACAGATTATATAGTAGCTGTAACAGAACCAACTCCGTCGGCATTACATGATTTAAAAAGAGTTTTATATTTAGCAGATCATTTTAAAATTAAAAGTGGGATTGTAATAAATAAATTTGATTTAGCAGAAAACTTTTATTCAAAAATAGAATCATTTGCCAAGAAAAATAAAATTCCAATAATCGGAAAGATTCCTTATAAAAAAGATTTTGTAAATTCAACAATAAAAATGAAGCCAGTTGTTAAGATAAATCCAAAATATAAAAAAATATTTGAAGAGATAATTAAAAAAATAAAAAATGAAATCAATAGTGATTTATGACAGTTATACAGAGAATACTAAAAACATTGCAAAAGTAATTGCCAAAACATTAGGATGTGAATTAAGTCACATAAACAATATTAAGAAATATAAAATTGAAAAATATGATTTAATTGTTTTAGGCACACCAGTTCATGCAGCAATGCCAAGCAAAAAAATCAAGAAATTTTTAAAAGAGAAAAGAATAAAAAAATCTTATGCTCTTTTTTGCACATATGGTGCTTATTTAATTGGGAAGATTTCTGCGAATAATTGTTTGAATTACATGAAAAAAAGAATTAATGCAAAATATATTGGAAAATTTAAATGCCCGGGATTTCATCACATTCTTAAAACATATAAAGAAAGACCAAATAAAAAAGATTTAAAAAATGCAGAAAAATTCGCTCAATCCTTGAAGAGAAATATCAAATAAAAATAAATTACATCAAAACATTTAAAACTTGTATTTAATATTATCAACTATGAAGATAAAAAAAAGTTTTTGGATAACAATTATAATTATTTTAGCAGTAATAATTCTTTCAATGTTAATTTTAAGTAAAAAACATCCAGAAACACCAGAAAATATTGTAAAATGTATCGGAGAAAATTCAGAATTATATGGTCAACTTGGATGCAGTGCATGTAAAAAACAAGAAGAACTTTTTGGAGAAAATTCTAAATATTTAACTATAATTGATTGTTGGAATGAAAGAGAAAAATGTTTGGAAATTGAATATACTCCTACATGGATTATAAAAGGAGAAAAATATGTTGGGGTTCAATCAATTGAAAAATTAAAAGAACTTACTGGATGCTAAAATGTTAGATGGAATAAATTTTTGGAGAATTACAACTCTTGCCTTGGCAGATTCTGTGAACCCTTGTGCTATTGCAGTTTTAACAATGGTTCTTATGACAATTTTAATTCAAAACCCTGACAAAAAAAGAAAGGTTCTTTTAGGGGGTCTTGCATTCACTACATCCATATACATAGGGTATTTATTTTATGGTGTAGTGATTATTCAATTCTTCAAAACTTTCGCAGAAATATTGCGGGAAAACTCAGGATTAATATACAATGGTTTGGCAATTTTCGCAATGATAATTGGGGCATTAAACATAAAAGATTTTTTCATGTATAAACAAGGAGGAGTTGCAACAGAAATGCCAATATTTATGAGACCAAAAGTCAAGAAAATAATTCAAAAAATAACTTCGCCTGCAGGGGCATTTATAATTGGATTTTTAGTAACATTATTTTTACTGCCATGCACAATCGGACCTTACATAATTGCCTCAGGATTATTATCTGAACTAGGAATTTTTGGAGCACTTCCCTGGCTTTTATATTATAATTTATTATTTGTCTTGCCAATGTTAATAATTGTGGGGGTTGTTTATTATGGTTTTGCAAAAGTTGAAGAAGTCTCAGGTTGGAAAGAAAAACACATTAAAATTCTTCATTTAATTGCAGGAATTTTATTATTCTTAGTTGGTGTAGCTCTTTTAATGGGTTGGTTGTAAACTGTAAACTAATTAAGAAAAATTATCTTAATATTTTCAATTGAGGATATAATTGCTGAAATTGCTCTTCAGAAATGTCTTGTCCAATCATTTTAGGTTGTTGACTATTAGTTTCTACCAAACCAAAAACATAATTTTTACCTTGTTGATTTCCTAAAACTAAATGATTAAATTCTCCATTATTAATTCTAACAGCAAGAGTTCTATTTAATTTTCCAACCTGACTTTGATATCCCTCTATTAATTCGTTTGTTGGAACTCTTATATTAATCAAGGGAGCATTTGCGACATAAGCTTTTTCAGAAGCTTTTATTGCAGAGCCTAATGAATCCTCCCCAATTAAAACCTGGTCAAATTTTTCAGGTGAAACCTCAGAATGGTTTACTAAATAATTTCTAGTGGATTTAAGAAATTGTGCAAGTTCAGGATTAGAAAACTCAAGTTTAGATAGAATTGAATTATAACCCTCAGGTAATTCTCCGCTAGATACTAATACATGCATAATCCCAATCCCCCTCACTGCTGAATGGGCATTTCTTAATAACTTAACTTTACCATCATTTCCCTCTTCAGAAAAATAGTGATTTATAGATGAGCTAAGTTGATTTCCAATTCCTTGAACAATTTGATATAAAGTGTTTTTAGTTGGAGTTACTTCTAATCCTCTGTCAGAAAGAGATTTAACATTCTCAACAAAACCATCCGGATCATAAACAACATCGCCATTAAATATAGCATTCATAATAAAGGGATTTCCATTTGCAAAATCTGTTACAAATTGATTAGGATGATTGAAAAAATATTCAAAACCAATCTCGTTTGAGATTTCTTTTATTGGTTCTTTTGATACCACCACCATATCTAAATCAGAAACTCCAGGAATATAATCTTCTTGCCTAGTAGAACTACCAAACCTAATAATTCCTATTGGCCTCTGTTCTTTAATTTTAGCAACCAAACCTTCTGCTTTCATATTAAATTCTTCGAAATCCATATAATTTCTGATAAATAAACGCCTTATAAATCTTTTCTCAACCACTTCAAAGTTAAGATTGATTACACCCCCAAATGTAACTCAAATAACTAAATATTTAAAAAATAAATTTACAATTTACAATAATGATAATTGGTCTAACAGGTACACTTGGTGCTGGAAAAGGAACAATTGTTAATTTTCTTAAACAAAACAGCTTTGAACATTATTCTGTTAGAGAATTTTTAATTGAAGAAATAAAAAAAAGAGATTTGCCAATAAATAGAGACAGCATGGTTTTAGTAGCAAACCAATTAAGAGAAATGAATTCTCCAAGCTATATTATTGAAGAACTATCTAAAAAAGCCAAACAAGAAAAAGGGAACATAATAATTGAAAGCATCAGAACTCCTGAAGAAGCAAAGAAAATAAAAGAAATGGGGGGTTATCTCATTGCAGTTGATGCATCTCCACAAATAAGATATTCAAGGATTTTGCTTAGGAAAAGTGAAACTGATAAAAGATCGTACGATGAATTTATGGAAGATGAAAAAAGGGAAATGTTTTCAACAGATCCAAACAAACAAAATCTAAGTGAATGTATTAAAAGATCAGATTACATCATACAAAACAACAAAAGTTATGAAGAATTAGAAGAAAAAACAAAAGAAATAATTAAAAAAATAAAGGAACTTCAAAACAATATTTCCTCCAAAATCCCCAGACCAACATGGGATGAATATTTTATGAAAACTGCTGCCCTTGTTGCAGAAAGAAGCACTTGTTTAAGGCATCATGTTGGAGCAGTAATTGTAAAAGACAAAAGAATAATTACAACAGGTTATAATGGAGCTGCAAAAGGTGTTAAAGATTGTTTAGAATTAGGGTGCTTAAGAAATGAATTGAAAATACCTTCTGGAACAAGACATGAAATATGCAGGGCAATACATGCAGAACAAAATGCAATAATCCAGGGAGCTTTTCACGGCATTTCATTAAAAGATTCAACATTATACTGCACACATACTCCCTGCATGATTTGTGCAAAAATGATTGTTAATTCCGGGATAGACAAAATTGTAAGTTACCAAGATTACCCTGATGAATCTGCAAAAAAATTCTTAGAAGAAGCAAAAGTTGATTTAATTAAAGTTCAAAAACCAAAACAAGATATTGAATTTAAAGATTAGGGATTAAATCAAGTTGAACTAACACTTTTTTAATAGGTTGGTTGTAAAATAATGTGAGAAAACCCTAAAATTTTACAGAAATTCTAACCATCTTATCACAAACCTTAATGTTTTCAGGAGAAACATAATCACTCCAATATTTATTGTCAGCGTTAAATCCAACTGAATCATTCTCAGAATCATAAATTTTATCTGGACCTAACAATTTTGCATAAATTTTCTTTGCTGAAAAATCCCTCTCTAAATTAGAGGCTCTAGATTCAAATTCTATTGATTCAACAAAATATAATCCATCTAAAAATCTAGATCCTTTCACCTTTGTATCAATAATATATGTTGAAAATCCATGTTCCAACTTTCTAAGAGGTAAAGGCTTCAGGAATTTTATAACATCTCCTTTACTAAATTTTTTTTCAGGCATCTTAAGTAAAATATATAAAAAAGGATATATAAATTTTTATATCTTGTACAACTACAAATCAATAACTCGGCATCAAATCATTATGCCCAAACTGAACAACTAAATCAATTTCCTTATCTAATTCTTTTCCAAGAACAGGAGTATCACATGCTCCAAAACAATCTCCAAACCAAATTAAAAATGCAACATTTACTTTTTTCTCTAAATAATCAACAACACTAGTTGCATAAGGTTTTAATCCATCTGGAAACTGCAATAAAACCAATTTAGCCTTACTTTTCTTAATATTAGAAATAACTTTATCTAACTCTAAGTCATAAATTTCTTCAATTTCGCTAATTGTTTTATTTTGCATAATTCAAAGAAGAATCTCTACTTTTATAACTTTGGAAATTTTTAAAATATAAAATCAACTAAAAAATATCCTATTGCAGTAGTTATTATTCCAAATAAAATTCCCAATAAAATCTTCTTTTTTTCATAATTTAAATAAAATAATGAACCAACTAATCCAACATAAACTAAACTTCCAAAAATTGTATATCTAATTTCACTATAAACTAAAGCAGTAAAAAACAACATCATCAACGCTAATCCAGAATATAAATTATTTTTTAAAATAAATGTAAGTATTAAAAACAAACTTCCTGCAATAGCAAACTGGCTAAAATAAACAGGAGTATCTAATATCCAGACTCTTACTAGCACAAGAATAAAAAAAAGGAATACTTCCTAAAGCTAAAAAATCCCTTGCCCCCTCTTTTAAAAATTCAAACCTCTTTTTCATAAAAATAGCAAGAACTCAAACTTTAAAAATCTCTCGATATTTCCCTTAATATGAACAAAATAAGACAACCAATTGTTACAATATGCGGGCATGTAGACCACGGAAAAACAAGTATTTTAGATTGTCTTAGAGAGAGCTGTGTCCAAGAAAATGAAGCAGGAAACATAACCCAAAAAATTTCATTTACTTCTTACCCAATAAACCAATTAAAAAAATCCTGTCCATTAATTGAAAGTTCAGGTATAAAATTAAACATTCCGGGATTTTTATTTATTGATACCCCCGGACACGCAGCATTCACAAATCTAAGAAAAAGAGGAGGAAGCTTGGCAGATTTAGCAGTTCTTGTAATTGATATAAATGAAGGAATAAAACCCCAGACAGCAGAAGTAATTCAAATCTTAAAATTAAACAAAACACCTTTTTTAATAGCATTAAATAAAATAGACAACATTTCTGGTTTAAGAAAATTAGACGATAAACTACAACAAAGTATTGAATCTCAACCTCAAAACATAAAACAAATTTTTGATGAAAGATACATGACATTAATTGGTTCATTAAATAGCCATGGATTTGAATCTGATTTATTCTACAATATTGATGACTTCACAAAAAAAATAGCACTAGTTCCCTGCTCTGCCAGAACAAAACAAGGAATACCTGAATTAATAATGATGCTCTGTGGATTAAGCCAAAAATATCTAGAAAATAAATTAATTCTTGGAAAAGACGCAAAAGGAGTTATGCTTGAAATAAAAAAGCAAAAATCAATAAATTATATTGAATCAATTTTATATGATGGTGAACTCTCAAAAAAAGATGAAATCGCTGTTGCAAATTTTAACGGAGAACCAATTATCACAAAAATAAGAATTCTCGAAGAAATACAACCTTTATGTGCAAAATTCAAGCCAAAAGAAAAAGTTCAGGCTTCAACAGGATTAAGAATACAGCTTGTTACAAAAGACGAAATTCTTCCTGGAATGCCTTTTGTAATTTACAAAAACAATAAAGAAGAAATTGAAAAAATATTCAAAAAAGAAGTTTCTGAAAACATTAAAACAGAGAAAAAAGGTATAATCGCAAAAGCAGATTCTTTAGGAAGTTTAGAAGCATTATTAGTTTTATTAAAACAAAACAATATCCAGGTTGTAAAAGCAGGGATAGGAGATATAAACAAAACAGATATAATTTCTGCAAAAGCAAATCTGGAAATAAACGAACTTGACTCAGTGATTGTAGGATTTAATATTTCAATTGATTCAGAAGCAAAAGAAATTAAAGGCAACACAAAAATAATTACAGATGAAGTTATTTACAAATTAATTGAAAATCTCGTTGAATTTAGAACAGAAAAAAGAAAAGAAATAGAAAAGAAAAGATTAATGGGTCTCAAGACTTTATGCAAATTAAACATTCTTCATCAATATATTTTCAGAAACACCAAACCTGCAATTTTTGGAGTTAAAATAGAAGCAGGAAAATTAAGTTCAGGTTTAAATTTAATAGACAATAAAAAAGAAAAAATTGGGAGAGTTAAAAACATTCAATCAGAAAACAAATCAGTTAACGAAGCAACAGAAGGCATGGAAATAGCAATATCAATTCCAGGGGTTAATTTTGAAAGACAATTAAAAGACAAAAAATTCCTTTATTCAGACATCTCAGAATCTCAGTTCAAAAATTTCAAGAAAAATAAAGACTTGCTTTCCCAAAACGAAATAAAAATTTTGCAGGAAATCGCTGAAATCAAAAGACAGGAAAAAGCAGATTGGGGAAATTAAAAATCATCTGGCCTTTCATAACACCATCTTACTTTTTTAGGAGCATTTTCTAATCTGCCTATATATTTTTTTGCAACATCAAGAATGAAAATTTCACAATCAGAATTTTTATACCTGCACCAGGCATGTCCACCGAATTTAGCAGAGTTTCTGTTTATATTTGATTCCCCTTTTATGAATTTTTCTTTTTTAAACAACTCAAGAAGCAATGTACAGGTTAAAGCATCATGTCTGCATACACCAATTTTATTATCAAGAAAAACATCAAGTGCAATTTTCTTATCTTGTCCAAGCCCATATTTATTAATTAAATTCTTAACAAAAACCTCACTTTGTTTAGGCATTGCTTCTTCAACAGAATTATAAACTGCCTGCAAAATATTCTGTTTTTTAATTTTCCCATTTTCTGTTGCTTTAATCTTAGCTATTTCATAAAGTTCTTTTAATTTTTTAGACCTTCTAAAATCCACAACAATCGCCTCTCTTGACCCTTGCCCTAAATAAACTCCTCCATCCACCAAAGAATCCCTGTTAATCACAAATCTCCCTTGATAATAATCAGTCCCATTTTTAACAGCAATTTTATCTATTAATCTTTTTTTCATGAATTTAGTCTTTTCCCAGTCAAACATTTTAATATAAAGTTCTTTAATTTTATAAATACCTCTTTACAAACAAATTAAATAAATTTAAAAACAATAAATTCTATTTTAAAATATGAAAAATAAGGGGCTAATAATAATTCTAGCATTATTTTTATTTAGTTTTACTTTTATTAGTGCAGAAGGATGTGACTTAAAAGTATCATTAATCAATCAAGACCCTTACCCTGCAATTCCAAATAATTATGTAAAGGTTGTTTTTCAGATGACTGGTGTAGAAAATCCTGAATGCGGAACAATAGATTTCGAAGTTTTAGAACAATATCCTTTTTCATTAGAAGAAACTGCAATAAAAACAATCAATGGAAATACATATGTTAAGGATTATAAAACAGAATGGATGATTCCTTATAAAATTTTAGTAGATAAAGATGCTTTAGATGGAGAAAATGAAATAGAAGTAAAATACTCTCAAAGAAATTCAGAAAGTGGATTTTCTAAAAAATTTAATATTACCATAGAAGATGCTTGTGCAGATTTTGAATTGCATCTCAAAGATTATTCCTCTAAAACAAATGAATTAACAATAGAAATTCTCAATATTGCAGATGATGATGTAGAAGCATTAACATTAGAAATTCCAAAACAAGAAAACATAAAAATTAAAGGAACAAACAGGATTGTTGTGGGAGATTTAGATTCAAATGAATATACAACAGCAGATTTTGAAGCAACAGTGAATGAAGGAGAAATAGAAGTAAAAGTTACTTATACAGATATAATAGGGATAAGAAGGACTCTTTTCAAAACAGTAAATTTCGATCCAGATTATTTTAAAGAAAGAAATGGAGATAAAAATTCAATATCTATCTGGATATATCTTCTTATACTCTTAGTTATTGGCGTAATTGTTTGGGTTGTAGTCAAAAGAAAAAAGAAAAAACAATCAAACAAAAAAACCATTGTTAAATTTTAGATTTTTCTATAAAATTAAAAGTGCCCAGATTCTTTTAATTTTTCAAAACTTATTTTTACTCTTTCTTCAACATATCTAATTTTTGATTTCATCTTGATAATTCAGGCTTATTCAGATATCTTTGAACTAATTCCGGATTCCAAATCCAGGCAACATGACCTTCTTTGTCCTGAGCTATTTTTCCAGATTCCAAAAGATAATCGAAAATTACACAAAAAGTTTGATAAATCATTTTTTTAGGTAAAGATTCCCAAAGAGCTTTTTTCTTGTACTCTCCAGAGTTTTCTCTAATAAAATCTTCCATCCTTAGAATTGTATCTAATTGTGGATAGTGCAAAATATTTCTTTCTAACATTGCTTGTGGCATGGTTATACATACTTGTATAACTATATAAAACTTTAGTTTTTCAGACAGATAGTTAAAAATCAAAGATTTTTAGAGAAAAACTTCTTTTATCCGACCAACGAAAACCAGACTACAAAATTAAAATTTCGCATAACCAAGGATAAAAGGCTCTCTCAAATTTTTCATTTAATTTGAGAGGTTCTTAATCCTTCGGATGAATAATCGGCTTCGCCAAGAATTAATCTATAATTTCTACTGATTTTACTTCTGCAAAATCTACAAAAATTATTTTGTTTAAAGTTCCTGTTGCTCCCAAAATTAAAACTTGTTTATTTGTTTGGTCTACGAAAGCTTTTTCATAAATTTCTTCCTTATTATTTTTGTAAATTATTTTTGTTTTGAAAAAAGGCATAACTACCTGTTGATTAATTTCTTCCCTTTTTTGATTTGTAACACAATCAAAATAATTTTGACCCATCTTTTTTCTTTTTACATAATCATAAAGTTGTTCTTTATTCAAAAATCCCAGAACAAACATTTGCCCAATTGCTTTTTCTCTTCCCTCCCAATTATCTTTAACCTCTTTTTCTTTTTTGACATAGTTCTTGATTAAAATATAAATAGCAAATAAAACAAAAAGAACAAACATAATTAACCCATATATTTTAAAAAAAGAATAACTCATTAAAAGGGTAATTGAAACCCCAATTACTATTGAGATTATCACCCAAAGCAAATTCCCAAAACCATTATTCAATTCTCTAATTCTTCCAGAAATCTGTCCGATAGTTTGATTTGTTATATCTATTTGTTCCTTATTTGGATGGTTTGCTGGCAAATTAAAAACATCTTTCGCCATTCTAATCTTCTATATCTCCTTGATAACCTCTAAATCCATCTGCACCAGTGGGAAATTTATTAAACTTAAAATCTATCAGTTGTAAAAATAAATCCCATCTGTCATTATGAAAAATATTTACAATATTTTTTGATTTCAAATTCTCCAAATTACATTTTATTCTTGCAATTGTAACTGGGATATTATCCCCCCGAACATTCATTCCAACATCTTCATATTCAATAATTAATTCTTTATAATTTTTTAATGAGGGGTCAAATTCGTTATGATTTTTAGAAAGTAAAATATTTTGCAAATCTTGAAATACAAGGGCATTAAAATATTGTCTTTTTTTAATCAATTGATTTTCTAAGGTTAATCTATTATCTTTAGGATAATTTATTTGGTAATTTTCAAATTTTATTTTAATTGTTTTATCTTCAATCTTCAAAGAATAATTATTCATATAATTTTCTTCTGCTTTCCAAATCATACTTTTTTCAAAGTCTGTTTTAGATTCAAAAATTCTTTTTTTGAAAGAACGATGGTTGAAACTATTCTTTATTAGAAACACGAGGAACATAATAAAAAAGATAGAAAATAAATTATAATACACAGGGACAAGAACATCAATTTTATTCATAGTAAAAAACAAAATTAATAATGCAGGAATCCACCATAATAAAGCAATTCCAAAAGTTAAACCTAATGCCCACAAAAAACTATTTTTTACTATTTCCCATTTAGATTTGATATAATTTTTCATAAAAATTTAAACAATATAACCTATAAAAATCTAACTAAAGATTTCTTCTTTTAAAAAAAGAAGGCAAAATAGGAACTCCCCATTTTCTTTTTGCCTCAGCAGAGGTACACCAGATGGGTGCGCCCCAAAGGGGTACTCTTCGAGCAGAAAAAAGAAACAAAAAGCGGGCTTATCTCTCAAATACATTGATCATCCCACCATCCAACTCCCACTTTACTTTTTGTTATTTTTTATTTAGTCAAAAAGCAAAATGCTCGCCCCCAACCTAAAAAGAAAAATTAAAACTCACGGGGTCACTTCGTCCCTCTCTAAAATCCCCTTAATAAAAACTTCCCTTAAACCCTAGGAGGTATTCAATTGAATCTTGAAATTATTTAGAAAAAGATTTATATATAAACAATAACTTAAGGTAACATCATGAAGAAGAGTATCTTAATCGTAGATTGGTTTTTGATAATAATATTCATACTAATGATAGTATCAAAATTTATCAATCTACCTTTCACAAATATTATTCAACCAATCTTTTTTATTCTTATCATCATACATCTTATTCAGCATTGGAAAGTTATTGTTTATTCACTTAAAGGATTAAAAAAGAGATAATTTTAAACTCAACTCTTCGGAATTTTTTGCAAAGCAAAAAACCATCTTGCAGACTACTCCTCTGTTTCCGCTACTCTTCTCGACCACATTACCTTCCCAATCTCACTCATACCTCAAAGCATCAACAGGATTTATTTTAGAAGCTTTCATTGCAGGCAAAACTCCTGAAACAGCCCCTGTAACTGTTGCAAATAAAATACACCCAGTAAACAACCAAAAAGAATAATGAGGAGCTAAAAATCCCCACCCCAGATTAGCTAAAACACATCCTCCAATATAACTAAGAACAAAACCTAAAATAACTCCCACTACTCCTGCAACAAATCCTAAAAATCCAGATTCAAATAAAAATATTTTAAATATTTCAGAATTTCTTGCCCCAATAGATTTTAGAATTCCTATTTCTTTTACCCTTTCTAACACAGAAGTTATCATTGTATTTGCTGTATTAACTGCTGAAACAAAAACTGAAATTAATGCTATCAAAATAACAAAACCAATTACAATATTCAATGCACTAGAATAACTATCCATTAAAGATTCAAAGGACTGAACAAAAAAATCTTCCTTACCTTCTTCTAAATTTCTGTGTTTTCTTAAATTCTTTTCAACACTCGTAATAATATTTTCTAAATTATCTACATCAACTCTCGCCACTATCCAATTATAAGAAAGATTTTCACCAGCATATAAATCTTTTACAAATTCATGAGTCACATATATTTGAGCATCATCCTGAGGACTTCCAACAGACTCATAAAACCCAATTATTTTTATTTTTTCCCCATTCACCTCAAGATTATCATTTATACTCAATGCTTTGGGAAATATCTTATCTTTAATTTGATAATTATAACCTAAAACCATTTTTCCTTTTTCACCTTTTTTTAATTCTCTTCCTTTTTCAACCTCAATATTAAAAGTATCCATAAGTAAGGGTTTACCGGGATTATAACCATACAAAAGAGTATATTTTTTTATTGTGCCTTGCTGTATTTCAGCTGTCTTAAAATATATTCCTACAGCTTCATAAACTCCTGCAGTTTTTTCAACTACCTTTAAATCATCATCTGTTAATGCAAAAGTTGTATCAAAGCCAGGAGCCCCAACACCCTTAGACTGAATAATTATTTTATCTGCTGAAGAACTGCTTGATAAATCCTCCATATAATCATACAATCCCCATCCAAAACTAATAAAAATAAAAATAGTGGTTATACCTATAAAAATAGATAAAATTGTTAAAAAACTTCTGGATTTCTTTTGTTTTAAATTTCTTAATGAATATGCTATGCTTTCCATACCTGCCATTTAATTTCTCAATGCCTCCACTGGATTTTGTTTTGCCGCCCCCATTGCAGGGATTATTCCGGCAACAGCCCCAATTAAAAAACTTCCAATTAAAGAAAGTATTATTAAAACAAAATTAATTTCTGGTTTAGTAGAAGCTCCAACAAAATTATTAATTCCAATAGTTCCAAGATATCCTACTAAAAGCCCAAAAACAATCCCGGCAATACCTCCAACCAAACCTAAAACCCCGGATTCAATAAAAAACTGAAAAAAGATGTGTTTATTTTTCGCACCAATTGCTTTCATAATACCAATCTCTTTTTTCCTCTCAACAACAGAAGTAGTCATAGTATTAATAATCCCAATAGCCCCAACAATAATTGAAATAAAAGCTATGATTACAATAAATGCCTGAACCCCTCCTAAAATACTATTAATTGTTTCTAACATTGCCTCAGGAGTTGCTACTTCAAAATCTTCTTCACCAACTTTTACATTTCTTCTTTTCCTTAATAACTTTTCAATATCTTCTTTAGCTTTGTCTATTAAATCCTTGCTCTTTACCTTAACAGCAATAACATCAACATCATCACCATACTTCATTAATTGCTTTAAATCATTAT
This sequence comes from Candidatus Pacearchaeota archaeon, assembly GCA_023139205.1. Taxonomy (GTDB): domain Archaea; phylum Nanobdellota; class Nanobdellia; order Pacearchaeales; family GW2011-AR1; genus JAGLOA01. The sequence goes on along the minus strand of JAGLOA010000008.1, from coordinate 13,088 downwards.
CATAAATAAAAACTGCTTTATCCATAATAAAACTCCCTTTTTTTTCTAAAATTCCAACAACCTCAAATTTTTCGTCCTGTATAAGAATTTTTTTCTTAGCTTCAATTCTCTTTTCAAATCCACCTTTTTTTTCATCACCATAATCATATCCCAAAATAACTTTTTTATAATCCCCATTTTTCAACAATCTTCCTTCTCTTGCCTCTATTTCAAAAATATCATAAATTTCTTTTTCAAACCCTTCTTGAACAGAAAGAGCCATCGTAAAAACAACCCTTTCATTATATTCTAATTTCACAGTCTCAACATTTCTTGGGATTGCATAATCAACAGAACTAATTTTTTCAATAGCTTGCACATCCTGAATTGTTAAAGGAGTTGTAACATCAGATCCAGGAGGGCCATAAGATAAACCTCCTGCCTGAACAGTAATTATTTCAGTAGAACTAACTCCAAATTGCCCTACTATTGCTGTTTTTAATCCGGCTCCCAGAGTCATCAAAGAAATAACTGCAGCAATACCTATAAAAACTCCAAGAAGAGTAAGCCAACTTCTTATTCCTCTTTTTCTTAAATTTTTAAATGAGAACAATAAATAATTCATCTTAAATCCTTAATTTGTTTTTCCTTGTTATTCTCTCAACTTTTCCATCTCTTAAAGAATAAACAATATCAGCATGCTCTTTTGCTAAATTTGGATCATGAGTAACCATAATAACTGTTTTTCCTTCTTTATTTAAAGACTTTAAAAAATCAATTACTTTTTTCCCTGTTTTAGTATCTAAATTCCCAGTAGGTTCATCAGCTAAAATTACTTCAGGATCATTTGCCAAGCTTCTGGCAATAGCAACTCTTTGTTGCTGACCTCCTGAAAGTTGATTAGGATAAAACTTCATTCTATCTCCAAGACCCACTTTAACTAACAACTCTTCAGCAACATTTTCACGTTCTTGTTTACTTTCTCCCTGAAACATCATTGGCAGCATAACATTTTCTTTAACAGTTAAATTAGGAATTAAATTAAACTGCTGAAAAATAAACCCTACTTTCTTGCCTCTTAACACTGCTAAATCTGATTCACTTAAACTAGAAATATCTTCATTATCCAGATAAATAACTCCTTTTGTAGGAATATCTAAACTTCCGATTAAATTCATACAAGTTGATTTACCAGAACCACTCGGGCCCATAACAGCAACAAATTCCCCTTGTTTTATAGAAATATCAACTCCATCAACCGCCTTTACAATATTATCCCCCATATAATAATATTTTGCAACATTTTTCAAATTAATTATAACCTCTTTGTTCTTCATAATCTCTTATAAGAAAAAGATTATTTAAAATTAACTTATTTAAAAAGTTTAAGAAAAGTTTTATAAACTAAATTCTCAATTGAACTTTATGGTTTTCAAGATAAATATATCAGAAAAAACAGGAAAAACATTTCATTTAGAAGCTGAGGCAGAAGAACTTCTTGAAAAAGAGCTTCATAACAAAATACAAGGAAAAGATGTTTCTCTAGATTTAGAAGGATATGAATTTGAAATAACAGGAGCAAGCGACAATGCAGGTTTCACTTCAATGGCAAATGTTGAAGGAATTGGATTAAAAAAACTTTTATTAAGCTATGAAAAAGCCATGAAAAAAAAACCAAGAAAAGAAGGGAAAAAGAAATATTCAACTAGCAAACCAAAAGGATTAAGATTAAGAAAAACAGTAAGAGGAAAAGTTATTTCTCCTGCAATTGTTCAAATAAATTTAAAAGTTCTTAAACAAGGAAATAAAAAACTTGCAGAGATTTTCCCAGACCAATGCAAAGCAAAAGTTGAGGAAAAACCTGCAGAAGAAAAACCAACAGAACAAGCTCCTGAAAAAGAAGAAGCACTTAAAACTGAAGTAAAACCAGAAGAAAAAACAGAAAAATAAAGTTATTTCTCAGGACAATAATCTTAATAAACTATATATCTTGCTAAATAAAATGGCAAAAAATACTTTAGAAAAAAAATCAAAAACACCCACAGAAGATTCTTTTCAAATATCTCGGGAAGGGTTAAAAGATTTATTATATGTAATAAAAGAAGAATACAAACAAGGGAAAAATTTCGCAAAAAATGGCGGAAACTTCACAATAGCTGAAGACTTCTTTATGACAAGGATAGGAAATTTATGGGGGAAGTATAAAGAAAAAGGGCAAAAAGAATATCTAAACATTTCTTCTAATGCGATGAATGAATATAATAAAATAGTAACCAAATACCAATTCTCAAAAACCTTTAAAAACTAATTCTCCAATCTATTTTTATGAATGAAATACCTGAATTAAATGTTGGTGTTGTAGGGCACATTGATCATGGAAAAACAACTTTACTTAGCAGACTTACTGGAAAGTTTACTGACACACATTCTGAAGAATTAAAAAGAGGGATTACAATAAAATTAGGTTATGCAGACACAACAATTTACAAAGAGGGAGATGAATATTCTACATCATTGCCCAAGAACGGGCAAAGTAAAGGAACTCCTCAAAGATATATAAGCTTCATAGATGCTCCTGGACATGAAATGCTCATGGCAACAATGCTTTCTGGTGCTGCAATAATTGATGCTGCTATTTTAGTAATTGCTGCAAATGAGGGAATAAAACCACAGACAAAAGAACACTTCATAGCATTACAAGCAAAAAAAATAAAAAACATAATCATAGTTCAAAACAAAATAGACTTAGTTTCAAAAGAACAAGCACTAGAAAATTACAAAATAATAAAAGAATTTGTAAAAGGAAGTTTAGCTGAAAATGCACCAATAATCCCAATTTCTGCACAACAAGGAATCAACATCGATAAACTACTTGAAGAAATTTGTAAATTAGAAATACCAAAAAAAGAGACAGATACAGAACCAATTTTCTTAATAGCAAGAAGTTTTGATATAAACAAACCAGGAACAAAAATACAAAATTTAAATGGAGGAGTTTTAGGAGGAATTTTAAAAAAAGGAAAATTAAAAGTTGGGGATGAAATTGAAATAAAACCAGGATTAAGCATGAAAAAAGCTAACCAACAAATTTACCAAACTTTAACAACAAAAATTCTCTCATTACATAAAGGAAACAAATCAGTACAGGAAATTCTTCCAGGAGCAAGCATTTCTATTGAAACAGAATTAGACCCATTTTTAACAAAAACAGATTCTTTAACAGGTTGTTTAATTTCAACAAAAAATTCACTCCCAGAAATAAGCCATAATGTAAAAATAAAATCAGAATTATTCAAAGAAGTTTTAGGAACATCAGACCACAAAGAAGTTGAGCCGCTAAAAACAAAAGAACTAGTAATGTTAAGTGTAAATACTACAATAACAGTTGGAACAATTGAAAAAATAAAAGGAAATGAAATTGAACTAAATTTAAACATTCCAATAGTTGCATTAAAAGGGGACAATCTTGGAATTGCAAGAAACATTGACAGCCACTGGAGACTAATCGGCTGGGGTGAAATAGTTGTTGGACAGTGAGGAACTTAATTTAATTATAACAGCTTTCCAACTGTTGAGCAGAAGTTTTGCAATAATGAGTAAATAAAACTATCAATAACAGTTCTTGCAAGACTGAGCAGAAATAATATAATTATTTATCTCCTCACTCACAAAGAGTTATAAAAATATAAAAACAATATCAAAATATTTTTAATATGACCAGAAAATTTCTAAAAGGGCTTGAGTTATATGACCCAAGAAAAACACTTCCTGAAAAAATAAAGCCACTGATAAAACCAATTATAGCTTTTATTTGCATTATAAGTATTATTAGTGCAACAGCATATGTAACCAATTATTTTTCAAAAGAAGATCCAGTAATACAAAAAACATATGTTGAAAAAGAAAAATCAATATCTGAAAAACAAATTCAACCAATCTTAACAGATTATTCAACAATTAAGCAAGACCTATTAAAAAGTCCTCTGGTAAAAGACCTCCCTAAAAATGCAAAAATATTATTAAGGTTTTATAATTTTAATACAGGACAAAGACAATGGGAAAAATCCTTTACAATTGAACAAAACAATATTCAGGAAAAACACATAAATGATGAAGATATTTTTATTTTTGTCCACTCAAAATATGTTGATGAATTAAAAAATTCTCCACTTTGTGATGTTCTTGAAACTGCAGACAAAAATAACGACCTTGGAATTGAATTGAAAATTTCTCAAGTAAATTTAATGTGGAAGTATAAAAATATTTTAAAATACAAAAGCTGTTTAGGATTATAATATAATTAAATTTATAACCTATCTGAAGTTTTCCTTACTACTAAAATGACGATTTATTCTCACTCAAGATTAAGCACTTTTGAACAATGCCCTCTTAGATTCAAATATAAATATATTGATAAAATAATTCCTGAAATTGAAAAAAGCATTGAAGCTCATCTTGGAAATATTGTCCATGACACTCTTGAATGGGTTTATAATTCTGTCAAAAATGAGAAAAAAACACCAACCCTTGACGAAATAATAACATACTATTCAATAAAATGGCAGGATGAATTTTCAGAAGAAATATTAATTGTAAAAAAACAACTATCTGAAAAAGATTATTTCAACAAAGGAGTAGAATTTTTAATAAATTATTACACAAAACACCAACCATTTCAGGACGGAACAATTGAATGTGAAAAAAAAATATTAATTAAATTAAATGAAACAGGCGAATACAAACTTCAAGGATTTATTGACAGATTAGTTCATAACTTAAAAACAGGAGAATATGAAGTTCATGATTATAAAACAGCAAGTTATTTACCAACCAAGGAAAAAATAGACAAAGACAGACAACTTGCATTATACTCCATTGCAATAAAAGAATTATTTGGACAAGATAAAGAAGTTATTTTAATATGGCATTACTTAGCACACAATACAAAAATAATTTCAAAAAGAACAAATGAACAACTAACTCAATTAAAAAAAGACACTGTTGAACTGATAAAAAAAATAGAATTAACAACAGAATTTCCAGCAAATAAATCAATTCTCTGCAACTGGTGCGAATACAAAAATATCTGCCCCATGTTTAACAAACAAGAAATACCAAAAGAAAATTTTACAGAGATAAAAAAAGAACCAATAAATACTAAAGAAAAAAAATTGGATATTTGGGATTAGGAACATCAAACAAGAATTTATAAATAAGAATATATATTTATTAAGAGAGGAGATAAAAATGGACTTTGAAGATATAAAAACTAAATTTCATGATTTTAAGGAGAAGTATAAAAATAAATCTTTCTCTAAAATAGATGAATTCTTTGAAGAAATTAAAAAAGAATATTTAATTGAAAAAACTAAAGAATTAATTGGAACAGGATTACAAAGAGATTCAGCACATAATAAAGCAAGACAATCCTGGAGAACATTTGTAGGACATTCGTTGCAAAGATTAGTGATGGTCATTCTTGAAGAATTATTTGAAGGAACAGATATTAAATTAATAAAAGATGCAGAATTAGGAAGCAATAATCTTTCAAGAGAAAAAGATTTGGTAAGAAGGATGCTTGAAATTCATTTCAAGGAATATTCATTCTTGCCTGATGCTGATATAATTGTTTACAGATATAATGAGAAAGAAGAAAAAGTAAGAATTTATTGTGTGCTTTCTGTGAAAAACTCATTTAGAGAAAGAGGATTTGAAACAACTTACTGGAAACTTAAACTTTTAGAAAATCAAATTACAAAACACATAAAAGTTTTCATGGTTACTCCAGATAAAGATAACGAAGTAAACGTAATTATTGGTGCAAGAGGTCCAAAGAAAACAAGAGTTATCTTGGAATACGAATTAGATGGAATGTATATGGCGAGAGAAGATTTTGAAAAAACTGATAAAGTTAAAGACATTGATGATTTATTTGAAGATATAAAAAAATTAGTTGAACAAGATGGTAAAACAAAATAAATTTCTTAATAAGATCGTAACCGGAGATGTTTTAGAATCCCTAAAACAAATACCCAGTGATAGTATTCATCTTGCAATTACTTCCCCACCATATAATGTAGGAAAAGATTATGATAATCACCACGATAAAATGGACTATGGGGAATACCTTAAATGGTTGAATAAAGTATGGGAAGAAACTCAAAGAGTTTTAGTGCCTGGGGGAAGATTTTGTTTAAACATTGCACCAACAGGAATAAAGAATTTTACTCCAATTCATCATGATTTTAGTAATCAATTAAGAAAGTTGGGAATGAAATTTAGGACAGAAATAATCTGGTACAAGCAAACTATGTTAAGAAGAACTGCTTGGGGAAGTTGGAAAAGCCCATCTAATCCTCATATTGTTCCCTCTTGGGAATATGTTTTAGTATTTTCTAAAAATGGCGATAAATTAGAAGGAGATAAAAAAGATGCCGATATCACTTCTGAAGAATTCAAAGAATATTCTGATGGTCATTGGAAAATTTCACCAGAGAAAAAAAGAAATGGACATCCAGCACCATTTCCAGAAGAATTAATTTATCGTTTGATGAAATTTTATTCATTTAAAGGGCATACTGTTTTAGATATGTTTGGCGGAACAGGAACAGTTGCAGTTGTATCAACGAAAAATAACAGGAATTTTATTCATTTAGATATTTCAGAAGAATATAATAAAACTGCAAAGAAAAGATTAAGTGATGTGAAAAATAATATAATATAAAAAAGCTTCAAGAATAGAAAATTCTAAATAATCAAGTAAAATAGGAGATTCTTAAATATCAAATTCATAGATATCTTTTAATTGCTTCATTTTACTGGTGTCTTTAATATTCTGTTTAAATGATTCTGGTAAATTTGATTCATCAAATACAATTTCTCCTTTCATCATACAAAAGTTGTGATTAACCATACCATTAGAATAATGATTTTCAGAAATCCCTATTATTTTGTTCACATTATGTTTCTTTTTCATTATTGCAGTATGAACAGATAACATTTTTTCATTCTCTTTAAAATCCTGAAACTTTCTAGAAAACAAAAACATAAAATTTAAATCTTTGCCTAAAGAAATAAAAGGTGCTCTAAAATCACTTTTCTTAGCTATAAAATGGTGGTAAGCAGGTAATATTTGTTTTACAATTAGTCTTCTTTGGAAGCGATTCAAATTAAGTAATTCAATAAAAAAAGTATCATCCTCTATTAGAATCTTTGGAAGAATTTTATTTATAATCATATCAATAAAATAGCTATCTTTATTTTTTTCAGTCCTTTTTTTCAATTTTTTACTTAAATCTCCTTTTTTTAAAGCATCTTCAAAACTATCAATTATCAACATTGAACAATTATCAAACTCGCTTTTTGACATCTCTTTTGGAATCATAGTTCTATTTGTTGAAAAAAAATAGCTTATTATTTCACGTTCACTTAATAAAGGGACATTTTTTTGAACCAAAATTCTTCTTTTGTCAAGATATTCTATAAACTCAGGAAGAGTATCATTAAATTCAATTATTTTGGCTAACTCTTGGTAGGTGATAATATTTGCAATCTCCTCTTTATTTTTTAAATTAATTACATTACCTTTAGTAATAAAATAATCCTTATCTGGATGAAAATAAGAAACACAAACACCAATTATTTTTTTAACATTTTCTGATTTGATTTCAATCTCTTTTCCCAAATTATTCTTAAATTTCTTTACAACTAAATCTTTTCTAACCCAATTGATTGTAGTATTTAATTGATGTATGGCATTATCAATACATTTTTTTCTAAATCTTTCAAACTCCTCTATTTTGGTATAATCTTTTGTTTTTGATTGAAAAATAATTAATGTTCCATCAAAAAAAATCATATTATCACAGAACTCCTTTCCATTTTGAAGTTTGGGATTTTTAAATAAGAATTTATCATAAACTAATTGATTTAGTAATTTATCAATTTTATTTTCTTGAGTATCACCAAAATCAGTTAAAGAAATATATTTATCTTCTAATCGGTATAATTTATTTTTATTAATTAACTTTTGTATACTCTTTTTAATTTTTTCCTCTTCTAAATCAATATCCGGGGACAACTTTTTTATAAAAGATTCTTCTAAGATGATCCCCCCATTCTCAAACAAAATATCAATTATTATCGGCTCTAATCTACCCATAATAATTACTCTCATTCTCAAATATATAAAATTAATCAAAATTATAAAATAAACATTCTTTACTCATTTTCACTCTTCCCCATTAACAACCTTAATCAAATCAGTTACAAAATCTCCTTGCTGAAGCTTAACAATCCTAACACCTTGAGCAGCTCTTCCCATAACCCTTATATTTTTTAAAGAAGTTCTTATGACCATTCCTTTTGCAGTTGTGATTATTATATTATCTTCTTTATTCACTGAAACAGTTGTAACAACTTCCCCTGTTTTTTCTGAAACTTTCAAATTAAGAACTCCTTTTCCAGCTCTGGCAGTTTTTCTATAATCATTTACAGTAGTTCTTTTACCATAACCTTTTTTTGTAATAGTCAAAATAGCTTCAGTATCTAAAATTTCAAGACTAACAACTTCATCATCCTTGCCAAATTTAATTCCAGTAACACCATAACTTGCTCTTCCCATAGACCTGACTTTCTCATTATCAAACCTAATTGCCTTTCCTTTTTTAGTAGCAAGGAAAACTTCCTGGTTCTTATCTAAAAGCCCAACACCAATTAAAACATCAGAATTATCCTGAGGAAGATTAATGGCCCTGATTCCTGAAGCTCTTGGTTTTGAAAAATTACTCAATGCAATTTTTTTAACCTGCCCTTTTTTAGTTGCCATAAATAAGTAACCATCAAATTTATTCACTGAAATAACATTTGTAACTTTTTCATTTTTTAAATTAAGTAAATTAATTATTGCCTTACCCTTGCTATATCTTTCAGACTCAGGAATATCATAAGCTTTCAACCATAAAACTCTTCCTCTGCTGGTAAAAAACATCAAATAATCATGAGTTGAACAGGTAATAATTTGCTTAACAAAATCCCCTGTAGTTAAATTACTTCCAATAACTCCTCTTCCACCCCTTCTCTGCTCCTTGTAAGTTTGAACATCCATTCTCTTGCAATATCCTTTATCAGTAATAGTAACAACAACTTCTTTCTTTTGAATCAAATCTTTTTCAGAAATTTCAGAAATCCTTTTCAAAACATTAGTCTTTCTTGGATCTCCATATTTAGACCTTAAATCATTAACTTCCCGAACAATTATTTTCAAAACTTCTTTAATATCTCCCAAAATTTTTTCTAAATCAGCAATCTTCTTTTTTAATTCTTCTGCTTCTTTCTTTAATTTATCAACTTCAAGAGAAGTTAATTGTTGTAATTTAATCTCAAGAACAGCTTCTGCTTGTTTCTTGGTTAATTTAAATTTATTAATAAGACCTTCCATAGCTTCAACTTTACCTTTTGATTTCTTAATTAAATTTATAACTTCATCGATATCTTTCAAAGCAATTAAAAGACCTTCAACAATTTCTTGTCTTTCTTTAGCTTTTTTTAATTCAAACTTTGTTCTAAGAGTAATTATCTTTTTCCTATACTTAACATATTCTTCCACAACATCCTTTAAAGTCAAAACTTTTGGCTGCCCTCCAACCAAAGCAAGAAAGTTAACATTAAATGAATCCTGAAGACGAGTATATTTGTAAAGAGAATTAATCACAAAATTAGGATTAATACCTTTTTTCAACTCAATAACAACTCTTATTTTACCTTTGGAAGATTCGTCCCTTAAATCAGAAATATTTTTTATCTTCTTGTTTTGAATTAAACCAGCAATCTGAGTAACCAAAGTAGATTTATTAAGCATATAAGGAATTTCAGTAATAACAACAACCTCTTTTTTATGAACTGTCTCACTTGAAACTTTTCCTCTTAAAATTAATCTTCCTCTTCCAGTTTTATACAATTCAACCATATCCCCCTGAACCATTCCTCCTGTAGGAAAGTCAGGACCAGTAACAATTTCACAAAGTTCTTCAATAGTAATTTCTGGTTTTTTAACATAAGAGATAATAGCATCGCAAACCTCTCTTAAATTATGCGGAGGAATATTTGTAGCCATTCCCACAGCAATACCTGTAGCTCCATTTAACATCAAGGTAGGAAGTTTTCCAGGAAGTAACTCTGGTTCTTTTAAAGAATTATCAAAATTAGGAGAAAACTTAACAGTTTCTTTATCAATATCCTGAATAAGCTCAGAAGAAATTGGCATTAATTTAGCCTCAGTATATCTGTAAGCCGCAGCAGGATCACCATCAACTGAATTATGAACAAAAACTCCTGAAGCTAAAGCAAAATTATGAGTCTTATCAATAGTTAAATCATAAACATCAGCAGATTCATTTAAAAATTCAGTTTTAACAATTTTATGATTTTGATTTATTTCGCATAACAATAAATTTAAATCATTATTAAAATATTTTTTAATTCCTAAACCCCAACTTGTAAAACTTTTTATTTTAAATATTTTTTCTCTTACCTCTTCATAATTTTGTTCATTCAAAAGAAGGCAATTATTTTTTAAGTAATTACAAATAGTTATAAATTTCTTTCTCCCTGTTAAATTAGTTTTTCTCTTTTTATTTACAGCAATAATTTTTTCATTGAAAAGTTTTCTATACTTTGGAATTGTCCACATCCTTTTCATTGTAATTGACGCTGTTTTTCTAATTTCCTCTATTCTTTCTGGATGTTCTTTAAGATATTTTTTATTAACTTCACTTAATGTTACAATCATTTTCTCCCTATAATTTTTTTTCTTCCAATTTTTTAAATTTCTTTCAGTCATTCTCTTAGAATAATCCTCTCTATTTTTTTGATTATCCCAAAATTTCTTTCTCCCTTCTGCTAATTTTTTTCTATATTCAGGATCAGTTTTGTGTTTCATAGAAGTAAAATTATAATGAGTCTGCCAATGTTCTTTCCAATGCATTCTTCTGATATTATCTGGATTATTATTTAATTTATTAAAATCAACATGATGTCTTATTCTTCCAGCAGGTTTTGCATAAATACCCTTTTCTAAATTCCAATTATCTGAAAGAATATGAACAAATTTCCATTCTTTTGTTTGAGGCTGGAAAACCATCTTATATCCAATTGTTTTTGGATCATCATCTTTAGCAGAAAGTCTAGAATAACAGGGCATTAAAGAATCTCCAGATTCTAAATTTCTTGCTTCTTTATATTCACCGCTTTTTAACATAAACTTGTGATTCAAAGTGCATTTTATTTCCTCGCCATTATCTAAAATCACTTTCATAATTTTTGCATTTATTATAGTCTTTCTTGGGTTTTTTATTTCAGCAATTTTTATCAAATTATCATCAATAGTAAATGTAAAATTCCTTTTTCCTTTTTTATGTTCTTGTATTAAATCCACAAAAGATAAATTTCTACCGTCTGTAAGTTTAACTTTTGTATTTGCCGTGAAACAACCAAAATTTCCCTGACCATAAACCAAAGGATATCTTAAAGAAAAAGTTTGAGCCATTCTAACCATAGCATCATAAACAGCAGAATCTCCATGAGGATGATACTTACCAATAACATCTCCAACAATTCTAGCACTTTTTTTTGTTTGAGTATTTGGTTTTAATCCCATCAAATTCATCGAATGTAAAATCCTTCTCTGAACAGGTTTCAACCCATCTTCAATTGTAGGAATTGCTCTGGAAACAATAACAGACATTGCATAATCTAAATACGCCTTTTTCATTTCTCCAGAAACTTCTGTATCAAAAACTCCCTTTTCAGATTCCCTCATTTCTTTTATATCTTCATTAATTGGGGTCATTTTTCTTTTTTCCCAAAATTTTTAATTAAATTAGAAGAAGATTGAACCTTCTCTCCTAACCCATCCACTATTTCTATCCCAAGCTCTTCACAGATCTTTGCCTCAGGAATTTCAGTATGATATCTATCTCCACCATTCGCAAAAATATCTGGCTTTACTGCTTCAAGAGATTTACAGACACTTTTATCCTCATCAATACTCACAAAAACTTCATCAACATATTTTATTGCTTCCAAGATTATTTTCTTATCTTCTAAAGGCATAAAAGCCTGCCCTTTTTTTAATAATACTTGTCTATCATTATTCAAAATAACAATTAATTTATCTCCTAATTCTTTTGCCAATTTCAAATATTCAATATGCCCCCTATGAATCGGATCAAAATATCCACTAACAGCAATTTTTATCATAATACTTCCTCCCCTTTCTCATCTAAATATTTCATTAATTCATTCTCTGTTAATTCTTTTTCAACGATCTCTTCTCCTTTCCAATTACATTTGTTGCATCCCCATTCTTTTCCTCCACCTTCTTCTGAATTACTTCCACTTAAAACAAGCCCCACATCATCACTTCCACATTTTGGACACTCACGAATCTTAAAGGTTTTCTCTTGTTTTTTCTTTTTACCTATTCCTTTTGCTTTATTATAATCAGCTTCACTACCATAACCTTCTAAAATCCATGTAGGTGTTGATAATTTTCCTTTTTTAGCCATTTTTAAATATCCAACTGAGCCTCCTTTGCATTTTCTGAAATAAATTGTTTTCTTGCTTGAACATCATCGCCCATAAGCATTGAAAAAGTTGCATCTGCTTCAACAGCATCTTCAATAAAAATTTTCTTGATTTTTCTGGTCTTTGGATTCATAGTTGTATCCCATAATTGAATTGAACTCATTTCTCCTAAACCCTTAAATCTTGTAACATTTGTTGTGCCTAATTTTTCAAGAGTTTTCTTAAGCTCATCATCAGAATAAACATAATAATCTTTCCTTTTTCGAATCCTATAAAGTGGGGGCATTGCAACATAAATATTTCCATTTTCAATTAAATGGGGCATAAATCTAAAAAAGAAAGTTAAAAGAAGAGTTTTAATATGTTCTCCATCAACATCTGCATCAGTCATAATTATAATCTTAGAATATCTTAAGTTATCAATATTAAATTGCTCACCTACCCCTGTCCCTATTGCTGTTATCATGTTTACTATCTCTTCACTTGAAAGCGCCTTAATTGGATTTGATTTTTCAACATTAAGA
>JAGLOA010000007.1 GCA_023139205.1 Candidatus Pacearchaeota archaeon | reverse complement strand
AATGAAAATCTTTGATTTACTTTTATTTTTTTTAAATATCTTCATTTTTTAATATTTCATCAACATCTTTTTTTAATTTCGGAAGTTTATTAGCAACAATATCCCAAATAAGATTCTCTTCAACACCAAAATACGCATGGGTTATTATGTCACGAAGTCCTGCAATTTTCTTCCATTCAACATCCGGATATTTTCTTCTTAATTTAATCGGAATATTTTTCACAGCCTCACCAATTATTTGAAGGTTTCTAATAACCGCATCTACAATTATTCTTTGCTTCATAAATTCTTTAAAATTTAGAGTTTTTGCAGTATATTCTTCAATCTTTTTTATTGCTCTCAGAACATCATTCAAGTAAAGTTTACAATCTCGCATATTTAGCCTCCTTTTTTACATATTCTAATTCTGGCTTCAAACTTTCTTCCATAACTAAATCAACTTTTTTTCTAAATAATTTTTCTAATAAAAACTTTAGGTCCATGTAAGAATCAAATGTCGGATTCTCCAAAACAACCAAAATATCTACATCACTTTTCTTCTTTTGCTTGTCTTTTGCATAACTGCCAAAAATCCCTATTTTTTTAACCCCTTTTTCTTTTAATTGAGGTTTTTTATTTTCAATTTCTTTTAATATCTTTTTTGAGTTAAGTTTATTTTCTTTAATCATATTTCAATACCTTCTCTTATAGCTTCTTGAACAATTCCAGCTTGCTTTTTCTTTTCATTTAATTCTTTTAGAGTTAAACAAAGAATATCTACATCATAAGGAGAATCCCACATAAAATAAAATAAAGGAGCTCTTTTAAAATATTTTTTCCCTTCAAAATCTTTTGATACAATAATTAAGTCCACATCACTATTTTTTCCTTCTTCTCCTTTTGCTCTTGAGCCAAATAATATCATTTCATCTATCCTAATTTTTTCATTTACTTTTCTCTTAAATTCTTTTAGCAATTTTATTATTTTAATTTCTCTTTTACCCATGTTAAGACCTCTTCTGCAGTATTTAAAAATTCTATAACATCTTTTTCTTCATATTCCTCAAAAGGGAGTTTTGTGGAAAAATCAGGATACTTAGATTCTAAATGAACAGGTTCTAATTCAGAAATTTTAAAGATTAATTTGTTTGGAAGATTAAGCTCCTTTGCCATTTTTGTAATACTATGGGTTTTGATTAATTTTTTCTTCTTTTTTATTAACAAAGCTTTTAATGCTTTTTCCACAACTTGTTGAGAATAATTAGCACACACATAATATAGTTTTCCCTTTAAATTATACTCTGCAACATCTAAATCTGCTTCTGCTTGTTTCATCCATTTTTTAAATTCCTCCATTTTATCCAAAAAGACCTCCTAAACCTCCAAGCAAACCTCCATCTCCCCCATCTTTTTCCTTATCTTTTCTTGAAAAGCTTGCATCTTCATCATGATATCCGTCTCTTCCAATATAATTTTTCTTAACCCCGCAATCTCCCATCGAAATACATACATCATTAACTTCCTCTTTCCAATTTTTCTTTAAACTTCCATCATCATTAACACATTGCGAAGGACACGCATTTATACAAGTATAATCAACTCCTTTAAACGGGTTTTTCATCCCTTGTTTTGCCTGACATTCTTGAACACATTCATAATCAGATACTCTTCTTGGTGCTTTTTGTCCAACTACTTCTCTTACTGCGAATTCTGAAAATCCAGCAGTATAAAATACAATACATTGGCTATTTGCAAGTGAACACATTGATGCAGCATCACTTTCTGCTTCCCAAAAATCAAATCCAGGAGCATGTTTAGGAACACACACATTTTCTTTTTTCTCTTTTACTTCTGTTGTAGAACCTATCCCCATTATTACTCCCCCTACTGTTGCTCCAGTTGGTCTTGCCTCGACAAAACTATCCCCTTTAATCCATTTACAATCTCTTTTATCTGAATTTTCACATTCTTTTTCATTTTTTTGAGAATAACAATCCTGCCACATATTCACCCTGCAAGTCGCTGTTTTAAAATCTCCAATAGATGATTGAATGCAAACTTCCTGCCTAAAATCCGCGCATGGCTCAACACTAACTTCTCCATTATAACAAACCATTCTAAAATGTCTCCCTCCAGGTAAATCTTCTCCAGTGCTGGTAAGTGTTCCCTCATTATTTATTCTTATCTTACTTGTTCCTGGAACATCTTCACACCATGTTTCCCCATGCTCTGCTATTTTTTCACCATCTTCATAACAAGCTAAATCCTTGCAAATATAATCTCCATAATCCGGACTCCCACCCCTCTCAGATTTCTTGCAGGTGCTCCCTTCATAATAATTACAATCTCCGCAAGATTTAGAATCTTTATTTCCAAATTCATCACTGCAGCTTGGAGCAGTAATATAAGTCCAATAATTTTCATCATCATCTCCTCCATCAACTTTAGAAGAATCATAAACATTTGCCAGGTTCCCGCAAGTATCTAAAAAATAAACTTCATCTCTTCCTTCAACACAAGTTGTTCCTCCTTTTGGTCCGCAATTAGTTCCCAGCTCTGTTGCAGAACATAAAAAACCCTCGTGAAATTCTGCCCCAATATCCTCAGGCATTTCCTGGCATTCTTTTTTTGTTAAAAGCTCACAAGTTATTTCATACTCTCTTTCATAAACACAAGCACCCTTAACTTTTGACCTCGCACTTGAAATACATTCCATTTCATTTTGAATATCTGTTCTATAACTAATTTCTAAACCATAAAGAGAAGATATGTTTTTACATCTTGTTTGTGTAACAAAAGCTGCCTGCTCCCCAATCAAACAGCATCCTAACTGGCATTGAGGAATTTCATCTTTCTCTCTTTCATCCCATAATCCCCCGGCATCATTACACACTTTTTGAGGAGTGTTTGGCATGCAAGTCCCCTCTTGACTATTAATACAAACCCCTAATTTACAATATGAAGTTGCTTCACAGGAAGTTGGAACATTTCTATAATCTGAGTTGCATTCTGATTCAGGAGCATTTAAACACCATGCCCCAGAATTTGTTCTTTCACAGCAATATGATGCTTCTGCAGACATAAAACTAATTAGAAAAATTCCTAATACTATAATTAAAACTAATTTATTTTTCATTTAAATCTTTCAAAATATTTTTAATTTCTTTTTTTAATAAAGACAAATCCTTTTTAATAACTCCCCAGATTTTATCTAAATCAACTCCAAAATAATTGTGTATTAATTTGTCCCGCATCCCTGCAATTTTGTTCCATTCAACATAAGGAAATTTATTTGTAAAACCTATTGAAAGATTCTTTGTCGCTTCCCCAATAATTTCAATCTCTCTAATAATTGCACTTTGTTTTAATCTGCTCTTAATTAATCCTTTTTTTGTTAAACCTCTTGAAAATTTTTCCACATTTTCAATACTTTCAAGAATATGTTGTAAAAAAACTTTTTCTTCTTTCATATTATTCTTACCTCCTCTTTTAATATCCTTTCTTTTAATAAAGGATGAATTCCTCCATAGGTCAATAAATCAACTTTTTTTCTTAATAGTTTTTTAAGTTCAATTTCTAAACCTACGACATCTAATAAACTCCCTTTCATTTCAACAAGGATGTCAATATCACTATTTTTCTTTTGCTCTCCTTTCGCATAACTACCAAAAATCCCTGCTTTTTTTATGCCTTCTTTTTTTAAAAGTGGCTTTATTTTTTCCTCTATTTCTTTTATTTTTTTATTACGCATTTCCATATCCCGGAGGCCAGGCAACACTCCTTGAAGCAAACTGAAATTTATTTCTTGTATCCCTGTTTGTTACAATATAAATTGTTGTTCCGTCTGTCTGCTTTTTCTTCTCAACTTTTAAATCATGATAATAATTCATATAAGTTGTTGTTTCTGAATCCCCATAAGTTGCTTCCCATTCAACTATACTTTCTGCAATACTTGCTAATTCATAAAGATTATTGTCCAACACAACAACAAATTCATCATAGGTCTGAGAATCTTCTTTAGTTAAAGTTAATTTATAATTAAATTCAGAAACAATTTTTTCAGGAGCTAGTTCAATTCCAAAATCCCCTTTCTTTAAATTTACTTCATATCCTCTTTTTTCATAATTTTCTTTTAATGAACTAAAACATTCTTTAACTTTATCTTCAATTTCATTTTTAATTTCAAATTCAATATGTTGTTTTAAGAAAGGTATCTGTACAACACAAGTTTGGTAATATGTATTTGTGTAGCATAAATATTCTAACTTTTGGTTATCATATAAAAAATAATGCTGGGGATTAATTCTCCCTCCCTGAACAGATAAAACTCCGACAGCATTTTCAATGTCGCCTTCAATACAGGATTGAATAAATGCATAAGGATTTTGAGGTTCAAATCCTAATGTTGTTTTGATTTGCGGATAAAACATAAAAATTAAAACTCCTAAAACAACTACAATTACTGCGATTATTATAAAAATAGTTACCTGTCCCTTACGATTTTTTTTTAAAAAATTGTAGTTAAAAAATCTCTCCAGATTTTTGCCTCTTTTTTTCATATTTTCTCTACGATATTCTTATTTATAAATTTAATTTAAATTACGAACTTGTAATAATTTTTTTTGTGCAGCCTGAATTTACATTTCCAAAAATATCTGCGCATCTTATATAATAAATAACCCCGGGATTCCAATTAGCTATATGTGTTGTTGAAAATTTATTAAGGGTCATTAAAACACCATCCTCCAAATTAAAATTGCATTCCTCAAGACCATAATAACATGTTGCATCTTCATCTGTAATTAATTTAAGGTTTCTTTCATCTTTGTAAGCCCTGACAATAATTGGAGCAGAATCATCAACAATTAAACTAAATACAGAATTTGCTGTTGCTTTATTTCCAACTTCATCCTTGCATATTACTGAAATATTATAATTTCCTGTTGGCGGATTAAATAATTGCTTATGATTTTTTGAACCTGTTTCAAGGAAAAAGTCCCATCCAAGTTTAGGTTCTATAAATTCATATTCACAAATAGAAACACCATTTTTCATTCCCCCGGAAGTTTTAACTTCCAAGTCTAAACCTTCAGATGTTTCTCCCCCTCTTATGATTTCTCCTTGAGGAGAAATTGAAACAATCTCTAAAGGATTTTCAGTTGCATATAAAGTATATAAAAATCCCTGGGCATTTTCATTTCTATCTGTTTCATCCCAGGGTCCTTTATAATCTCCTTCAGAAATCCATGGCTGGTCCTTGCATTTAATATAAATATTATTTGTTAATTTTGTTAAATCCGTAAGTGTTGTTGAACATCTCCATTTTGGTTTTATCTGCCCTTCAACATAATCTTCACAATCAGTAAAATTTGTCATTTCATCATATGAGCCAGTTGTCCAACTGCATTCTGCAGGCTCATCTAAATAAATAATTAAACTAGTTTCATTAACTCCATATTTCAGGAAACTTCTGTCCATAGGGAAAGCTCCGAGTATTCTTGCAGCAGTATTATCAGGTCCTTCTCTTATGCAAAAGTTTACAACATATTCCTTGGGATTAAAGTTGCCGGCATAATCCATACACCTTACATAGATATTTGCTTCTCCTTGTCTTTCTCCAAGATTCCCGCTAATTTCATTAAGACTTGAAACAAATGGAAGCCTTGTTTCAAAAGTATGTGTTGTCGAATAAAAATTTCCTTCATTAAATTCCTCGCCAATTAAAGCATAATCATTTTTAATAGTTGGAGGTTCAAACCCACTTTCCCAATTATACACACATCTTGCATAATCTTCTTCATCTCCGTCTTTTGTTTCTAATGTGAATTGAATAGGAGTAAATTCTTGAATACATCCTCCCTTGGAAGTTCTAATGTCAACACCATTTCCCTTAGATTTTTCATTAGCACTATAAAAACTTTTATTTATCTCCCCAAAAATAATTTCTGGAGGAACACTTTCATAAGGATGTGCATTAATACAAACAGGATTTTCAGATTCATAAACTTCTTCTAAGATTCTGCAGGTTGAACCAAGTGACCTGCATTTATATTCAGTGCAAGGTCTTAGAGGATTTTCATTGCATTTTTCACAATCCTTTCCTCCAACAGGGGGTTGCCAAGGCTGACATTTAAATTCAACAACTATTTCTTTTGTTTCTCCAAATCCACATGCGCTGAAAATCGCAAGAATAACGGTTATAGTTGCTGCTATAGCTGCAACAATCCACCCGACAATAGGAACCGCACTAGCAACACTAGCAATACCTCCTAATGAAATAAGTAATCCTCCGACTGCTCCAATTACAGCTGATGTAATAGTAAGAACAGTTGAAGCTATATTTGGAAAATCTTCCTCAGTCCATTCAAGATTTTCTAAAGGGTCGCCTCCCCAATAACCCTGCTCAGTAGAACTAAGAAATTTAGGAGGATATCCTTGCCCAATTTGTTCAGAATATTTTTTATATTTATCCTCATCTTTTATATCTCCATCAGCATCAAAGGTTAATGTTGCCCCCCCTGCTCCTCCAGCTTCTATGTTCATCACATATTTATCTTTTCCACCAGTCTTAACATATTTCTCAAGACTATTTATATCAAAAGTTTTAAAATTTTTAGTATATTCTCCTTCAACATTTACATAACCCCCGCAATCCCCTAAAGAAATACACACATCATTCATTTCATCTGCAAATTCTTGAGTTAAACATTCACAATTTGATTTACAATACCATGCGCCCCAGTACACCCATTGTGTAGTGCATGTTACAGAATTCATAATCCCGCACATATCTTTAGCATTACTTGATGAATCCCAAAACTCTAATCCTGGAGGATATTTAGGAACACACATATCAAACTTAAATAAATCAATTGGTTTATTATCCCCGTCCCATTGAAGATCATAAAAATCATAATAATTGTAAAGATCTACTTGCTCAAGTCTGCAGCTGGATATTGATTCACATGTTTCATTATTTTTTTCTTCTGTTTTATCTTCATTTATTATTTTCCCATCCTCATAATATTCATAAGATTCCATTTCTGCTTGATAACATTTCCAACCTTCATTAAACATACATCTTGCCACAGAAAATGAATCTTCACCTTTTCCATTAATCTTTCCTCCACAAATTTGCCCCCGATAATTCTCGCATAATTCAGTTTTTATTTCCCCTTTGTCACAATATCTTACCCTATACTCGCTTCCAACAACATCCCTGCTATCTCCAACATAACTTTCATAAACACACCAAGCCTCTGTATTTTTTCTTTCTTTATTATCATCATGTTTATCAATACAATTTAAATTCTTGCAAATATAACTTCCTTCTTCTGCATTTCCTTCAGAACAAATACTTTCCATATCTTTACAATTCCCACAAGTTTCTGAACTAACTACGCTTGAACAACCAGGTTCTTGAACAATATCCCAATAATTTTTAATATCCTCATTTGCTGAATCAGAATAAACTTTTTCAGAATCATATACATTTGCTAAGTTCCCGCAGGTATCTAAAAAATAAACTTTATTATTATAACAAGTTGTTTCTTTTGAAGCTTCACAATTTGTTTCTAATACGGGATTAGAACATAAAAACCTTGGATAAGAATCTCCATTTAAATTAATTTCACAATCTTGCTCTGTTGTGAATTTACAATCTCCATTCTCTAAAACACAAGCCCCCATTTCTTCAGTATAAACAACACAATCTCTTTGAGAAATTCCAGAATCAAAACTCCCTTCTTTATTGTCACATTTTATTTTTTCAATAAATTGTTTATTAGTTCCTTCTCTCAAGGTACAGCATCCTAATTTACATTCATCAACCTCGCCAATAGAACGAGAATCCCAATCATTTATACACCCTTGCAAAGTTCCTACAGAACATACACCTTCTTTTTTATCAATACAAGTTCCGATTTTGCAAAATTCAGTTGATTTACAATCTGTCGGCCAAACCTGTCCCTTACAAAAAGAATCATCTCCTACAGGAATATCGCGGCAAATTTCACCTTCAGTTGTTTCTTCACAACACCAAAATTCTTCAGCAGAAACAATTCCAATCTGTTTTATTGATAAAAAACCAACTAACAAATTTATCCCTGAATTCATTAATTTCTCAACCATGCTTTTTTCTTCAATTTTTGAACTAGTGTCTAAAGAGTTTGTCTGACTAATAAAATAACTATGAGAAGTAGCCAGATTAATTAATAAAAAAATCTGAAACATTGCAATAAATAAAATTAGATTTTTTGATTTCATGTGAATTTTAAACCAAATCCTGGAGGCATTACTCCTCCTCTTACAGCAAATCTAAATTCTTCATTACTCTCCCGATGTTTAACAGAATAAATTACTGAAGAGTCTGCTGTTTTATATTTATTTATATCAAAATCAGAATAAAGAAACAGATTATAATGGCTAAAATCTCCTGTTGTTGCTTCCTTATTTACTATTTTTTGAACCATATTTGCTAAATCATAGAACCTGCTCAAAATAATAATCTCAAAATCTTCTTGCTTTGTAGTTTCTTCTGTCTTAGTCAAAACAATCTCTCCATCAATTTTCACAATAACCTTACCTTCTATTAACTCAAATTCAAATCCTTGATAATTAGCTTCAACAACATACTGCTTTCCCAAATTCTCAGTTAATTCACCAAAACAATTTTTAATATCCTCAGAAATATAATTTTTTAATTCATTTTTTAAATGCTGAATTAGCAGTGGTTTTTGAGGCATACAAAGAGCATAAGGAAGTTGATTATAACATAAATAAGAAATATTTACAGGAAGATTTTCATCTTCAAATTTAAAATAAATACTTAGCGGATTTTCTGTATAACCTCCCTGCAAAGAAATTAATTCAATACCTTCCCTAATTTTATCTTCTATGCAGGCTTCTAAAAAAACATTTGGATTTTGTTCTGCTTTTCCTCCAATTCCTGGAACCACCCCGCTTCTAAAAAGAAAAAATAAAGCAATCGAACTTACAATTAAAATTCCTGCAATTATAAAAATCGTAACCTGCCCTCTTTTTTCCATAGGAGAACCAATATGTTCTAACTTATAAATTTTGTTAAAAAATTAAAGGGGAAAATAATTTTTTCTATTTTGGTTCAAGAATCAAAAGATTATAGAATTCTTTTTGAAATTAACAAAAATATAATTACAATCTTAAAAGTCGGATATAGAAAAAATATTTATAAAAGATAATTAAGTGCTGGTGATAATTTTTTTTGCACAACCTTCATTCTCAACATCAAAAGTATCTCTACACTTAATATAATAAGTAACGCCAGCATCCCAGCTAATTGTATGGCTTGTTGAAAAAGCAGTTGTCATTGAAGTTCCATATTCTAAATTAAAATCACATCTTTTAACATCAGTATTATAATAACATCTTGCATCTTCATCTGTAATTATTTTAAGACTTCCCCCATCTTTATACACTCTGATTATATTTGGAGGAGAAGAATCTATCTTTAAATTAAATACTGCATTTCCTGTTGCATTATTTTCAACTTTATCTTCGCATGTTATTAAAATATCATAATCTCCGCCTGGAAGAATAAGAGATTGTTTATGATGTGTTGAACCTATTGAAGAAAAAAATCCTGAAATTGTTCTTTCAATGGATTCCATATAAAATTCATATTTACAAATAGAAACTCCATTATATGCTCCACCAGAAGTTGTGGCTTCTAAACTAATCTTCATTGCACCGCTTCCAATTTTTTCTCCTTGAGGAGAAATTGAATCTTTATTAATTTCTAAAGGATTTTCAGTTGCATATAAAGTATATAAAAATCCCTGGGCATTTTCATTTCTATCTGTTTCATCCCAGGGTCCTTTATAATCTCCTTCAGAAATCCATGGCTGGTCTTTGCATTTAATATAAATTTCATTTTTTAATTTTGTTAAATCAGCAAGTTTTGTTAAGCACATCCACCTTGATTTTCCTGGAACATAATATTCTTCACAAGAAAGAAAATCTGTCATTTCATCATAAGATTTATCTAAATCATAAGAGAACTTGCACTTAGCAGGCTCATCTAAATAAATAATTAAATCAGTTTCATTAACATCATATTTCAGGAAACTTTCATCCTTAGGAATAAATTCTAAAATATTTGCATGATCCTTGTCAGGTCCTTCCCTTATACAAAAGTTTACAACATACTCTGTAGGATTAAAATTACCTGGCTGATCCATACATCTAACATACATTGCTAATTCTCCTTTTCTTTCTCCAAGAGCTCCTTCATCTTTATTAGAGACATAGTCGCTAGAGAATTTAGGAAGTTTTCCTTCAAAAGTATGTGTTGTCGAATAAAAATTTCCTTCATTAAATTCCTCGCCAATTAAAGCATAATCATTTTCAATAGTTGGAGGGTCTACTCCTGGAGCCCAATTATAAACACATCTTGCGTATTCATCATCCCCATTTTCATCTTTTGTTCCTAAAGTAAAGTTAATGTTGCTGGACTCTTGAATGCAATTCTCAGTAGAACCATTAATTTTAATCCCATTATTTATTTCATGAGCTTCATACTCTCCTTCAATAGAAACAAAATCAATTACTGGAGCACTATGGTCATCAGGATGAGTATTAATACAAACAGGATTTTCAGATTCATAAACTTCTTCTAAGATTCTGCAGGTTGAACCAAGTGACCTGCATTTATATTCAGTGCAGGGTCTTAATTCATCTTCATTGCATTCTTTACAATCTTTTCCTCCTGGAGGAGCCTGCCATGGCTGGCATTTAAATTCAATAACTATTTCTTTTGTTTCTGTTAATGATTCAAGTATAATGAAAATGAGTGAGATTATTAATAGGATGGGGTCAAATAGTAATCCTAGACTCGCTCCAAAAGTCTGAGCTCCTATTCGAGATATGTCTAAAAAATCTCCCTCTGGTCCTTCAATATCCTCTAAAGAACTTCCCTCAAAAAAACCTTCTGCAGAACCAAAAAATTCAGGAGGATATCCTTGCCCAATTTGTTCAGAATATTTTTTATATGTAGCACTTGAACTTATGTCTCCATTTGCATCAGAGCCCATTTCTACATGTTCTGATGAATCAAGAGCATCTCCTTCTTCGAGCCAATTAATTTCATCTTTATCAAAAGTTTTAAAATTTTTAGTATATTCTCCTTCAACATTCACATAACCTCCGCAATCTCCAAAAGAAGTGCATAAACTATTCATCTGATTTGCAAAGCTTTTACTTAAACATCCACAATTCCCTTTACAAAACCATGCCCCTCCCTTAATTTTTTGTTTCCAAATTGTTGTGCAGGTTATAGATGCACTGTTACACACATCCTTAGCATTACTTGCTGAATCCCAAAACTCTAATCCCGGAGGATATTTTGGAACACAAACATCAAACTTAAAAAGATTTTTAGTGCTCTCCAAGGTAGGAGCAGAATAAAGATCCACTGAGTGAAGCCTGCAATCAGATATTGACCCGCATGTTTCATTATTTTTTTCTTCTGTTTTATCTTCATCAACTATTATTCCATTTTCATCATATTCATAATTCTCAAGCCCAATCTGATAACATTTCCAACCTTCATTAGGTCTGCATTCGGCCATAGAAAATAACTCCCCCTCATTCATAATGCTCTTTTCCGCACAAATTTGCCCCCTATAGTTTTCACATAATTTAGTTTTTATTTCCCCTTTGTCACAATATCTTACCCTATACTCGCTTCCAACAACATCCCTACTATCTCCAACATAACTTTCATAAACACACCAAGCCTCTGTATTTTTTCTTTCTTTATTATCATCATTTTTATCAATACAATCTAAACTTTTACAAACATAATCTCCATCGTCTGGATTTATTCCTGCTTCAGAAGAAGAAACACAAATACTATTTATGCCATTACAATCTCCGCATCCTTCTATAGTATCCTCTTTCCCCTCTTCAAATTCAACATTACAAATTGGTTCTTGAACAATATCCCAATAATTTTGATCCTCTTCATCTAATTTATCAGAATCATATACATTTGCCAGCTCCCCGCAAGTATCTAAAAAATAAACTTTATTATTATAACAGGTTGTTTCTACATTGTCTTTAGAAGGCATACCACAATTTGTATTTAATTCAAAATTAGAACATAAAAGTCTTAAAGAAAAATCTCCATTTAAATTAATTTCACAATCTTGTTCTGTTGTAAATTTACAATCATTTTCATTAAAAACACAAGCTCCCATTTCTTCAGAATAAATAACACAATCTTCCTGGGAAACTTCAGGCTTAAAAATTCCTCCCTCATTTGTGCAATGTTTACTTGTTCTAAAATGTTTCTTAGTTCCTTCTTCCAATATGCAGCACCCCCGATTACAATCCTGAACATCTTCAAGGAGGTCATCATGCCACGTCCCCCCCTCTGTTGTACATTTTAATTTTGGTGATCTTGCAGAACATGTTCCTTTATCTTCATCAACACAAGTTCCAAGATTACAATCCTTAGCTGATTCTGATTCACAGCTATCTGTCCAGACATTTGCACCTTCCTTGCAAAGGGAATCATCTCCTACAGGAATATCGCGGCAAATTTCACCTTCAGTTGTTTCTTCACAACACCAAAATTCTTCAGCAGAAACAATTCCAATCTGTTTTATTGATAAAAAACCAATTAATAAATTTATTCCATAATTCATTAATTTCTCAACCATGCTTTTTTCTTCAATTATTTTTGAGTTTTCAATCAAAGAATCAGATTGATGAAGAATATAACTATTAGCAGAAGTTATATTTACCAATAAAAAAATCTGAAACATTACAATAAAAAGTAATTCTTTTTTCATTATCCAGCTCCCATCCCAAACCCAGAAGGTATTACAGCACCTCTTACAGCAAATCTAAACTCTTCATTACTCTCTTTATGTTTAACAAGATAAATTACTGAAGAGTCCCTTGTTCTATGTTCATTTATTTCAAAATCAGGATAATTCCCCATATCAGTAGGACCAAATTCCCCAACTATTGCTTCCTTATTCACAATTTCCTGGACAACTCTTGCTAAATCATAAAGTTTGCTTGGAATAATTACTGAGAAATCTTCTTGCTTTGTAGTTTCTCCTGTCTTAGTCAAAACAATCTCCCCATCAACTTCAATAATAACTTTACCCTCTGCTAAATCAACATCAAAACTACCATAACTAGCATCAACAATATGTCCTTGTTTTTCTAAACTTGAAGTTAAATCATCAAAACAAATTCTAACATCTCCACTAATATAATCATATATCTCATCTTCTAAACGTTTTATCAACATTGGTTCTTGATTCACACAAAGAGCATAAGGCTCTTGATTATAACATAAATAAGAAATATGCTGAGGAGAATTTTCATCTTCAAATTTAAAATATATGTTCAGAGGATTTTCTATATAACCTCCATGAATAGAAATTAAATCAATGCCCTCCCTGATTTTATCTTCTATGCAAGATTCTAAAAAAATATTTGGATTTTGTTCAGACTTTCCTCCAATTTCTGGAATTATATTTCCTCTAAAAAGAAAAAATAAAGCAATCGAACTTACAATTAAAATTCCCACAATTATAAAAATTGTAACCTGCCCCTTTTTTTCCATAAAAGAATCAGCATTTCTCGACTTATAAATTTTCTTCTTCTAATCTTCAACTCAGACCAGCACTCGTCACTGGATTATACTGCTTCTCTCGTGCTAGTCTTCGGTCTCTACTCTTGGTGCAAGGATAAAAGATAATTCCATACCCTCTTTTTTTAATTCTACTTTTAATGGATGGTCGTTTGCAAAATTTAAAATTGTTTTTTCACAAAGTTTAGAACCTTTTAAGAATTTTTGCAAATATTCTAAACTATATCTTGCCTTGCAATTTTCAGCCTGAATCTCTGCTTCATCTCCTGAAAATTCAGATCTTGCAGAATTCAAACCCTTTGCTTCCACAATAAACTTCCCTTCTTCAATAATAAAAGAGCAGGCATCTGCAACAACCCTGCAATCTTCAATCGACGCAACCAAATCATTTGAGTTTAATTCTACCCTCGAGGAAAACTCTAAATTTGGCATCTCCTTATCTTCTGATTCTATTTCAATTAAATTTAAAGTAAAATTTCTTTTAATTCTGTCTTGAATCTGAATACTCAATAAATTTTCTTTTTTTTCTAAAATCAAAAAACTTTCAGAACTGCATCTTTTCAAAATTCGTTTTAAATCATCCAAACTAATCCCCAAAACTTCCCCACTTGTTTCAAATTGAGAAAAAGAACTTTTCGACAGCTTAAATCCAACCATCGCAACATTTGCAGGATCCATAGCAGTAATACTCATACCAGATTCATTTACTTTAATTCTTACTTCACTAACTAATTCTGAAAGAATTTCAATTGCTTTTGACAACAGTGCAGGATTTTCTAATTTAACTAACATGTTTATTAAAATGTAATTTATCTTTTAAGTATTATTATACTTAACATAAACTATTTATTTAAACTTTTAACAGGATAAAATCATCCAGGGGAAATCTGTGAATCAATTAAGATATTTTGTTGTTCGCTCCATTCTTTATCTGAATGAGTTTTTACATAATTTGCCCAAAAATCAATAAATTTAAGTCTTTCTTTAGCATTCTGAATTTTGAATTTTTTTAATTCTTCTAAATCAACTTTTACTTCCGAGGCTTTCATTTGTGTGGTTGGTTCAGTGTAAAAAGGACGACACAATTGAATACAAATTTCTTATTTGCTTTCATTCTAAGAATCTTAATCTTTTTTTAACATTTAATTTATTAATAAAAATAAGAAGTTCTTCTTTATTTATCTTTTCATTAAAAACCTTATACAAATGTCTCGCATCCTCTATATCCTTATCAGATTTAAGTTCTTCATCTGTCCCATCAGCAGATAGAAAGAGTTTATATGCTATTTGCAATTCTAGAGGAGAAATGAAAATATCTCCCTGATTCAAAACAACTTTGATTTTGTTTTCATAAGAATACCTGTCAATCTCAATTTTAATAAATTTAAACTCAATATTTGGAATAGGCTGCCCTATTTTTGCAAATCTTATGGCATGTTCTTTTAACATATCAAAAGCTTCTTTTTCTTTTGAGGTATTTATACATTCAAAACCGCATCTGTCCATTTTTCTCCATAAATCATAAAATTCTTTTTCACTCATCTCTGGAATTAATAAATCTACATCTTCTGTTGCTCTCGACCTTCCTAAAAGAATAGAAACATAACCTGAAACAACAACATAGCCATCTAATAAATCAACAAAATTTAAAACAAACTTATCCAAATTATTCAGTTCTCTATTAAGTTTTATTTCTCTTTTTTCTTTGTTGTATTCCATTCTTCAACAAGCATTAAGTTCTATTTAAAACTTCTTTTCTTTACAATAATTTATATAAATCTCCCCATCATTTTTTATTCATGGAATCTCCAAGCATTAGAGAACAAAGAATTAGAAAAATAACTCAGTTATATTATTCACGACAAGATGTTCAAAAAGCTATTCTTGAATTTTCTAAAAACAGGGAAGTTGTCCCAAGGTATTTTGAGGGTTTTGGAAAAAGACCAGATTCATTGCAATATCAGGGAGATGTCCTTGAACTTGTAAAAAAAGGAGCAACATCTTTTCATTGTTCAGAAGAACTTTGGCAAGACCCTTTAAACCTCGTCACAGGAATGGACGGAAAAAAATTAAATGAACTAAGAATTGGGTGGGATTTGTTAATTGATATAGACTGCCCCTGGATTGATTATTCAAAAAAAGCAGCAGAAGCAATTGTCAAAGTTTTCAGAGATTATGGGATTTCTAATGTTGGGGTAAAATATTCCGGTTCCAAAGGATTCCACATACTTTTACCTTGGAAAGCTTTTCCTAAAGAATTAGCAGGAGAAAAAACTTCAAATTTATTTCCAGAAATGCCAAAAAAACTTGTATCTTATATTGGATTTAGAGCAAGACCAATTCTTGAATCTCTGCTTAATGAAGAAGATAAAGAAAGAATTAAAAAAAGTGGAAAAATAAAACAAGGAGTAAAATGCAATAATTGCAGTGAAATTGCACAGGAATATATTTCTATTAATTATCTTTGTCCTAAATGCCGCAGACAAGAATTAAGAAAAGTTTCCCCTGGAGAGGAAAAAGACTATCAATGCCCTGATTGCAATGTTCCTCTTGAAGTGACTTCCTCAAAAAAAATATATGTCTGCAACAAATGTAATATTCATTCTGAACAAAACCCTTCTAATTTTTCAGTTGGGAGAATTGAATCAGATATTTTTGAAGTCCTTGGTTTAGATTTAGTTCTTGTTTCTCCAAGACATTTATTTCGTATGCCTTACTCTTTACACGAAAAAACAGCTTTGTCAAGTGTTGTAATAGATCCTGAAGAAATTAAGGATTTTGATATGAAAGATGCAGATCCTTTGAAAGTTGCTGTAAAAAATTTTATGCCTCAAGTTTTAGAAGGAGAAGCAGAAAAATTAATCAGGGAAGCATTTGACTGGACCAAAGAAAATGAAATTAAAAGTGGAAATACTGAGAAAAAAATATCTGGAAAATATGAAAATTTTAAACCAATTGTTTTGAAAAACATTGAGGATTCTCAATTTCCTCCATGCGTCCAAAAAATCCTTAAGGGAGTTCCAGACGGAAAAAAAAGAGCTTTATTTGTTTTAATTAATTTATTTCGTTCTGTTGGAATGGATAAAGAGGAATTAGAAAAAAAGATTTTTGAATGGAATAAAAAAAATGAAGTCCCATTAAGAGAGGGTTATATTAGATCTCAATTATCCTGGAGTTATAGAAGGAAACCACTCTTGCCCCCAAATTGTAAAAACTTCTATCAGGGAATTGGAATTTGTGTCCCAGATGCTGTTTGTAATACAATAAAAAACCCAGTTAATTATGTTGTTAGGAAAAACTTGGGGAATAAGAAAAATAAAAATAATAACAAATTTTAAAAAGAAGAATTAATTGTTTATAAGATGAAAAAAAGAGGAATCTTTGTAGGAATTTTAATTGCTCTCTTAATTTTAAATATATCTTTTATAATTGCTGCAGAAAATGCAACAGATCAAAAATCAAAAATAGATAAGGCATATGACTGTCTTGAGCTTAAAGTTAAAGACAGATGTTCTTCTCTTTCAACAGAAGAAAAGGTTTTTTCTTTGCTGGCAATCAGAGAATGTAAAGATGAAGTTCTTTCTGATTCAAAATATATGACTGATTCAAAATCAACTGCACAGGCAATCTTGGCTTTAAATAAAGTAGGAGCAGATACAAGCTACGCTGAAGAATGGCTTATTTCTCAAAACGCAACACCATCTAATCTTGAATGGCTTTTGCAAATTGAAAGCAAAGAAGCAACAACATGTACAATAAGTTATTCAGGCTCTTCTTATTCTGATATAAATGTAGGAGAAAATAAAAAAATAACCGGAGGAAGTTTAGGTCCTTGTTTAAGTGTTTATGAGGAATACTGGCTCAAGATCAACCCAAGTTGTTATGATCAGGAAATTGAAATTTTATGTACCGATGATTTTTCAACAAATTTACTTTACAAAAAACAGGGATCAGATACTCTTTATGTTTCAAGTGTTACATCCCATTCATCAGCAGGAGGAACAACCACAGAAAAAGTAAATTCTTTTTGTTTTTCTTCAGGAACTTCTTGTAATTATGAAGCAAGTTTATGGGCAGCACTTGTTTTAGATCTTAAAGAATATGATGTTTCCGGATACATCCCTTATTTAGTTGCAATGTCTGATGAACCTGAAAATCAAAAATATCTTCCAGAAGCTTTCTTATATCCTTTAACAAATAATTTTAGGACTGAATTATTATTAAAACAAAAAAGTAATCAATGGTGGTTAGAATCAGGAGATAAATTTTATGATACTGCTTTAGCTTTATTTTCTTTTTCAAATGAAGAGCCAACAGAAAAAACAAATTCTATAAATTGGCTTTTAGGTGATGGGGTTCAGGACTCAGAAGGTTGCTGGCAAGGTAATATTAGAAACACTGCATTTTTGTTAGCTTCTATCTGGCCGACAAGTTCTTTTACTATTGTTGATGATGACCCTAATTGTGAAGATGCAGGATATTTTTGTATGTCTCAAATGAAATGCTCAACAGTTGGAGGGGACATCTTAAAAGGATATGATTGTTTTGGAATAGTAGATATTTGTTGTAACAAAAATAAAGAATTAGAAACTTGTTCTGAACAAGGAGGAGAAATTTGTAGTTCTGGAGAAACTTGTACAGGAACAACAACTGAATCTTCTGATGCAGGTTATGGGGATTGTTGTGTTGGAGGGGAATGTAAAGTCCAGGTTGAAGAATCAGAGTGTGAATCATATGATGGAGAGTGTAGAACATCTTGTTATAGCGACGAAGAAGAAGCAGAATATGATTGTTCTTCTGGAGAAGTTTGTTGTATTGAAAAAACAGTTTCTGAGAAAAAAAGTTATTTGTGGGTTTGGTTGTTATTAATCTTAATCACCTTGGTTGTATTGGGAATAATTTTTAAAGATAAATTAAGACCTGTTTGGTTTAAAATAAAATCCAAATTTGATAAATTTACCTCAAAGGGTAAAAAATCAGGACCAGGAAATCCTCCAAGAGGAAGACCAGGAATGCCAACAGGAAGAATGGCTCCAAGAAAAATCCTGCCCCCAACCCAAAGATCTTCATTAAGAAGACCTCCAATGGCAAGACCAAAAGGAGAAATGGACGATGTTCTTAAAAGATTAAAAGAAATGGGAAAGTAGGTCTAGAAAAATAAACTTTATTAACCCACTTTATTTTAATTATCTATGAAAAAGAGTGCAGTATTTATTTTAATCTTATTGGTCTTACCAATCATCTCAGCAGTTGAAGTTGAGATGAAAACAGATTTTAGTCAGGGTGAGACACTTCTGGCAAGAGTTTCTGGAAATTTTATTGACACAATCCTTAAGGAAAATATATATTTTTATAGAGGGCATGTAAGATCTCCAACAGAATATGATGTAACAAAAATTCAGGGAGAATATTACATTTATGCTTCGCTTTTAGACAAATCCCCAAACAATTATTCAATGGTAATAAAAGATGTCCAATACATGAAAGGAAGCCAGGTTAGTGAAGAAGGGACAATTAAAACTTTTTCAGTAAATGAAAATATGGCGGATTTTTTAGTTGAACCAGGATTTATTGTTTCCAGTGATAATTATTTTATAGAAGTTCAGAATCTCCAGGATTCAAAAATAACAATTACGGCAAAAGTTTTGATAAAAAATGAAACTTCAGAAGAACCAGGTTTTTTTGCTTCATTATTTGGAAGTTCTGGAGGAGAAGTTGAACAGGAAAAATCTGTAACTTTGCTGTCAGGGGAAATTAAAAAAATAAATTTTGAAATAGGAGATTTAAAATCCTCTACATTTAAAACAATTGAACTAAGTACAAATAATTTAAAATATGAAATTCCTGCTTATTTATTCTTGGAAGGAGAACAATCAGAAGAAAAAGAAATTGGTTTTAAATTTGAACCTCATTACTTGAATGTTTCTGTTTCAACGAATTCTAATGCAAATAGAATAGTTTATTTGAAAAATGTAGGAGAGGAAATTTTAGAGAATATTTCAATTTCTTTGTCTGATTCATTAAAACCTTATGCGAATCTTTCAATTGAAAATTTAACAAACTTAAAAGAAAATTCTTCTTCTAAAATTGAGATTTCTTTTTTCTCAGAAAATGTTTCAGTAATTGAAGGATATTTAAAAGCTCAAACTTCTGATAAAATTATTTCAGCATATTTAGAAATAAACTTGGATTTTTTAGAAGATTATACTCCTCCTAGTAATGGAAGTTCAACCACAATTACTAAAACTTGTTTAGAATTAAATGGAACAATTTGTGAAAAAAATCAAGAATGTAAGGGAGAATCAGTCAACTCAAAAAATGCTGTTTGTTGTTTAGGAATCTGTGAAGAAAAAAAGAGAAATCCTGCAGGGGCAATAATAGGATGGGGAATTATAATTTTGGTTCTTAGTTTTTTAGCATGGTTTTTTATTAAGAGATATCGTAAACCAAGAAAGAAGGTAGATTTATTAAAAATAGCTGGAGAAAAAAGATATTCTCCAAGAAGAACATTTACAAGACAAATTCCTCCAAGGACAATCACAAAAGTAGTGGAAAAACCTGTTGTTAAAATTGTTGAAAAACCTGTTGTAAAAACAATCACAAAAGTAGTGGAAAAACCAAAACCAGTTCCTCCAAAATATGTTGGTTCTTCTCAGACAAATACTTACCATAAGTCTTCTTGTAAATTTGCAGGATTAATTAAAGAAGATTATAAAATGTCAAATGATGATTCAAATTTCTTCAAAAAACTAGGATACAAACCTTGTAAATCTTGTTTAGGATAATTATATAGAAACATCAAGATGTCTCCCATCTTTGCCATATTCTATAAGTTTTCCTTTGGAATTATAAATTGGCTGAACCCTTTTTCTTTCATCTTCAAAATGTTTTTCAATTCTTTGTCTTTGATCTTCTAAATTTTCAGGTCTAATCTCAGATTTCCTAATAATGTTATGACAATATCCTGTGTTAGTTGCGTTAATTGAAGCAATTTCTTCTATCATAGAATTATCTTGAAAAACTCTTTTTTAAGCTTTTTCCTTTTCTTTAGGCATAAGTTCCCTTAATTTATTCTCTAAAATTTTTTTCTCTGATTGAATAACTCTTGCAACTTCATCATAACCATGAAGTCTCCTTGTTATTTCATTTAATATTTCATTTAAATCACTGTTCTTTAAATTAATTGTCTCAGGAGAAAGAATCTCAATATGTGCCGGCATATACTTGAACATTAACATTGCTAAATGCAATACACTTTCAACCTCAACCTCAATTTCTGCAAAACTCGTGAAAAATTCTTTTTGATCCTTTAGCAAAGCTGGCTCATTTATTTTTTTATTTTTAACAGAAACTCCTTTTTCTTCATTAATTTTTTTGCTTAAATCTTCTAAGGTTTCAACTAAATGTTCTGGGGGTCTTCCAATAACTTCCAAAATTAATATTGCATCCATTTTTATATTATCTAGTTTCTCAATATGTTTTTAAATATATCTCTAATTTTTACCTAGTTCTTTTTAGGTTCATAAATAGCCATTTGATCATAAACAGAGACTTCTTTCTTTTTAGATTTAATGTCTCTTTCCCATAATTTTTCACACTCTGTTTCATTCCACTCTCTTATTAATTGATTTAAACTTTTTTTATTTTTGTCAGGTTGGATTGATTTTTCTTCTATTAATTTAGATATAGCTCTTTCATATAAGTTCTTTAATTTTTCAACATCTTGGTACTCTACATACTTAATTGTCTTTTCAGGATATCCAACTCCAAATGTTCTCACTTTTATATTCCTTCTAGGTATATTTTCAAAATACTCTTTTGCTTCATTTAATTCTTTATAACCTTTTTCTACCATAGTTCTATTCCTTTGTCCTCTTTAAAAAAAGTATTAGAATTATTAATCTCATAATTTATAAATTCTGTTTTATCTTCTATATATGCACGTGATTTGTCAACCATTGTTCCACTACTAAAAGGCTTTAATTCTTTAGCTTTTTTTTCTAAAGATTTTTTATAATTTTTTTCCATTTTTTAAAATTCGGTTTTATAATTTCTTTGTTTTTTTAATATAAACAAAAATCCAAGCAAAACACAAAAACCCACAAATCCATACATTGCATAATTGCTTTTATTTGAATTATTTATATTATCTTCGCTTTTTATAGTTTGTGCGTTTAAATTAATTGTTTTTAATTCTATATTTTCTTTTTTATCAATTAATTTTTCCTTAATTATCTCTGGCTTTTTTTCTTTTTCACTTTCTTTTTCCTCAACTTTTTCATAAATTTCTCTTTTTTCTTCAGCAACAATTTCTTCAGTTTCCTCCTCAACACAAGCTAATCCCTGTTCCTTTATTTTTTCTAAAGTTATTTCACCAATTCCATAAACCTTGATTAAATCATCCACAGATTCAAAAGGTCTTGAATTAATTATTGCTTCTGCCTTTACAGGTCCAATTCCATGCAAATTCTCTAATTCATTTTTTGAAGCAGAATTTATATTAATTTGATTTTCTTCACACAAAGCAGAAATATTTGAAAAAATAAAAATACAAAGAAAAAAGATAATTACAATTTTTTCCATATATAATTTAAGAATTAATTTGTTTTAAGTTTTGTTGTATTTTTCCCCATACTTTTCTTGAAAATCATCATACTCAATTTGCCCGCGTTTTTTTCCTTTTTTTGCAATCCAAATTTGTGAAAAAATTTTATTCTTTAGATACCATGCACATTTTTCTTTTTCTATTTTCGAAAGAATCCCATTTATTTTAACTTCAACTCCAATAACACTATACATCTCCCCATGAACATTTTTAATTGAAATAAAGTCAGGGAAGCCTGTTCCAACAATCAACATTTTTTTGAAGGGATTATATTTTCTAGAGATAATTATCTTTCCTGCTTCCAAATCAACATTATTAGTCCATTTATCAACAATTCTTCCTTTATTTTCTAAATCCCCTCGAACTTTTAATTCAAATCTTGCTCCCTTAGCTCTAGAGTTCCCTCCTTTTTTTATATTAGCTTTCTCTTGAATCTTATAGGGGACTCCTTTTACATCCCAAGAAATTTTATAATTGTCTGGATCCCCTGCCTTTCTAATCATCTCCATAATCTTCTCTTTATTTTCTTTTTTCACTTTCTTCATAGAAAAACTAATTATAAGAACTATTTAAATTTTACAAGTATTCTTTTTAGTGTAGAAGATAAATTTTTGTTCAACGAAAGACTTAAATAATAGCATACATTTTATGTTTTAAGGCAACAGGGATTACCTTAAGTCTTCGGACATCCCGCAAGCGTGTTCCCGGCTATTACTTTGGTAATACCGGATTTATTATTATGGAAAAAAGAATTTCTATTTATATTGATGGAGCTAATTTTGTTTATGGAATGAAAAGTTTAAGTCCAAAATATTCAGATTATCATTTTGATTTTGAAAATTTTATTAAAAAGATTGTTGGTAAAAATAATTTAATCGAAATTTTTTATTATAATGCTTCATTAAAACAGGCAATTAATCCAAGAAGATTTAGGGAGCAACAAAAACTTTTAGCAAGATTAAGGAAGATGACAAAATGCAAAGTTGTTTTATGCAAAAGACAAAAAAGATTTAATAAAGATGACGAAGAGTATTATACAATTAAAGGGGATGATATAAATTTGGCTTTGGATATGTTAAATGATGCATGGGAAAATAAATATGACAAAGCAGTTTTATTTTCTGGAGATGGAGATTTTGCTCCATTGTTAAAATATGTTAAGAACAAAAATAAAAAAGTAGAAGTTATTTCTTTTGATAAACTTGCTTCGAGAAATTTACTTGATGAGGCAGATAGATTTAATTTCATTAATAAGAAAACTGCGAATAAGTTTTTTTGGCGAGAGAAGAAATAATTTTGAAATAGACATATCAAGACCAAGCTATGAAATATATTTGAATAATCCAGAAAAACACCATCTTATTATATCTGTATGGGGTTGTGAAGTAAAAAAAGTTTAATTCTTTCTTGGATATATAGTCGGCTTCGTTGAGAATTGTTTTGTAGAATTTTTATCTAAAAATTCCACTAAAGAAATATCTTTTCCATCCCACTTAGTTGAGAAATTTCTAACAACAGTTTTCTTTTTGTTGTCTAATAAATCACAAAATTCTTTTAAAACTTTGAAAACGATTTGAACATCTCTTTTACTCATTTTAATTGGAACTACATTCAAACCCAATTTTTTTGTCGTTCTAGTTTTTCTACAAACATTCTGATTAAATTTTTTATCTCCATAAATTAAAATTAATCTATGATAAATTTTTGTTTCACCGCAATCTTTATCAAAATTATATCCAACTGTCCAAAGATGATTATGAACAATAGAATCCCTTAAGATAAATATTTCTTCAATTTTTTCTATCAATGTATTTTCCTTTTTGAAATATTTTCTTAGAAATCCTAACACTTTTATCCTTTCATTATTCCTGTAATTTGTTCTACACAAATAGCGAACCCTATTTGTTAGAGATTCTATAATTACGGCTACTTGCAAAATTATTGAACAAGAGTATCCAGATTCAGTCATTGATTTTTTAATTTTACTATTTCCTGTAAAATTTGTTTTTTCTAGTTTATCATATAAATCAATAAGTGGATAAAATAAAGAAAGTCCTAAACAAGTTATTATTTTTTGTCTTTGATTATTCATATAAAAAAGAATAGTTTTACTATTTATATTAATTCCCTTACGACTTTTTCTCCTTCTTTTGTTCTCTTGTAAATCCTTCCTGTTCTGTCTTCTGGATTTACAATTTCAACTAACTTCTTTTCTTTCAATTCAGATAAAGCACGAGAAACAAGATTAAAATAGGTGTTACTCTTGCTCTTGTAAATTTTCATTACTAATTCTGAGGGCATCATTGGCTTATCCAAATTAATAAAAATTTCTCTACGATTTTTACCTCTTTTTATAAAACCCATTGCTTTTAGCAATTCCATAGCAATCTATATACAAAGAAATTTAAGAAGCAAATTCAACAATCTATTAGCAAATTGTGAGCGAAAAACAAAAGCTTTTAAAAGATTTAATACATATATTTTTATTATGGTAAAGACAAAAGCAGAAAAACCTTGGTATAAACGTTGGTGGGCTATAATTCTTTTTATTTTTGTTGGATTAATAATTCTTGGAGGATTATTCGGGGATAATAATTCAACTTCTAATAATAATCCTTCTTCAAATAATCAAGAATCAAATTCACAGGTTAATGATTGTGTTCCTGATTGGCAATGTATTTCTTGGTCTGAATGTAGTGAGTTTGGAAAACAAACAAGAACTTGTCAAGATAATAACAACTGCGGAACTAATTCGGGAAAACCAGCAGTTACTCAAACTTGTATTTATGTAGTTGTAGAACCAGAGCCGATTACAATTTCAGGAAGTGGACAACAAGCTTCTGAATATTTTGAATTAGAACAAGGGCTTTCAATTTTTAAATTAAATAGTAATGGAAATGGGCATTTTTCAATGGTTCTTTATGATGATGAGGGTGAATACATAGATTTACTTGTAAATGAAGTTGGTTCTTTTGATGGCTCTAAATTAGTTGCAATAGATAAGTCTGGTAAATATTTATTAGATGTTTCTGCTGACGGAAGTTGGCAAGCACATATAACACAACCAAGAAATATCGAGAAAAGTGAAACACCTCTAACTTTATCTGGGAATGGACAAGAGGCTTCAGATTTTTTCTATCTGAAAAATGGAATGAGAAGATTTTCTATAAGTCATAGTGGTAGTGGACATTTTTCAATGGTTCTATATAGTGCTGATGGCGATTACATGGACTTACTTGTAAATGAAGTTGGTTCTTTTGATGGTTCTAAAGCTGTTTCGCTATCAACTTCAGGAAATTATCTTTTAGATGTTTCTGCTGACGGAAACTGGGAATTTTCAATAGAATAATCCTAAAAACTTCTTTTAAAAAAAGAAGGCAAAAGGAACTCCCCGTTTTTTTTATAAAAAAGAAACAAAAAAGCACACGTCTCTCTAATACCTTGGTCGTCCTACCGTCCAACTCGCACTTTACTTTTTTTCTAGTTAGTAAAAATTAAGTTTCTTGAAAAAGCAAAATGTTCGCCCCAACCTGAAAAGAAAACTTAAAACTCACGAGGTCGCAATCACTGAATCTGCTCCACTTCCCCCCCAACAAAAATTTAAAAAAAAAATAAAAAAATAAAAAAAGTTGTTTTATTCTATGCTAATTTCAATGTTTTCTTCATCTTCTAAAGAGCCTACACTAATTGCATAATCTCTTATTTTCTTTACTTCATTAGCTCTTATCTTTCTCCTGTAAGTTCTGTCTCCATCTGTTATTTCAACTTCTAAGACTTTTCTGTTTGTTGGAATAAATCCAAAAAGGATTTTATCGATGGAAATGTGTTGAATTGCCTATCTTTATGGGTCAAAGATCAATTATTGAATCTGTTAATTCATCTTGAAACAAAAACAGATACAATCTTTAAAATCAAAAAAACTTTTATGAAACAAAGAGAATTTGCTTGGCATATTGTTTAGTATAATATAAGATTGATTTGAAGAATTTAACTAAAAAAAATATGAATTTTTTATTTTTCAAATTATAATTTATGCCATTCTAGACAGCATTCATATTAAACAAATCATTTAAATTCTAAAAAAAAGTGTTAAATAATCTATTAAATAAACTTTAAAAGGGTAGTTAAATAAACCATTGCATGAAATCACCAGTAAATGTGTACACTGAATGGGCGCCCTTAGAAGAAGTTATAGTTGGGTCTTGTGTAAATTTTAATATGAAGGGGATTGACAAATCCTTTAGGTTTTTATACGAGAACAGGGATGGAAAATTTGCAGATCGGAATGAACCTCACAAAATTGCTCAAAGATATATTGATGAAAGACAAGAAGATTTAGATAATTTGCAAACTTTTTTGGAAAACCAAGGAATTGTTGTTAGAAGACCAAAAAGATTAGAAGAAATCCAAAAAATACAAACTCCTTATTTTGAATCATATACCACTGGATGTGATTCTCCAAGAGACATGTATTTTTGTTTTGCAAATAAGATTATTGAATCTCCCCCAACAAACAAAAAAAGATTTTTTGAATCTTATTTACTAAGAGATATTTTTATGAATTATTTTAGAAATGGTGCTGAATGGAGTGTAGCTCCAAGACCCTCTCTTGAAAATCAATCGTTAGATTTTTCATTTTGGAAGGATAATATTTGGGAATCAATATCTTCTCCTGGACAAATACCTCTTAATTATGATATTGTATTTGACGCTGCAAATTGTTTAAAATTTGGCAAAGACATAGTTATGAATGTTGGAACAATAAATCATGAACTTGGTGCTACTTGGTTACAAAGAAATCTTGGACAAGAATATAAAATTCATCCGATTCGTTTATGTGATAGTCATATTGATGGGCATTTGGTCCCAATCGCTCCGGGAAAATTATTAGTAAATGAAGGGGCAATGGAGGGATATTATAATCAACTTCCTCCAGAATTATTAAAATGGGACAGGATTCCAATATTGGATAAGGCAACAAAATTTGATTATCCAGATGACCATCTTCAAATGGCTACTGATGTTGGAATGAGTGTGAATGTTTTATCTTTAGACGAAAAGAGTATGCTTATAAGAGACAATGCTTTATTAACAATAAAAGCATTAGAAAAAGCAGGGTTTGAACCGATTCCTTTTCGACTAAGACATAGTGAATTGTTTGGTGGAGGGATACATTGCTCAACTGTTGATGTTCGGAGAAAAGAATGTATGGAAAATTATTTTACATAAAATGAAAAATAGAAATGACTTACCATTTAGAAGAAATTGTGAAGGATATTTTTTAATAGATGGTAAACTGCTTGTTAAAGATAGTGGGAAAGGTTTTTTGATATTTCCCGGAGGAGGCATTGATGAATCAGAGACCATTGAAGAAGGAATGACAAGAGAAACAAAGGAAGAAACTGGAGCCAATATTAAAAATTTAAAAAAACTCGGGACTGTAAAAATAATTTGGAATGATAATTGGGCTAAGACAGATAAACAAAAAATTAGATTTGATAAATTTAAAGGTGACGAAATGCATTTTTTCGCAGGAGATATTGATTGTTTTGTAGAGAACGAGGATGCAGAGGAAGATTTTTGGGGAGAGCAACATTCTATGAATATTAAGGAAGCAATAAAATTTATTGAAAACTCAAAACCTTTTG
This sequence comes from Candidatus Pacearchaeota archaeon, assembly GCA_023139205.1. Classification (GTDB taxonomy): domain Archaea; phylum Nanobdellota; class Nanobdellia; order Pacearchaeales; family GW2011-AR1; genus JAGLOA01. The sequence continues at coordinate 9,692 of JAGLOA010000007.1, read as the reverse complement.
ATTCAGGAATAAAAGAATATCGAGAAGCACAAATTGAGTTCCTTATCTTATTAGATCAAGAACTAAAAAAGAAATTATAATGGAAAGAATAAAAACACAAATAATCAGAAAAGATAAAAAAAATTTTGAGGATAGATGTAAGTATTTAAAAGGAGATTCTGTTATGAATCTTTTTTGTTCATTTACGTATATAACTCCGAATTATGATGTAATAGCAACCTTAAAAGAATTATATAACTTTGCAAAAGACAAAAATTCCAAAGTTTTTCTAATAATGTGGGATATGAACACTTTAGCGAATCCTTATTTTAAGAGGTATTGCTTAAACAATACTAAAGACTGGGATTCTTATATTAATGAAAAAATGCTTGAAGTAAAAAATATGACTCATGCGATAGGATTCAATGAATCTAATTTAATAATTTACAAATCTTCAGAATTATGGAAGAGGCTTGTTTCTTATGAAGAAGAAAATTTATTTCAACAATATTTTTCAATTTTAGCAAGACTGCCTGTTAAAGATTTTATTGAATTTAGAAAATCCTCACATATTTTTCAAATGGCATTAGACTTATTTTTCTCAAATTTTTTTCATAAATTATACCCTGAAGATGTGAACAGAGAAATGGATATTCTTTTTTCAGATTATTATCGAAAAAATTTATACCTTTTTACAAGGAAAATAATGGTGGAAGAAGGAATGATAAAAAATGTTCCTTCCATATTACTTATGGAAACAGTTCCTTATGTGGTATATCAGGAAAGGGTTCCAGAATGGGAGATGAACTTAGAGGAAATAAGAGATATATTGATAAATGCTCCAAATAAAAAAGAGGAGTACCTTAAATTATTAAATTATTTAGAGGATGGAGAAATAACAATTTTAGGGAAGGATAATTTAATGGAGACACTTGCAAAATCATTATTTAAATATCTCCAGAAACATAAAAAAGTTTATCTAACTAAAAATAAATTATTTGAGGATTCTATTATAAATATTTCAAATAAACAAGAGGCGATAAAATTTGGACATATCTTAAAGAGTAAAATTTCTCTAAATCTTCTTATTCTTGCTAATGGCACAAAAAATACAAGTCAAATAGCAAGAGAATTAAAAAAATCCGTTGCAACAATAAGTACTTATTCTGCCAAGCTAAAGAAAATGGGTCTTTTGAGAACAAATTCTGAAGGAAAATTACAGAGAAATCTTAAAGGAATTAAGTTAAATTTTGAATTAGGTTTATAGTTTACTTGTTTGTTAAATATTTTTAATTATTTTAAGTTATCTGTTAAACTATGTTTAAATAAACAATTTAACTAAATTATTTATGAAAATAAATGTAGAACGAGAAATTGAAGACATTTTTGTAATGGTATTTTCATGGGGTATTCCATACGCAGAAGATATATTTCGGGATTTAGATGTAATCGGAAAAAGAAATTGTTTGAGTAAAATTGAAAATGTTCCTCTTGAGTTAATTTCAAAGCAGTATGAAAAGCATAGTTCTAAACCTTTTTATCACCCAATGGTTTTAGACCATTCAAATAGACCTGCAATTATCGCGACATATAGTGGAAATTTAGAATCTTTCCTAAGAACAAAAAAAGAAATTAGAAAAAGATATGATTCTATTGTACCAGAGCATCCAGATTTTATTAGAGATGTTATTCATAGTTCAGATGGAAAAGAGGAATACAATTTACACACTTCAATCTGGAGGGAATATTTAATATGACTGGAAGGGAATTAAGACTTATTGTTACACAAGGATGTAATTATGACTGCACTTTTTGTCACAAAGAAGGATTACAAACTAAACAAAAAGATAATTTTGATGAAAGTGATTATGGGTATTTGTTTTCAATTGGTAAAAAGAGATTGAATTTAGATACAACTACTCTTAGTGGTGGAGAACCATTATTTAGAAAAGATATAGTTGAAATTGCAAAAAAACTTAGTCAAAAAGGTGCAAAAATAGTCTTAACAACAAATGGATTTTTATTAAAAGAAAGAATAGAAATTGGTAATTATTTGAAAAGGATAAATATTTCATTACATGTTTTAGATAAAATTAAATATGAAAATCTTGTTAGAAGAACAAATACTTATGAGAAAGTAAAAAATAATTTATTTTTATTTAAAGAAAAATTTCCTAATGTGGAAATTAGATTAAATGCTACATTAATTGAAGGTATTAACACTTCTAAAGCAAAAATAAGGGAATACATAGAACTTGCCAACAAATTAAATGCTTCAATAAAATTTTTAGAATTATATCCAAAAGAAGCTGAAGGATTTTTCTCTTTAGAAAAACTTGAAAAAATTTTATTAGATTTAGGTTTTAAAAAAGTTTCAAGTGATAACAGAAAAAAAGTTCTTAAAAACGATAAAACTAAAATTATTTTGGGTAAAATCTTTTGTGCATTTGCCGAAGGAAGTAACGACCCCTCCGCAGAATGCAAACAATATAACGATTTATTTATAACTCCTGAAGGAAAAATAAAACCTTGTAGGTCAATTTTAAGAGAAATAGATATTTTGGAGGATGTTAAAGGAAGAAATGAAGAGGCACTAATAAATAAAATTATTTTGAGTTTTAGTTTACTTGGAGAAGACTGCAAATGTTTAAACTGTATAAATTATGGGGGGTGTTTAAAGTGAATGAATTAGCAATTAATGGTGGGGAAAAAACAATCAATGTTCCTGGGCCACATTTTGTTTGGGCAGAAATAACTGAAAAAACTGAAAAAGCTGTTTTGAAACAGTTACATGAAAGTATTTCCATCTATGATAAGTCCGGAATTATTGAAAAATTAGAAAATAGATTTTCAAAATACCATAAGTTAAAACATTCGGTTTTATTTAATTCTGGAACTTCTGCAATACATGCTATGTTTATTGCAGCAGGATTAGGGAAAGGGGACGAAATTATTTGCCCGGCTTATACTTTTCATGCAACAATTTCTCCAATCTTTTTTACTGGTGCTGTTCCTGTTCTTGCAGATTGTTTAGATAGTGGAAATATAAATCCAGAAGAAATTAAGAAAAAAATAACTTCTAAAACTAAAGCCATCATTGTAACGCATATGTGGGGGAATCCTTGTGAGATGAATGAAATTTGTAAAATTGCAAAAGGAAATAATTTGCTTCTTCTTGAAGATTGTTCCCATGCCCATTTTGCAAAATTTGAAGGAAAATTAGTTGGAACATTCGGAGATATGTCTGCATATAGTTTACAGGGACAAAAAACCTTGACTGGTGGCGAGGGGGGTATCTTTATGACCAATTTAGACAAATTTTATTATAAATCGCTTTTATTTGGACATTATAATAAAAGATGCAAGACAGAAATTCCTAAAAACTACTCTCTTCCAAAATTTTCAGTAACCGGTATGGGATTGAAACTTAGAATTCATCCTCTTGCAGCCGCAATTGCAAATGAACAATTTGACAAAATGAAAGATGTAATAAAAAATAGAAAAATAATTGCAGAAAAATTAATCAATGGTTTAAAAAATTTGCCAGGAATTAAAATTCCAAAAATCTCTAAAAAATCTAATCCAACATGGTATGCCTTTATGATGCAATATAATTCATCGGAGTTAGGCGGATTGCCTATTGAAAAATTTTATGAAGCATTGATAGCTGAAGGGTGCATAGAATTAGATAGACCTGGTTCAACAAGACCTTTAAATTTACATGAATTATTTCAAAATCCTTCAGATTTATTTTCAAATTATTCTGGAAAATTAAATTATAAAAAAGGAGATTTTCCAAATGCCGAAAAATTCCATAGCAATTCTCTTAAATTGCCGGTATGGCATAAAAAAGAGGATTTGAAATTAGTGAATTTATATCTAAAAGCATTCAAAAAAGTCACAAATTACTATTCACAAAAATGTAAGGAGGTATTAAGAAATGGAAAATATGAATAAGGAGGAACAAATTATTTTTTTAAGAAGTCTTTTAGAAAAAGCTAAGAAGGATAAAATAGAAAAATTTGTTGTCGGAGCAGTAATTCAAGATAAAGACCAAGTTTTATTATTAAAAAGACCTGCTGAGGATTTCATGGGGGGGATTAATGAACTCCCAAGCGGGAATATGGAAGAAGGAGAAGAACTTTTTGAAGCTTTAATAAGAGAAGTTAAAGAAGAAACTAATCTTGACTTAAAACAAATAAAAAAATATCTCGGAACTTTTGATTATTTATCTGGAAGTGGAAAATCTGCAAGGCAATTTAATTTTTTAATAAATGTGGAAGAAAAAGGAGAAATTAAATTAACTGAACACGATGAACATTATTGGGCAAATGAAGGTCATGAAGCTTTTGAAAAAGTTACAGATAGTGTGAAAGAAGTTTTAAAGAAGATTTAAATATATTAATTATTTTTTAAAATTTAAATGAGAATCGGACTTGATTTAGATGATGTTTTAGCTAACGGGACGGAGAAATTTATAGAATTTCATAACAGGAAACATAAGACAAATTTAAATTTCCACAATCTTTTTACTTATGCTCTTTCTGAAATTTTAGGTATTCCTGAAGAATTAGCAATAAAAAGAGTTATAGAATTTGACAAGAGCAATTTTTCAAAAGAAATTTCTCCATTGGATGGAGCAAAAGAAATAGTTAAAAAATTAAACGAAAATCATGATTTGGTCGTAATAACTGCAAGACCAAAAAAAATTGAATTTACAACAACTGAATGGATAAAAAAGAATTTCCCAGAAATAAAATCTGTTTTTTTCATATCTAAAGATTATTTTAATAAGCTAAAATCAAAAGCAGAAATTTGTTTGGAGAATAGCATTGATATACTAATCGAGGATAATCTCGCACATGCATTTGAATGCTCAAGGAATAATATTCCTGTCCTTTTATTTGACTATCCTTGGAATCAAGTTAATGAAGGATTACCAGAAAATATCCAAAGAATAAAATCTTGGAAAGAGGTTCTTAAAAAAATTAATTCAAAAGAAGAGAAAAAATAAAACTCCTTGCAATCTTGTCAATTAAATGGTCTAGATTATTCTTGGTTTTAAATACCTTCTTAACAATCTAAGATTTTCTTCTTTCAGAAAAATTAATCTCCCCCCCACAAAAAATTTAAAAAAAATAAAAAATAAAAAAATTGTTTTTACTCTATGCTAATTTCAATATTGTCTTCATCTTCTAAAGAGCCTACACTAATCGCATAATCTCTTATTTTCTTCATCTTATTAGCTTTGATTTTTCTTCTGTAAGTTCTGTCTCCATCTGTTATCTCAACTTCTAAGACTTTTCTGTTTGTTGGAATAAAACCAAAAATTTTATGTCTTTTTATCTCTATTGGTTTTATTTGAATCTCTATCCCAGCATCAGAAGTTTCTTCTCCAGTCTCAGAAATTTCCTGAGGTTCTACAGTAATAGCTTCATTTATTCTTACTCTTGCAGATCTAATTTTTCCTATCACTGCTTTGATTTTCTTTATTTGAGCTGGTCTGACAACATACACATCTGTTCCAAGTTCAACATCCCATGAACCTTGAAGATTTCCACTTTCAAAATTAAGAGTTCCATCCCAGATTGTTAATCCTTTTAATGCTTCTCTTCTTGTTAAAACAAGTTTTCCAACAGAATCTCTTGCTAATTCACTTTCTTCTGCATACACTTTTTTGTTCATAGGAATAACATAGAAACTTACACTAGTTGCACTTTCTATTTCCTCAGTTGTTGGAGCTCTGATAAGTCTATAAACACCAGCTCCTGCAATTCTTAATCTTCCAAAAGCTCTTATAGTTTTAACTGCTTCAACTTCATTATCTGCAGTATTTATTTTTGCAAATCTTTGACTTGCCCAAAAACCACTTACAAGATGACCTTCATCATCATTACTTATCCATCCCTGACCTCTCCAAGTTTTTGCAAATCCAACTCTCTTAAATCCTGGGACAGCTTCAACTTCTTCTAATAATTCTTCTACTTCTTCTGTTTCAATCTCAGTTGTTTCTATTTCTGAAGCATCAATAGCTGAATCATCTGTTGCACTGGTAACACTACTTACAGATATCGCAGAGCCTCCTGCTCCACTACTTGCAGATACAACTGAACCATTTCCCGCACCATCAGAACTGCTTACAACATTTTCTGTTTCAGCAAAAACAAACATCCCAGCAAAAACACTTACCATAAGTAATCCTATAATTAATATTGTTCCTTTCATTTTTATACCCCCTTCTCCATTCTATTCTTTTTTGAATTAAATTCAAATTATTTTTATAAATCTCTGGCCTGTAAAGTCCTTCTTTTGTTTTCTTTTGCACGAAAAATTGCATCTCTTAAAATTTCTTCAACTTTTCTTTCTAAAGCTATGCCAACTTCCTCTGCAACACTTGAAACAGCATCTTCTTTATCAAGTTCTTTCACAACTTTTTTAATATTGCTCTTTACAATTAATGTCATCTTATTTTATTTGATTTAATAATTTAATAATTTTATCTTTTCCAACATTTAAAATTAAACTTGCTAATCTCGGACCTTTCTTTTTGTTTATAAGAACCCTATATGTTGCATCAAAAAATTCTATATTTTTAATATCAACTTTTTTACATATTTCATAAAATTCATTAAATAATTCTTTCTCATTATAATCTTTTTTTTCTAAAATTTTCCTTAATTCTATTAACGCCTCTTTTTCTTTTTTATTTAATTTAACTGAAACTTTTTTTTGAACTTCAAATTTCATATCCTCCCCAGCATATTTTTTCAGCCAATTTTTAACTTTTTCAGCTCTTTTTTTTGAATCTTTGTTTAATTCATTTATTTTTCCTGTTTGAACAAATGAGATAAGATGTCTGAAACTTATTTTCTCAGGTTTTTTATTGCTTAATTTTATTTGAGACAATTCATAAATTCTTTTTTCTCTGGGATTTGCTTTACCTTCATAATATTTTTTTTCAAGAGCATCATAATCTTCATAAATTTTTATCACATCATTATCAAAACTAATTTGAAATCCTGTTTTAGGTTTTGTTCCTACAAAAATATATCTTAAAACTTCTGGTTCATAAATTTCTTCAACATCATCTAAAGTAAGAGCATTTCCTTTTGAACTTGAAAATTCTTTCCCCCCTTTTATCCCAATCCAGTCATAAAACTGATAAATTGGAGGTTCTCCTCTAAAAATTTCTTTTACAATTTCTTTTGAAGTTGTTAAAGACCCCCCATAAACACTATGGTCAATTCCTCCAGGTTCAAAATCAACTTTCTCATAAAACCATCTCATTGGCCAGTCAACTCTCCACCTTACACTTACTACACCTTTTTTGCTAAAATCTACTTTCCCTTTATATCCACATTTACATTCATATTCAATTTCATCTCCTTCAACCTTAATTATTTTTGCGGAATCTTTTTTACACTTTTCACAATAAATCATTACAGGCATCCAGTCTTTTACCAGAGGTTCTTTTCTATATTTGTTCAGGATTTTAATTATTGTTTCTTTTTTTTCTATAGCTAATTTTATTAAAGAAGCATATTTGCATTTTTTATTCATAATACTCTGCCGAATAAAATTAGGTTTTATCCCAACTTTTTCAAGAGAATTTTCAAATTCTTTTTCAAAATATTCTGCATAACTTTTCTTTTTATCAAAAGGAGAAGGAATATCACTTATGGGCATCCCAATATATTTTTCATACTCTTTATCTATTCCTGCAGGAACTTTTCTAAATCTGTCAAAATCATCCCAGGAATAAATAAACTTTACTTTTTTTCCTTTCTCTTTTAAAGCTTTTACAACTAAATCAGTTGTTATAACTTCTCTAAAATTCCCAATATGAACTTTTCCAGAAGGAGTAATTCCTGAAGCACAAATATATTCTTTTTTCTTACCTTTTTCCCTAATTATTCTGTCAGCAATTTCATCTGCCCAAAAAAACTTTTCCATATAATTAAATAGAATTTTTATTTATATATTTAACTTCGTAAAGTTTATTAAGGTAATCTTCCTAGAAGAATAATGAAAAAGAGGAATTTAAAAAAAGATTTATTTAAACGTGGTAAAAAAAATAAATTAAATTGCTCACATTGTGGCGCTTGTGGGGGAGGAATTTATTTTTTTGGTTTAATCGGAGCAGCAATTTATTATCTTCAGACTGCAACTTCATTTTGGGGAGGAGTTTTAGGAATTTTAAAGGCTCTTGTTTGGCCTGCAATATTAATCTATAAATTACTTGGATTTTTGTCTTGATAAAATAATTTATTTCCTGTAATACTTTTTATGTCCTGCCTTATCTAATTCATCATTTAATAATTCATCAGCAATTTGCTGAAATGGATCTTCTCTTCTAACATGTTTGTAAATTATTTTATTAAAATTTTCCTGAAGTTTTTGAACTTTTAAAAACAGCTCAAGCAATTTTGGATTTCTTACTCTATATTCTCCTAAGAGTTGTTTAACAACTAATTCAGAATCAAGAATGCATGTTAATTCATCTTTAGTATAATTTGAAGCCAACTCCAATGCTTTTATCAAACCTTCATATTCTGCAATATTGTTTGTAACATTATTTCCAATTTTTGCACCATATCTTGTAAGAATCTCCCCATCTTTTCTAACTATAACTCCTATTGCTCCTGGTCCAGGATTTCCGCGAGCACCTCCGTCAGAATTTGTGTATATCATTTTATAGATTATCCAAAGGAGACTTTATATTTTTAATTAATGCTTGCGAAATCTGTGTATAAATTTGCGTCGTCTTAATGTCAGAATGCCCAAGCAATTTTTGAATAATTCTCAAGTCAGTTCCAACTTCTAATAAATGTGTTGCAAATGAATGACGAAGCAAATGAGGATATACTCTTTTTTTTATTCTGGCTTTCTTTGCAGAATTTTGAACAATCTTTTGAATTGTATCTTTTGTTAATTTTCCTCCACGATTGGATGGAAATAGGATCTTAGGATTTTCAATTCTAATATATCTCTTTAAATCTTCCAATAATGATGCAGGAATTTTAACAAATCTATCTTTTCTTCCCTTTGACAATCTGATTTTTATCAAATCTTCTTTAAAGTTTACATCTTCTTTTTTTAGATTAACAATTTCTGAAACACGCAAACCACAACCATACAAGATTTTGATGATTAATTGATGTTTGATATTAAAGGTGTTTTCAATTAATTTTCTAATTTCATCGATGGTCAAGATTTCTGGCAAAGTGTTGTTTTTCTTAGGATTAGGAAGAGATAGCTTTTGTTTCAAAACATTTTCAAAAAAGAATTTTATTGCAAATAAATCTTTTCTAACACTTGAAGGATTTTTATTTTTCAGAATTTGTTGAATATAATTTTTCACACAATTTTCATTTAGCCCTTGATTTTCAGAATAATCCAAGAATTTTTGAACAGAATAAATGTATCCTTTAACTGTTTGTTTTGAAGAGTTTCTAATCTCCAATTCCCTCTTTAATTTTGCGATTAGACCTTTCATAAAGGTTAAATAATCCTAAATTATATAAAACTATTGTTTTTATCCCTATTTGAAGATTATCAATAATAAAACTATTGATAATCTTATGTTATATGAAATTACCAGCCCGCCTTTCAAGTAGAAAATATTATAAATCTCTTAAACAATAATTATATGATGACAAACAAAAAGTTAATAATTCTATCTATTGTGGTGCTTATGGTTATTGGAATTATAA
>JAGLOA010000006.1 GCA_023139205.1 Candidatus Pacearchaeota archaeon | reverse complement strand
CGACATATGTCTCCTGCTTCTACATCCAAATCTCTCAATTAAAGCAGACAAACTTTTACTTCAAATTAATTAATCTTTTACTATCTAGATTCTAAATTAGAAATTAACTCATCTAAATTAACTTCTTTAACCTCATTAACAATAAATTCAGGATTATTAAAAAATTTATTAGTCCGAACATTTCCTGAGAAGACCATTTCCTTTCCTAAAAGATCTTCTTTTTGATTAATTAATCTTTCTGGATTTTCCAATTCAGTAATTCCTAATTCTGAAAGATTATCATGAAACAAAACACATCTAATACTTTCTGTACCGTCATCTAAAACAATATTTATCAAAGCTCTTTTTTCAGGGGTAACTTTCCCATGTTCAGCACAAACATAATCTTCTGCTTCTTGAACTGCTTTCTTCTTGCATTCAGGACAAACATGAAAAAATCTCGGCTCAAATGCCTGAACAACAAAAGCCCTCACACTTACATTATCTCCTACTTTAAAATCAAAAATATTTTTTTCTTTAACAACTCTTTCTGTTTTAACATCCTCAAAAACTTCATCACTTAATTTAAATTCAGAAAAACTTCCTAAATGTAATTCATTATCCCTCATACTTGCATTTGTAAGTTCAACAACTTTACCCTCTCCAACCTCTCCTTTTTCAATTAATTCAATGTGGTTTGTATCCCATAAAACAACTTTAATATTAGAGGTATCATCAGCCATAAAAAAATTAACAACCTTACCTTCATCCCCGCTCTTTGTAGTAAAAGTTCTCACAGGAAAAAGGTTAATTATTTTCCCAACAACATTGGCCTTTCTCATTCCAGGCAAAAGCTCATCTATTTTTAATTTTTCATTATCAAAAGAAATCCCCAACTCTGCAGCAATAACCTGAGCAGCACCTTCCTTACTAATTAACCCGGAAAGTTTCGCCCTCTTAGCTTCAACTCTTCTTTCTATCTCCTCTTTTTCCAATCCTGAAGATTTAGCAATCCTCTCCAAGACTTTATCATAATTACCCTGAACCATCTATTAAAAAAACCATTGCTATTTTTAAGTATTGTGATACAAATAAAACAAGAAAACTTATAAATGAAAAAAATCCCTTTAAAATATGGGAATTGCATTATTAACAATAAAATTAATGCCTTCTTCACCTGAAGAAGATTTAGAAAAAATAAAGGAAAAAGCAAAAGAAATAATTGAAGCAGGGCAAGGAAAAAAAGTTCGTTTTGAAGAAGAGCCTGTTGCATTTGGACTAAAAGCAGTTATAGCTTATTTTGATCTTGATGAATCTCAGGAATTAGACCCAATTGAAAAAAAATTAGGGGAGATAGAAAGTGTAAGTTCTTCTCAGGTAACAGATATGCGACGAGCGTTTGGATAAAATGGAAATTTTTGAAAATCAAACTGAACAAATAAAACAACAATTAATCCAACAAATTGACTCTACTTTTCCTGAAGAAAAAAAAGAATTTGCAAAACAACAAATTAATTCTATGAATTTAGAACAGCTAAAAGAATTTCTAAAACAAAATAATTTAGTAAAAACTCAGGGAGATTCTTCTCAGACGCAGCAATGTATTTTTTGTTCAATTATTTCAGGGAATATCCCCTCTACAAAAATAGGAGAAAATAATGAAGCAATTGCAATTTTAGAAATAAATCCTGTTTCAAAGGGGCATTCAATAGTAATCCCAAAAAAACATATTGAAAAAAAAGAAGATTTACCTGATGAAGCAATGCAATTAGCAAAAGAAATTTCTGAAAAATTAAAAATTCTAAATCCAAAAAATATACAATTAATCCCTTCAAATATTTTAGGACATGAAATAATAAATATTCTTCCAATTTACACAGATGAAACATTAACCTCTGAAAAACATCCTGCTAAAAAAGAAGATTTAGAAAATCTTAAAGAACAATTAGAAAATCAACCAAAAGAAGAAAAAGTTGAAGAAATTCCAGAAAAACCAAAACAAGAAATTAATGAAAAAAATACATGGCTTCCAAAAAGACTCCCTTAATTACCAAAAAAAACTATTCTCCTCCAAAAAATTTCTTAAGCCAACTAATAATTTTTTCAATTAAACCACCACTCACACATTTATCATTAACGCAAACATTTGAAGAGCATTCAAAATTATTATCACATTTTTCATTATCTTTAGTTTGTTCTATAAAAGAACCAGTATCAGAACAAAACTTACCTGATTTTCTATAACCAAAAGAGTAACATTTTCCATCTAAAGGGCAGGAATCTTTACAAGTTAATGAAATTTCCACTTCCTCTTCCAGGATAGATAAAAATTCTAAATTTGCATTTATAGAATCAACCCCTCTTTGAATAAGGACGCCATTTTTAAGAGTCATTTGCATCAAAGGCTCCAAAGAAACATCTTCAACAACAGAATTATAAGAAATAATAAATTGAGATCCAATTTGCCTTTTTATTTCATAATCAACTCCAAGATAAGAACAAATTTTTACTTCCAGTTCACTTAAGGAACATTGATCGAAATCACATTCTCTAGAAACACTAAAAGCACTTACACCGCATTTTCCTTTAGCATCGCATTTCCCATTACAAAATTCTTCAGCATATTTTCTCCAAGTGTCAGAAGATTTACAAGAGGTCTCCACTCCTTGCTTTTCTTCAGTTTTATCATAACAACCCCAATAAGCAGACCTAAATCCTTTAGAGTTTATTTCTTCTTCAGTTACTTCTGTCACAATTTGTGGAACACAATTAAACTCAACAGTTTCACTTTCTCCATCAATTACAGTATAACCATATCCTCCACAAGAAGACTTCCAAGTTATTTTCTCTCCATCATATCCAGAAATCTCTGTTCCACAATCTTGCTTACCTGAACAATATGCTCTTGAAGTTTCTTCAGCAGTATAACATTTTTGAATTTCATTAGAACCAACAAAAATACAAGTCACTTCTTCTGTAATCTTTTTGCCTGGTAAACAAACTCCATCTTCACAACCATTTGGACAAGCAAAAGTTTCTGAAGCGACAAGATCTTCTTTATCTGAACAAAAATATTCTACTAACCTTCCTGCTTTTTCTCCTTCTGTTATACAATAATCAAAAACAGTTACTTGTTTAGATTCAATCCATACTTTCTCACGTTGTTCATTCCAACCATATTGACCAGTTCCCCACTCTTGACCTGAAGTAGCTCCCTTCTCATAAATATTTTTTCCTCCATCAGAATCTGTACAAGTAGTTACATTACCAGAAGATTCTTTAATACAAGCACCATCTTTACAACCATTTGGACAATTTATGAAATTAACACCAGGTCCATTTTCACTGCAAACTGCTTCTGCTATATCTCCATTTGTTTGACATTGATCTGTTTCAGAAATGATCTCATCTGCCAACAACCCATAACCTGAAGCAGTGCCTTTAACATAAATATTTTCCCCGCCATCAGAATCAATACACTCTCCCTCTACAACTTTCCCAGTTATCTTACCCAAAAAATCAGAAAACCATCCAGCAGAAATTAAAGATAAAGACAAAACTAATATTAAAGATAAACAAAGAATAAATGTTAAACCTCTTTTCATAATTATAAATAAAAATTATACATATATAAATATTTCCTTACAAAAAATAATTCAAGAAATCTAAATTCAAAAAATAAATTAAAACAAAAATTAAAAAACTAAAGAAGAAAACAGGAACAAAAGGAATTCCTTGTTTTATTTCAATTTCTTTATATTTTTTCTTAATTAATTTAATTTCTTCTTTACTCAAACCATCCCACTTTGCCTTAATTAATTTTTTTCCTATTTTCAAATTCCTTACAAGCCAGTCCCCTTCTGTTAATTTAGAAGATTTAATTTTCTTAATCATACAGGATTCATCAACACTTTTAGCATAAACATAAAAATAAGGGAGAACAAAAATCAAAGCCCCAAAACCAAATAATAAATTTTCAAAAAATCCCAAGCCCATTAAAATCAAACCCAAAACCATCACCAAAAAAACTTTTTTTCTATCTTCCCTAAATCTTCTTAAAAATTCTTTTTTTAATTTCTTAAAATTTTTCAAACCAATAAATAAACTTACAATCAACCCATAAACTGCACCAACAACTAAAAAAATAAAAAAGAACAAAATAAAAAATTTCAAATTAACATAAAAACTTTCAGAAAAAGGCAGCACCGCACCTAAAGCAATCATTAATTTTGCGTCTCCTCCTGCAAAAGACCGAAGGTAATAAAGTAAATTTCCCAATATAAAAAAGATCCCCAAACCAATTAAGCCCTGATAAAAAAATGAAAATCCTCCAGCACCCTGAGAAAACAAACAATAAAAAAATCTAAAACCCAAAGCAAAAATTATCAAAGAAAAATTAAGCCAGTTAGCAACTTCTCTTTTTTTCAAATCCTGAATAGTTGCAAAACTAATCCAGACAAATGCCAGAATAATTAAAAAAATCACCTCATACATAAAAGAGATTAGAAAATAAGATTTATAAAATTATTTTTTCTCCTGAGTTCTTCTCTTCCCACCTTTCTTATAGGGAAACTTCTTATTTTCACGTTTTTTATCTTTTCTTTTATTTCTTCTCTCAGAATCAGAATATTTTGACATTTTCAAAACTATTTAATAATACAACACTTAACATCAGTTATAGAACTTATGTCATCTTCAGTTGCTTCACAAGATTCTTGTGCCTGCCCAACTCTATCTTCGTTAATTTTAACAGAAGTACAACCGATATTACAATCAATTGAAGGACACTCATCAATTCCATATTTAGAATACTCGCTTATAACAGAGAAAACAGCACAACTTGTTTCAATTTTTATTTTCCCTTCTTTTAATATTCTCGCCTTTCTACAATAATCATACTCGCTATTAGTCAAACAAGCAGTTTCACACTGATTAGCGATTGAATCAACATTATCTGAAGGAAGCCATGGAGCAATAGTGCTCCACCCCATAGTAAATCCAGCTATTAAAATAACTAAAATAATAACTCCCAAAACAATTAAGATAATCGCATTAGTACTTAATCCCTGCCCCTTCTGGTTTTTTGGAAAAAAACTTGAATGAGAGGAACTTCGTTTCTCCTCTTTTTTATTATGCATATTTAATTTAAGTTTATTTTATTTAAAAAGGTTCTTATTTCTCTGGGGTAAACTTTACTGAGAAAAGAATTTTTTCTTTTGTCCAAAAAGCCAAAGATTTCCAAAAACCTTTTTTCTCTTGATAAAGAAAAATATTTCCGTTTTCTTCAAGAGTCTCTAAATTTTCTAATGGCTCTCCTAAATTATATTCTTCTATTTGGATATTTATTTTTTCCATTTCATTAATTCCTACAAAAGAATTTTTAATTTGAATACTTGAATTAAAAAAACTAAGCACAGCCAAAGTGCAAATTGTAAAAACACCAATTACTAAGATTGTTATTGGAATATCTCCCTTCTTGTTTTTCATCTTTCCTCCTCTTCAATCCAATTTTTAATTAATTTCGTTTCCTCCTCAGAAATTTCTTTATTTAAATAAGCAAAAGTGGTTTTAGAAGAAATAAAATCTTTCTTCTCGTCTAAATCAAATTTTAAATCAGAAATTCCAATCTTTTTTATTCCAGATAAAACAGATGAAACATAAATAAAAATAAGCAAAATTACAATAATAATTAAAGTCGCAACTATCCATGTCATTGTCTCGCCTAATTGTGCTTTTTTATTTAACATTTTTATCACCCTTATTTATCACAGACAAAATTTTAATTAAATGCTGATTTCCGCTTTTATCTAAACAATAAAATCGCCTTTCATAACATTCTGATAATTTTTCAAATTCCTTTTCTTCTTGAAAAACACAATTAACAACCCATTTTTCATTCCCATAATCAAAATTAAAAACAGGATTATTTAAATCAGAAATTTGATAAATCTCAACTTTTACATAATATTGTTCTTCTTCCCAAATTTCTTCAACTTCAAAATTTAGTTCGCATTTTTCTAAAAAATTAGTTTCATTTAATAAAAAGTTTTCTCCGTCAAAAAATTCATCTCTTAGATAACCTCCTTGGGACAAACAATCTGCAATGTTATTAGTTAAAATATTCGCTTCAATCTCCCGGACATCATAAGGCTGATTATAAAAAACAAAAACCATTGCAGAAATTCCTCCAGCTACAAGAATCAAGATAGCAAACCAATACACAGAAATTATTTTATCCCCTCTCTTGTTTTTTGGAAAAAAACTATAACTAAAAAAGTTTTTATCAATCATTTTTTATTTATTATAAACACATAATCCTCTCCAGAAGCATAAGCCGTGGCTTCAACATCATTAAAAAAAGAATATGAATAACCTCCTTTTTCACTTAGTTTAACTATAACAAGATTCTTCTCAATTCTAACAACTTCTCCAAAATCAATTTTATTTTTTTCAGCCAATTTCTTAGCTTTTTCCATATTCAGATTAATTTCCATTACTGGTTTTGAAGAATCAATCAACAAAGCAATTTGTTTTGCATAAGATTGCTCCAAGACAATTGCCCCACTTCCTTGTTTAAATAAAAATAAAATTAAAACAGAAAGAAAAATTAAATTTAAAACAATAAAAATAATATTCTCTACTAAGATTCCTCCTCTCTTTTTGCCCCTAGTAAATATTTCGGGGCTTCGAAGAAGTTCTCGTGTCCTTTGGGTATACGCCATTGGTGTCATTTACACAAAAAACAAATACAATTAATAAAATTAACTATCAGGCTTTTGTCACAATTTCCTTGCATTCTAATTCATTAAACTCTTTTGAATTTGCTTCAATAATTGTAGGGGAAAGATACTCATTTCCAGAATCTCCCTTAACAAAAACCCCCAATAAAGTAGGAACTTCTCTTCCTGCAATAAAAGAAGCACCAACAATAACCGCACCCACTATAAGCCCTCCAGGAAAAATTATAGCTGTCACCAACCCAACTGTCCCAGCCAATGCCCCCCATTGTAATTTACTAATCTTGCTGGAAATTCCCATCACCACATAATAATAATTATCCAAAATAATCTTCGGAAAATCAACCCCTCCAGAACCAACTTCAGTTTTTACTAATTCTTCTCTAATTTTTTCTGCTTCCTGCAAACCCATCAAATATTCCAAATAAGTTTTCTCTCCTCCAGAAAGTTTCTCCTTAGACATAAAATCATAAAGATCCTTCTGATTAAATATCCCTTCTTCAAATCCAGGAATCTCTTTCACACTTTCATCAAAAGCAATTTGAGAACAAAGTGAACAATAAAGATTAGAAATCAAATCTTTTTGAACATAATCTATTTTCCCCTCACCAAACATCCACCAACAATCAGCTAATTCATCAGCTAAAATTTGATAAACTTCTTCATCACTCGCCACTTTTTTTATTTCAGAATTTTTCATTTTATCACAACTTCCGTCCTTGCTAATGCAAATATAACTTGTCTTGCAATCTAAAGAAAGTGCATTATCAGGAAGTTGAGAATTTCCTTTAAGAACAACCGAATTATGACAAATTTCTTTTTCAGTTGTCTCGCCAAAATTCAACCTAAACAGCAAAAACAAAATAATCACAAAACTCGTGATTAAAATTATTAACATAACTATTTGCTGAGTTGTTAATTCTCCTTTCTTCATTATAAAACCCCCAACCTATTTAACATAAAATATAATCCTGCTAAAACAGCTATAAAAAAAACAATCCAAATTAAATATTTTATCAAACTATCAAGATTCATTTTATTTCACTCACCTCAATTAAACCTTCAACTTCTTTAATTAAAACAAATGTCCCGTCATTTTTAATTTTTATTTTATCAAAACCTTTTAAATTTTCAACAATTAAACAAACTCCTTCTTTATCACATTTTTTAATTTGCCTATCAAAAAAATTAGCCCAGACATTGTCACAAATACATAAACAATTTTGGTTTAAACAAGAAAGAGGTTTATCTTCAATAAAACTCCATAAATACCAACCAGAAGGGCTAGGAACATTTAAACCATCTTCTCTAAATTCTCCTCCCTCACTAATTCTCTCAACCTCAGATTCAATTAAATTCAAACTAGCTTCTGCTTTTTCAAAATTCTTGTTTTTAACATTTGTGAAATATAATGAAGTTAAAAAATAAATTAAAAAGCCAATACAAATTACTGCAATAACAATTTTCAAAGTTTCTGAAGCCAGTAAAAGTCCTCTTCTATTCATTTTAATAAACTTAGAAAAAAATCTGAAGTTTCTCCTCCTGGAAGATTTTTAATAAAATCAAATACATGACCCTTAAACAAAAGATACAATCCCCCAACAACAGCAACAACCACAAAAACCCCAATAATTATTTTTATCAATTGACTAATTGTAAGTTCGGTCATTATCTCCCCCTGAATAAATTTTTAACTTGATCTATTAATGAAGTCCCTTTCCCTCTCAACAAAAAAATTGTAATCATAAGAACAGCTAAAATTGCAACAGCAATTAAAATCCATGGAAGATATTCTGTTATTATCCCCTTATGATTTTTTGTAAAAAAATTATCGCTAAAAAAGTTCCTCTTTTTTTGTCTCTTTTTCATAAAAGAAAAAAAGAAAAAGAATTAATAAATGTTTTTAATTAAAGCAATCCTCCCAAAACAATTGAAGTTAAGAAAAACAAAGCCAAAGTTGCTAAAAGTGCTGTAATAAAATAAAGTGCAATTCCTTTTGAAAGATTTTTCCCGATCTTATTTGTCTTTTCAAGTTTATCTTCTCCAGAATCAATTGTGACTAAAGCACTAGTTAAAATAAAAATTATCTGAATAATATAAACCCCAACTGCAATCTGCAAATAATATGGAGGCACCATTTTTATTATGCTGAATATTTCAATCATTGAACCTAAATTTCCAAGTCCTGCTGCAGAAGATTCTCCAAGACTAGCAACACTTAATTTATTTAAAATAGAAGTTATCATCACAGCCAAACCCACAACAACTCCTGAAAGCAAAGGTGCAAGAAAAGTCATATTACTCTTCATATCTGAAACAATTTCCGCAAGCATATCTCTCAAACGACTGGTAATTTTCTGTATATTCTTTACATATTCTGAAATATTCATCAAACTCACAGCAGCAATAGTCAAACCTTTTTTAGAAGACTCGACTAAAATTCTCATACTTGTTGCAATTAAACTAGAAGGATAATAAACAAGAGCTCCCCTCTTAGGATCGAAAATTGCCTTCTCAACACTCATGCCCATTTGCCGAATATTATAATTAACTCTCCTAAAAAAATCCTCTGTTTTCAATCCTTTTGAAGATTCAGCAACTTTCGAAAAAACAAGTTCAGGAGGAACTCCATTCCCAATTCTATTTCCTAACTGAAATAAAGAATTATTAAACTCCCTTTCAAGTTGCTTTGTTTTTGCTCTTTCTTTAATTAAATCTTTAGTTCTTTCTTTAAAAGACATTGAAAAAAACAAAGCAAGTCCTAAAGGGATAAACATACTGCAAATTAAAGCCCCAATTCCAAAAGGACCTACAACTGAATTCCCTGCTTGCTTAAAATCAAAAAGCAGTTCATCTCCAAAAAAGCCCAAACCAATTTGAGAAAAAGAATAATCTTTTTGCAAGCCAAATAATTCAGGGATTGGAGTGAACTGAAAAATCAAAGGCAGCAAACCAATTATTAAAAAAGGCAAGCAAATAAAAAAAGCCTTCATATAAGGTTTTCTGCTCTTATATTTATGATAAAGAGGATTTCTTTCCAGCAAACCTTGTTCCCCATATCCTCCTGGTCTTAACATTAAAATTTTATCTGTAAGATAAAAAACCATAAAAGGAACAATTAAATTAAACAAAATAAAAATATGATTCCACTTTAAAAAATCCCCAACCATTGTAGAAGCCAAAGGAATTAAAGCTAATCCTAAAGTAGGAAGAACAACACCCAACATATAAACATTTGTCAAAGGACTCCTGACATCATGAGTAAATTTCAACATTTTGTCATAAACTCCGTCAAGAACCACTTGCAAAGATTTTTCCAGAGTAGAAATTCTTCTGGCATTATCAGGTTCAAACAAACTGCTTTCAATTAAATGAAATGCTTCAATAAACTCAATAGAATAATCTCTCCAGGTTTCAAGATAATTATCTAAACTTTCTTTAATTGTAGAAAACTTTCCAATAGAAACATTATAAAAAACTTTTTTAAAATCCAGTGCAAGAGGATATTGCAAATGCTCTGAAGCAAAAGCAATTGCTTTTTCTAAATTAGGTGTGTGCCTCATATAAACAACCACATACAAAATTGCAGGCACCATTTGAGACGATGCTTTAAGTCTCCATTTATTTGCCAACCTTGCAGGATAACCATTCACAAAATAAAAAAGAAAAACAGAAACAACCATCATTAAAACAAAAAACAAAAATGGAAAAGCAGCCATACTCCCATTTATCAAAGCCACTGAAACAGAAATCAACAGCCCCATAAAAAATACTCCCAATAAAACAACAACGCTAAAAGTCAAAACCTGCCAGGGCTGTAAATCAAGATGCGCAATCTCAAGCTGCCTTTTAATCTTCTCCTCATCTTTTTTAGAACCCTTTAATTTAATCACATTTCCAGTACTACGACACAATTTTTCATATCTATTCAAAGTAGGGACCATCTCCTCTTTAAATTTAACATAAGCTTTACTATAATTTACATTCTTTCCAGAAGTTTTAATTTGTCCTTCTATTTTAGAACTATATTTTCTAAGTATATCAGATACATCAGATTTTTTGTACACCATCTTTTACAAAAACAATAATAAAAATTAATTAATAAATCTTTAGAAATTCAGATAAAAAATCACTTCCTCTTTTTAAAAGAAATAAAAACAAAAATCAACCCCAAAACAAAAAATCCTGTTCCAAGAAAAGTAGAATTACTTTGAGACAAAAGACTTCCAGTAACAGCTCCAGTTAATTTAAATGAAGAAAAAAATAAAGCAAAAACAAAACTAATCATAGACAAAAATACAAACAAAGAATATTTTCTAATTCCAATCTTTTTTTCAATATTAGTAACTTCTTTATCTACACTCCCAAGTAATTTTTCAAGAAAAGAAGGTTTTTTATTCAAGCGTTTATGTTTCTTGGAAGCAGATGAAGGCTCTGATTTTCCCATTTGTTCTATAATCTCATTTTTAAGATTTGAATCCTTTGCATAACTAAGAGCTTCTTGATAAGTCTTATTAGCTTCTGAGAAACGTCCCTCTTCAGCATAGAGAATTCCAAGTTGTTTATATTCTTCAGAAATAGCATCAAACGAAACGATTTTTCCATATTTATCCATATTACGATCCTTCATCGCAGAAATACTTTTTTTATAATCCTTGATGGCCTTATATTTAGAAATATCTGAATTATTCTTACCCATTATTTACTAAACAAAAACTAATTTAAAAACTTTCCTTAAATCCTCCTTTTCTTCACTTCCTTATTTAACCAAGTTTGCCATTCAGGAAAAACTCTTTTACCCAACGGAAGACCAATTTCCTGCCTTACCTCATCTGAAATTTTATGAAACATGTGATTTGATAAAGAATTAAATTTCGCCTCAAGAATTCCTTCATCTTTAGTTTTTTCAGCAACTTCAACAATTTCTTTTTTTATTTTTGCTCTTACCAAAATATTATCATAAATCGCATCCCAGTTTCCTGCCCAACCTTTAACATTTGAAGCAATATCCTTAATTATTTCACTATCTCCATTAATTAAATCGTCGCTTGGTTCAAGTTCATCTTTCTCAACATTATATCTAAGCAAATCAACAAATCCTTTTTCAGACATAGGATCTTCTTTCCAATGTTTTCTTATTTCAGAAAGCTGAACCATTCTTCTCCAGGAGTGTAAACCATCAGGGGATTTTATTGGATTGCAAACTCCAATTATATCAGTAGCCTTAAAACTCGTTGGTGGAACTCCCAGATCATTTACAACTCTGTCAAAAACACCATAAGGAGAAGCTCCATGAATTGTTCCTGCAACAACATTTGCCAAAGCACCAATTCTCATTGCTTCATAAAGTGCTTTACATTCCTGAGATCTCACCTCTCCAATAATTAAACAACTATCCCCAAGTCTCAACGAAGTTCTTATTCCATCTTCAGCAGAAACTTCAGCAGTAGTTTTCAACAAAGCAGAACGAACTTTCATTCTCAAGAGATCATAATCAAGTTTTCTCAAAGATTCTACAGGCAATTCTAAAGTATCCTCTATTACAATAATTCTAAACCTTGGAATAATCTCAAGCATCAAAGCTCCCAACATCGACGATTTACCAGAACTCCTGGTTCCAGCAATTAAAAGTGTTCTTGAACCATCAATTAAAAAACTAAGCAACCCTGCAGCAAAAGGATTAATCATTTTATTTTTTATAAAAAGGGGCAGGGTCCAGGGTTCTTCTCTATGTCTTCTGATTGCATAAGCTAAACCATCTGGAGACAAAGGATTCTGAATAATAGCAATTCTCGCCCTTAACTTTCCAATTTCCAGTTGAGTATCTAAAATAGGGTTAGCTTCATCTAAGGGTCTTCCAGAAATCATCCTAAATTTAGCAGCCCAGGAATCTACATCCTCCTGACTTGGAAGAATATTTGTAGAACATTCATCATAATCCTGATGCCTTAAAAAAATATTTGTTAAAGGAATAGGAGCATTCAAAACAATATCCTGAATTTTTTTATCCTGCAGCAAAACTTCAAGGAGCCCAAATCCAATTGTATTCCGAACAAGAATAGTAGACATTTTATTTAAATCAGAATAGCTAACCCTTATTCCTTTAGTTTGTGCTAAATCCTGCAGTAAATTTTTAGAAATATTAAAAAAAACTTGTCTAACCCTGTCGGTATCTGTAAACTCTTCAGCTTTAGGCTGATGCTCAATTAAAACACTTCTTGCCAGATTCAAAAGAAGATTTTGAGATTCATCAAGAGAATTCTCAGAAGGATTTAAATGGTAAATTAATTTAGCTTCATCTTTTTTTCTTAAAATAGTCACAAGAGACCTATCATCTTCTCCCCCCTGAATTTCATATTGGTCCATAATTTCAGCATCTTCTGGCAAATCTGAAACCAATCTTGTAAAAGTAAAGTTCGGGATTATATCTGGTTTAAAAATTCTATGATAAATTTCCCTATTTCCTTTTTGATATTCATTAAGATGAGGAAAAATTGCCTGAATAATTTTTGTTTTTTCAAGCATCTTAAAGATCTTTTCTAAAAGCCGGATATAATTTAACTGATCTGCTTTATAATTCTCATCAATTTTTTCAAAAAAGATCTTAGCCTCAATCAAAATCTTTTTTAGTTCATAGTAAGATGCAATTGGATCTTGTTTTAATAAGAAAAGAAAAGAAAAAAGACTATTGTATCTGGAAGAAAAAAATTGTTCATGACCTGTAACAAGTTTTTGTTGGGATAAAATTTTCTCATGTCTGATAAGATAAACATAAAGCTGAGAGATTTCCAATAAAAAAGAAGTTTCATCAAAATCATAATTATAGTTTTTCTGCTGAACAAAAACAATCCTGGAAACATTAGGATTCTCTATTAAAGCATCAACTGTCTTTTCCATAATCTCAGGATAATCAGAAAGACTCGGCACATAAGGAGCTCCCAAGTAATTAACATAAAGAACATCTTCTCCACCTTCTCTTTGAACTTCATAAGAATATAATTTAGTTCCCTCTTTAAATTGCATAAGTGAGAAAAGAAGAGCGAGTTTAAAATATTTTGTGTGGTTCATACAAAATTTTTATTTCAGTTTAAATTACAATTTCTCCAACCATAATTTATTCAATAAACCAATTTTATTTAAAAAAGGAGTAGAAATTGTTCCTAATACAACTAAGAGGATAAAAACTCCAAGAACCCTAAAGAATAGTTCCTCGACATCCCATTCCCAGATAATTAACCCTATTAACATTGATGAAATAACAAAAGCATATATAATTGTGAGCCATAAAATAAAATTTAATGGAGACTTTTCTTTATGAGCCAGCAAAATAAGACATGAATAAGCTAATGTGATAGAAAGGATAACTAATATGAAAAAAGGTTTAGCTTCATAAAAAGAAAGGGTATCAATAATTTCCCAGATTAACAAAAAACTATAAAGGAAACCAAGAACTGATGAAATCATTCCAGAATAACTTAATAAAAGAAATTTCTGCTTATCATACCAAATCGCTGCACACAAACCCAACATACTAAATCCCCCAAGAGACAATGTTGTGAAAAGTATTTTCCTTTGTACCTCCCCAAATTCCCAAAAAATAAAAATAAATATTCCTATTAATGCACTTATACTCAACGAAAGAATTAAACTTGCCGAAAAATATTTTTTTAAGGTTATGTTTCTAAAAAGTTTGTTTTTATCTTCTTCTTCAAACATCTTAAACTTTTTTCCACAATGAGGGCATTCTCTAGAACCCTTTCCTATTTCCTTTTTGCAATATCCACAATTAACTTTCCCCATTACCTCAGAATATTTCAATGCCTTTATAAGAATTACTGCCCATAATCACAACAAAATTTCAACCACCAATATTTCTAAAAAGACATTTAGAACATGTTTCACAAAAGAGCCGACCTTCAGAAGAACCTGTGGCAAAGCATTTAGGATTGCTCCGACATTCCGTAAACCATTCCAGATTCACGCACTCTTCATTATCAATTTCTTCAAACATCCAATTTCCACATGTTTTATAACAATAATTAACTCGGCTAAAAAAGAAAAAACCAAAAAAGATAATAAATAAAATAAAAGTAATCAATAAACAAATACCAATAATCTTCAAAAGTAATTTAATATCTTTATCCATTTTAATCCAAACACATCACACTCTTTCTTAAAAAAAATGTTATAATAAAAATCAAAACATTAAAAGCAGGGATGATCTTTCCAAGAAAAATTTTGTATTTAATTGAATAAATAAAACTCCAGATAATAACTCCTAAAAAAATTGGAAAAACTAAGAATATCAAAGGATTAAACAAAGCCTTACAACTTACATCAAGAATAAAATAAACACAAAGCCACAGAACAGGAAGAAAAGCTAGACTGATAATAGAAAATAATTTTCTCCTGCTAAACTTTTTCCCAACTTTCCCGACATCAATTACAAACAAAAGAAACGATAAAAGAAAACTTGTAAAAATTAATAAATGTATAAATTCCATTTAACTCTTTAACAATCTACCCTTTTTAATTTAATTATACAGAACAATCACAACAAATTTAAACTAATTTAAACTTAATTTTTAATGGAAGAACAAATGAATTATTCAAATCAATCTTTTGGGGAAACAAATACTCAAATAAGGGACATTGAAGAAAAACAAAGAATTCTCAAAGACAGACTCTTACTAATAGGGAAAAATGTAATAGAAATGAAAGAAGAAATAAATGAAAAAATTTTGGGGATGAAAAAAGAAATAGAAATAATAAAACAAAGCATGGAAAGAACTCTTTCGTTTTTGGAAACAGCATCAAGTGAATTTTCAAAATTTGCAAGAAAAGAAGATTTAGAAATATTATCTAAACAAGCAAAAATGTTTCAACCTTTAAAATTTATAGAAAAAGATACAGATTAATTACACAAAAGGAATTTTTATAAACATCCTTAACTTAAAAAAAAGATGGGAATTTTAGAACAAATAACGCAGATGAAAAATCAGGGGATGCCTGATGAACAAATTGTAAGAAGCTTGCAAGAACAAGGAGTTTCTCCAAGAGAAATAAATGATGCACTAAATCAGGCTCAAATAAAAAGCGCAATAAGTCAAAATGAACAAGAACCAATGAATCCTCCTTCTCCAAACCCAGAACAAGGAAACTATTATCCTCAAACCCAGGAAATACCAGAACAGGAAATGTACAACACTTCTCAACCACAAGAAACTTATCAACAAGAAGAAAATTATGGTTACTCTCCTGAAACAACCAGTAGCGATATGACCATTGAAATAGCTGAACAGGTTTTTTCTGAAAAAATTAAAAAAACACAAAAACAAGTTGAAGATTTAGTTGAATTTAAAACACTTTCAGAAGTAAAAATAGAAAATATTGCAGACAGATTAAAAAGAATGGAAAATATAATTGATAAATTACAGATTGAAATTTTAGGAAAAATAGGTGCTTATGGAAAAAATATAGAAGGAATAAAAAAAGAAATGTCAATGATGCAGGATTCTTTTGGCAAAGTAATTAATCAGGCAGTAAGACACAAACCAAGTTCTCACAAAAAAACTTCTAAGAAAAAATAATTTTACTTTCCAGTACCTAAAAGATTTCTCATGAAAAGAGAACTTGTATCTTGTTTATCCTTAGGTTTCATTGAACCTCCTATAACCACTGCAACTAAAACAATCAAAACTACAAAAGGCATAATAAACTGCCAATCAATATGAGATAAAATCCCTGTAGAAAGCCATTGAACAGAAGTTGCAGAATTTGAAAGAACAACTATTAAAATCACTGCTGCAGCTGCAAAAAGAGTATAAGTAACCCATGTCCTATCTGGTGCAAACAATCCCAAAAAAATCATAACTACTAATAAAATAACCAGGCCAACACCAACTCTCGGGAAAACCTGTGCAAAAAATTCAGAAACAATTCCAAATTGAATCGACATCAAAGAAACAACCAGTGCAATAATCCCATTAATTGCCTTATTACCATCCTTAAAAAGTTTTACCTGGGTTAAAATTCCAAAAACCAAAGAAAAAATTAACAAGAAAGGCAACATATAACTAAAAACTCCTGCCTGCTCCCAAGACTGGAACATCTCTCCAAATAATCCTCCACTAAAACTACCCCAAGCAAATGTAATCAACCCCTGTAACATAAAAATAATTAAGAAATATTGTTTAAATATGTTTCTAAATATTAGTTCTTAACCTTTAGGTTTTCTTATAAAATATACTAAAACAAGCACAACAATTATTACAAAAGAGAAATTTGTCCAAAAAGTTGAACTCCAGCTTTGTCTAAACAAGAAATCAATTATTCCTCCTCTAATCCCTACTGCCCAAATAACAGCGGCAATTGTAGCAATACCAATTATAAGGCCCAGACCTATTTTCATCCACCCTTCAGGTTTAAATCCGTCTTTAATATCTCCAAACACAAACCCCCAAAGCAACATGATCACAAACATGATCACAAGTGCAACAGTTAAAAATAACATTAAATTACCCACCACCTCTTTAGGAAAAACAGCAGTAACAAAAATTAATCCAATAACAAAAGCAACAATCGCATTAAGTTGTTTTTTTCCATCTCCTAGAAGTTTTGTTTTTTCAAGAATTGCAAATACAAGGGTAAAAATTAACAGAAAAGGTAAAATAAAATCCTGGACTATAAAATGTTGAAAAATTGTGTCAGCCATCTTATATTAAATCTTCAGGAATTTCCTCAATTTGTTCATCAGGACTTGGTAAAGCTGATTTATTTATTATAAAAATATCACTAATAGCCCTGACAAATTGATGAGGGATAATCACTCCTTTTGCTCCTCCAATTAAAGACATAATATTTCCTCCAACTTTTATCCTCCATCCATCAATCTTATTTTCAGACAAATTAGCTTCTTCAACTTCTCCAAAATAATCTCCGAAATCAGTATACACTTTAGTTCCCAGAACATCAGTAATCTTCTTTATTCTCATCTATAAATACTCCTCATAAAAATAATTATAATATCTTCTTTAAATATTTTTCCATATTCCTTTAATAACAAAATTTATAAGAAATATTTACATAGACAAAATATGTTAAACAAAAAAGAGATAATCTCCATAAGTATTGCGACTCTAATTATTTCCTTTTCAATTAGCTTAATAGCTTCTTTTCAAATTTTTCTAGATACAATTTTAGCAGTATCTATAATTATCGGAATGAATCTCACTGCAAAAAAAGTTGCAAGTTTTTACCTTGAATCAGAAATAGAAATCAAGTTATGGGAAATAAAAAGGGTTGGTTTATTATTTTTGTTTTGGAAATTTAAAAGAGGAAGCCATCCTTCCAGAGAATTCAAAAGACCTTTTCCAGCAGGAGCATTTTTTCCAATAATTTCAAAATTAATTCTTTTCCCTTTCAAAAGTTTTGTTTGGATGGCTTCACTTGTTTTTGAAGTTAAACCAAAAATTCACAGAGCAGCAAAAAGACATGGATTATATTCTTTTTCAGAAATAACTGAAAACCATATCGGATTAATTGCAGCTGCAGGAATTGTAATGAACATAATCTTAGCAATAGCAGGATATTTAATTGGATTCCAGGAATTTGCCAGATTAAATATTTATTATGCTTTCTTTAACATGATTCCAATCTCAGATTTAGACGGGAACAAAATATTTTTTGGGAACAAAATAATCTGGTGCTTCTTAGCATCCATAGTTTTAATAGGTCTTTTTTATTCAATCTTAATAATTTAAATTAAGAACATGGGATTTTTAAAAAATATTACTCCAAGAGAATATCAACAAAAAATTTTTGAAAGTTGTGTTAAAAAAAATTGTTTGGTAGTTCTTCCAACAGGGCTGGGAAAAACACTTATTGCATTAATGCTCACAATAAAAAGAATGCAGGAGTTTCCAGGAGAAAAAGTTGTTTTCCTTGCACCAACAAAACCTTTAGCAGAACAACATTTAGTTTTTTTCAAAAAACACCTTCCAGAATTATTTGGGGACATGCAATTATTTACCGGTATGGTAAAAGCAGAGCAAAGAAAAAAAATATTTCAAACAGCAGATATAATTTTTTCGACCCCTCAATGTGTTGCAAATGATTTAAAAAAAAACCTCTACAATTTCAATGAAGTCTGCCTTTTAATAGAAGACGAAGCCCACAGATGCATAAAAAATTATGATTACAATTATGTTGCCCAGCAATACCAAAATCAATCCCAAAATCCAAGAATCTTGGGATTAACAGCCTCACCAGGAAGTGAAATCTCAAAAATAAAAGAAATATGCAAAAATCTTTCCATAGAAGAAGTAGAATTAATGACAAGAGAAAGTCCAGAAGTAAAACAATATTTGCAGGAAAGAGAATTTGAAAAAATAACAGTTGAATTTCCTTCTGAATTTGAAGAAATAAAGCAGGTTCTTCTAAAACTTTTTAATGGATATATTGAAGAAATGAAAAGACGAGGAGTTTTATGGGGGCCTGTTTCAAAAACAAATTTATTAAAATTGCAAAAAACCATGATTGGTTCAATTGTAAGAGGAAATAAAAATTTCAATTATATGTTGGGAGTAAGTGCATGTGCTCAGGCAATAAAACTCCAGCATGCTTTAGAACTTTTAGAAACCCAGACTCTTGGAGGATTTAACAAATACCTCAAAGACTTATTTAATCAAGCAGCAAAAAGAAAAAGTAAGGGGGTTGTAAAACTTGTAGCAAAACCTGAATTTAATTTTATATTTATGAGCTCAAATGAACTTCTTTCAAAAAATATAGAACATCCAAAACTTCAAAAAATTGAAGAAATTATTCAAAAAGAAAAATCAAAAAATGAAAAAATAAAAATTATTATTTTTACTCAATTTAGAGAAACAGCCAAGACAATTTCAAAAAAGATAAATGAAACTCAGGGAATAAATGCAAAAGTTTTTGTTGGGCAGGCAGACAAAAACAATGGAGGTTTAAGTCAAAAACAACAAAAAAAAATAATTCAGGATTTTTCTGAGGGAAATATAAATGTTTTATGTGCAACATGCATCGCCGAAGAAGGATTAGATATTCCCGAGGTAAATGCAGTAATTTTTTATGAACCAGTTCCTTCTGCAATAAGAACAATTCAAAGAGCAGGGAGAACAGCAAGATTAATGAAAGGAAAATTAATTGTGCTTATAACAAAAAAAACAAGAGATGAAACTTTTTATTATGTCTCAAAAGCAAAAGAGAAAAAAATGCACACAGCAATAAAAATAATAAAAGAAGATTTAGCTAACGGGAATAAATTAAATTTTCAGAAGAAGTTGAATTAGATATTCAAAAAATTAAATCATTGGTCCTAAAACTTCAAATTCCCAACTCGCACCCTTCTCCAAAAATTCTGCATAAACTCTATACTCTCCTGTTTCATTCAAAGAAACATCCAGATTATTAAAACCTGCAAAAACTTGATTCCCTAAATCATCTTTTCCTACATCTAATTTTATAAGACAATTTACAGGAACAGTTATTTCCTGATTAACTGGAATCAGATAATCCTGCCACTCTTCTCCAACTTTTTTCTGGATTTTAATAATTAAATTTCCGGTCAAATCAAAATTCCCATGATTAACAATTTTTGATTGAGGTCTTTCAGGTTGTGGTGTTATTCCTAAATCGCAATTATAACAACCTGTGTGTTGTGGGTCGTGTTGAAACATTGGCCAATCCATTGTTGATGAATCATAATCCATCGCTAAATCTTTCCATAAAAATACATTCCCAAATTCACTAATCCCAACTATATCCAAGGTATTATCTTCTTCTAAATCAGTTATTATTAATCCCGCCATATAACCAAAATCATTAGTAAACCTAACATACTCCAAATTTAAATTTTTATCAAGAACTTTAAATTCATCTGCATCCCAAATTAAAATTTCTTTATCTCCATCCGCATCCACATCTCCAATTAAAGAATAAGCTGGACTTGTTGAAGAGATCTTTTTTTCATTTAGTTTATTTCCATCTTTATCTAAGATTATAACTTTTTCTCCATCTCTTGAAATAATCTCAGGGAAATTATCTCCATCAACATCACCGAGAGATATATCTGGATATAAAAAAGGTAATCCTTCAAGATTGAGATCTCTAAGGACAATTTCATCAATTATATTTCCAATTGAATCAAATATTACAAGTTTCCAACTCCTTGTATTAACATCAAACAATACAACAAGTATTTCCAAAGTTCCATCTTTATTTAAATCCCCAAGAATAGGAGATTTCACAATTTGTGAATCAGGAATTATAACAGGCCAGCCATTAAGTACCTCTCCTTCTTTATTTAAAACAATAACTTTACTACCTTCGCTCTGTCCACAAGAGGTAGATTCATCATTGCAATTAATTAATGTAACAACTATTTCCTTTTTACCATCTTGATTAAGATCTCCAATAGCAGGAGCAGAATTTGGAATCCCATTTAAAATTTTTATTGTGTGAATTTGTCCAACATTATCAAAAATATACAAAACTCCAGGGGCCGTTTTTCCTTCGAGATTATATAAACTAAATGGAGCAGAGGATAATATAGAAACTATTTCTTTATTACCATCATTATCTAAATCTCCAACAGAAAAATGGGGAAATCTCGCCTCATGAGATTCAGGGGCATTGCCATTTATTAAACCATCTGGATCTATATCAAGAGGAAATCCTGGAATATTAGTACCATCTCCATTCCAAGCATAAACCATTTTTCCACTTACTAATAAAACTTCATTTATTCCGTCATTATCTATATCTGAAAGAGCAGGAGCATATACAAGATTGCCCGTAACAAATTTCCAATAATCAATCTTTTTTGGCCATCCACTCAAGACATTTCCATCTTTGTCCCACACCCAAATTTTTGGTTCAAAAAAACCCCCACTTTCTGTCGCAATAATCTCTTTTTCAGAATTTCCATTTACGTCTCCAACAACAAAAGGAGAGTGGAAGTAAGAAAAACCTTGTACTTTATCAATAAAATTATAATTAACATCATTATTAATTTTTATTATTGTTTGATCAAAATAATTATTCCCATTAATATCCACTCCTGTTAATCTTAAAATATATTTCCCATCATCAACTAGAGTTGTATCTAAATTTCCAATTATATCGTTTTCTACAGAATTATATCCTCGATAAAATTCAATCCACGAATCAAGATTCATAATAGAAGCATATTCTAATTTATAATATTGCAAATTTTCTCCCAATACAGAACCGATAATCTCTATATCTCCTGCTAAAATATTACTGCTAATTTGCAAATTTAATACTAAAGGTTTTTGAGATTCAATTCCTTCCAAAACATCCATTCTCCCATAACCCTGAGTATTAACATCTTCCCCAATATCAACAGCAGTATTTCTTAAAGCCATTTTAATTTCATCAGGAGACCAATCAGGATTTTTTTGTTTCAATAAAGCAACAGCACCTGCAACATGCGGAGTTGCCATTGATGTTCCTGAAATAGCAATATGTTCCTCATCTAAACATTTTCTGTCATCCCAGGCAGAATCATATTGTGCAGCACAAATAGAAACTCCAGGAGCAATAACATCTGGTTTTATTATTGCTTTTTCATTTCCATCTTCATCTTCCCAAATTACAGGACCTCTAGAACTGAAACTAGCAATTAAATCAGATTTATCAGAAGCTCCAATAGTGATCGCTTTTCTTGCTGTTCCAGGACTCCCAATTGTTTGCTCACCAGGTCCAGAATTCCCAGCAGCAATAACTGCAACAACACCTGCATCAACAACATTATCAATTGCTTGGCTCATAGGATCATCTGGATTTCCAGGACCTCCTAAACTCAGACTAATAATATCAACACCATCCAAAACTGATTTTTCAATTCCTGCAATTACTCCAGCAAAAGAACCACTACCCCCAGCATCCAAAACTTTGTAAGCATAAACCTCAGAATCAGGAGCAACACCTTTTAAAACTCCATTTCCAGAAGCTATCCCAGCACAATGAGTCCCATGTCCATGATCATCCATAGGATCATCATCCCAATTAACAAAATCATAACCTCCAACAACTTTGCAATCAACTCCAAAACAACCTCCTAAATCCTCATGAGTATAATCAACCCCAGTATCAATTATCCCAATAGTTACACCTTTACCAGTTAGACAAATTTTTCCAGAAACAGAACAATCATTTCCATCTTCATCCAACTCCCAAACATCATCTGCATTAATCAACGGAACAGAATCCATTAAAGTTGCATGAACTTCATAATTGGGATAAACTCTTTTTACACTATTTATTTTTTCAATTTCTTTTGATTCTTCTGGAGTAATATCTAAAGCAATTCCATTAAACACATTTTCATATTCTCCAAGAACAACTAATTCACTACTTCCAATTACATTTCCCGTAATAAAACTATTTTTTCCTAAAACTCGTAAAACCTCTCTCTTAAAATCCTCTTTATTATTTTTTATTTTAGCTATTTCATTTTCTAATTTATCCTGAACATTTGAAGGAAGAACAGGTTCTAATGCTTTTGGCAAAATAACAGCTACAGCTTGAAAAAACAAATTAGCTTCATTATCTTTTGCTTTTTTATCTAATTTATTTTTCTTAACTAAAATTGGATCATCTTTAAGTTCAATTATATAACCCTGAATATTTGTTGATTCTGACTCAAAACCTCTTTCAGTTAAAATATTCATCTCACCTCTTCTAAACTCATTGATAACATAACCTTCTTCATCTTGTAAACTATTATCGACTACAAATCCAGTAATTCCTTTATCCACCTCTTTAATCTCAATTTCAGGAGGATCTGTTAATTTTATTTGTTCTCCAATAGAATAAGAATCTTTTAAAGTTGCTATGCTTAAATTAAAATTTCCTTCACCACAATCCCCTGGACAATTAGATTCATCTTCAGGACTTGTGCAAACACCATCACCGCAATTAACACATACACTATAAGAAAAACTAACTTTTATTTCAGTCAAACCCTCACAACATTTTTTATCAGTTTCTCCTAAAAAAGGATTTCTATTAACTTTTTCTCCTTCCTTCCCACAATCCTCCTCGGGAACACAACATTGTGCAGATCTCCCCAAAGGACAATCCATAGGTCCAGAACCAACATAACCTTCTTTGCACTTATCCTGCCAATGTGCACAATACCCTCCCTTCTCTTCACATTCTGTTAATTGAGTTTCTTCACAATCTTCTGGACATGAAACTGAAGTTTCATTAAGATCAGCGTCACAAAACCCATCACCGCAAAAACCTAAATCTCCATCAGAAACACAAGCTCCATTTGAACAACCATTTGAACATTTAAATAATTCATCTCCCCGATCATTCCCATTTTGACAATAATATTCACTTAAATATATGCTATCTATACATTGATCATATTTGCAATTATCTTCAACACATGTTTTTCCATCAACATAATAATTCTTCCCTCCATCAGAATCTATGCAAGTGACATTAGTAACATTGTTTAAAGATTCTCCAATACAAGCCCCATCATTACAGCCATTTGGACAAATATACCCTTTATGAGCATCTGATAAAGAAGATTTACAATGATATTCCATAACATAACAATCTTCTCCTTCACAGGAAAAAACTTCCCTATCCCTATCACTAATTATACTTCCTGAACCAGAGATTTCTGGATTATATATGCAATAATCCCAACTTATTATTCCATAATCTGCATAGTTAGAATTATTATTTATCCTATAACCTTTAGTATAAATATCGTCTCCTGAATCAGAATCAATACACTCTCCCTCCACAACATTCCCAGTAATCCTCCCAAAAAAATCAGAAAACCATCCAGCAGAAATTAAAGATAAAGACAAAACTAATATTAAAGATAAACAAAGAATAAATGTTAAACTTCTTTTCATATTAAAACAAACAAAAAGAATCTATTTAAAGTTTATTAATTTAAATCTAAAATGAAAACAATCTATAAAAAACAACTCCACAACATCTTTCAAAAAAGAAAACAAATAATAAAAAAAGAACAACCAAAAGAAAAAATAGAAATAGATTACAGAGAAAAAAATTGCCTTGTTCCATCACATCTAAAAAAACTTGGTTTTGAAATTGAATTCAAAGAACTAAAAGTTGCTGATTATATTATTAAAAATATTGTAATAGAAAGAAAAACCATTTCAGATTTTATCTCCTCTATGATAAATCAAAGACTCCATAAACAAATTAAAGATTTACAGCAATGTGAAAATAAACTTTTAATTGTTGAAGGAATCGAAGAGCAGGAATTATATAATGAAAAAAATGGTAATGGAGTGCATGCAAATGCAATAAGAGGGTTTCTTCTCTCAATAATTCTTAAACATAAAATACCCTTAATTTTCACAAAAAACCCTGAAGATACTGCTAAATTTATTCTGATTTTATCAAGAAAAAAATCAACAGAAATATCCTTAAATTTTAACAAAAAATCATTAAACAAAAAAGAACGACTACAATTTATAATAGAAAGTTTTCCTGGAATTGGTCCTAAAACAGCAAAAAAACTTTTAGAAAAATTCAAAACAATAAAAAAAATAATTAATTCCACACAAGAAGAACTAAAAGAAATAGCAGGGAAAAAAGCAGAAATAATAAAAAAGATTATTGAAGAAGAATATTAAAAAATCATAAATTTGCTTTAATTTTTTCTTCTAATAACTTTCCATACTCTGTAAGAATATAATTCCCTAAACTTTGCTTTGAATTTTTTTCATTTTTTAGACTAACAATCCAATTTTCCTTAAGCTCAAATGGTGAATCCTTTTTATCACAAAAAAAAGCCCAATGAAAAGGATGATGCAACCATCCAATCTTTTGAACAGAAATATTTAATTTTTCAGAAAGAGTTTTTCTTATATCTTTATCAAATTCTTCTAACAAAGGATATTTTTTCGCAATTTTGAATGCAGTCTCGACATAATCTAATGCTGTATCAACATAAAGATTAACAAAATATTCTAAATTAAAATTTGATTTATCCATCAAAATATGAAAAACAAAGAACTCTTTATAAAAAAGTATGTACAGGAAAATATCCTTTACAAAACAAGATAAAACCAAAGAAAATATATTCTCCTCTATTTAACCAAACTACATTTCTGAAGAATCTTATAAACTGGTCCTTGTCTCATTAATTCTGATTTTATTAAAACAAATTCATCAACTTCAAAATCTAAATTTTTAAAATGAATTTTTTCAACTTCTTTTACTAAATTTTCTCTATATTCAACAAACTTAACTCTTGCTGTTGTAATATGAAAACTAAATTCTTTATCCACAAGGATTTCAGGAAATAATCTATCTATTTGTTGTTGTAACTCTTTTATCTTTTCAGAAACCAATTCAACCCAAATAACTTTTATATGATTTTTGTCATGAAAAAAACCTGTTTTCCCAATTTCACAATCAAACTTTTCAAATTTCAATTCTTTTAATTTACTTTTTATTTCTTCAATTTTTTCCTCATTAATTTCTCCTAAAAATTTTAAAGTCAAATGCAAATTATCTTTTTCAACAAATTTTCCATTAAACAAATTCTTAGTTCTTAAATTTTCAAATTCATGGAAAATTTTTGCTTTCACATGCTCTGGCAAATCAATTGCAATAAAAACCCTCATTTAAATCAACTCTCCCAAAATTTTAGCCCCAAGTTTAATTGTCATATTATTATTTTGTTTATCTTTTTCTGAATTTATCTCTACAATATCAAAGGCTCTCAGGTTTTTAATTTTATTTATTCTCTGAATTAAATAAATAAACTGCCTGCTTGTTAATCCTCCTGGCTCAGGATATCCTGTAGCTGGTGCAAAAGCAGGATCAATAACATCAATATCAATTGAAACATAAAGTTCCTTACCAAAAGCAAATTCCATAATAGTATCGCAACTATTTTCCAGATCCTTTAACAAATTATTTATTGAAATCATTCTCACACTATTCTTTTCTAAAAACTTCTTCTCATCTTCCCAAATATTTCTAACCCCCACCAAAAGAATATTTTCTGCAGGAAAACCATCCTCAATTAACTTTCTTAACCATTCTTCATGAGTTGGTTCTTTCATAGGAGTCATACAATCTGCATGAGCATCAAAAACAATTAAACAAGGTTCTCTTCCTGAATTCTGGCAATAATCAAAAAAAGCCCTAGTTGTTGAATAACTAACTGAATGATCTCCCCCAAGAAAAATAGTTTTTGGTTTTTCTTCAAAAGTTTTAAAAGAATTTTCATAAATTAATTTATTGCTTAATTCCAGATTTTCATTATCTAAATGAATTTCTTCCAAATCCAATTTATCAACCTCAATTTTTTTTCCAGATTCATTTGTATAAATTTCTTTCAAAGATTTCAAAATAGCATTTCCTGCACCTTCACAACCTTTAGTTCTTCCAAGACCATTTATTCCCGGAACTTTTACAATAAACATGAAAATAGCTAATAAAAATCATTTAAAAAATTATCGAAGAAAGATATTAAAAACCTTTACAACTAAAACTCTTTTTCAGATTAAAAAATCATTTCTTTGATTTTTCCCCTATCAAAATCATCTAATTCCTTTCCACATGCAATCTTTGCTAAAATCCGTTCATCATATCCTCTTAAACTATTTGAAAAAGTAAAAATTTCATCATACATATCAGGGGTAGAAGAAGGAACAAAAACATCATTGATATTATCTGTTCCAAGAAAAACAGGAATCTTCCTTAATGCAAAATCCCAAACTCTTGCAAGACTATTATGGATCCTGCTTTTGTATTTACTTTCTTGCCTCATAGAAATACCTGCAGTAGGACAACAAATAACCCCCAGATT
The DNA here is from genome assembly GCA_023139205.1 of Candidatus Pacearchaeota archaeon. Lineage (GTDB taxonomy): Archaea > Nanobdellota > Nanobdellia > Pacearchaeales > GW2011-AR1 > JAGLOA01. The sequence continues at coordinate 14,173 of JAGLOA010000006.1, read as the reverse complement.
ATATTTTAATAATTGATTGCAATGCTTTTCAAAATCCTTTTTAGAATAACATGAAGCAGAGATATCATGAACCAGCATATTTTTAGGAAAAGATTTTGAATCAAGTCTCTTATCAAGATTATACATCCAATCCATACACTCAAAAAGAACTTCTGCTCCTCGATCTTTTGGGGTATTTGCCTGACCAACATGAAAATGAACAGGAACATTAAATTTCAGCCCCAAATTTAACATATAAATATTATGTTGCTTCTCTCCAATATGTTCTTCTCCTCTATCTTTTTCAGCTAAAGCAACAATAAAATCCGCTTCTTTACATGCTTGTTCAAAAATTTCAGATCTTTCTGGATCAGAATCTTTAAATCCAGAAACATTATAAGCCCCAAGTCTAAAATCAATTTTGTCTTTATATTTTTTCTTTAATGTTTTTGCTATTTCAAAAGATTTTAGCCCAGTATTATAAGTTACATCAATACAACTATCAATTCTTCTGGTCCCATATTTAATAGAATCCTCTAACAAACAACTCATTCTTTCAAGAAGACTATCCTTGCTAAATGCTCTTCCAGTATGCAACGCCCAAACAAGACCTTGTTTATCCTTCAAAGATAATCTCTCTATTTCATCTTTAGATCGACCAATATCAACATAAAACTCATCTCTTCTGGTAAAGGCTCTATCCCCATGAGCATGAGCATTAAAAAAACCTCCAAAATCTTTAGAATAATTTCTTACTTCTTTTTCATAAGCTGTTTTAGATACTATCTCTTCCATTAAAATATAAAAAACAAAAAACTCTTTATAAAAAAGTGTGTACATGAAAATATCTTTTGCAAAACAAAAACAATATAAATCCTAGAAAACTTTTCAAACTATATTCCTTTTTATTTAATCAAAAGCAGAAATTGATAAAAAACCTTATTCAGGCACCAACGCAAAAAAACTATAATCCTTTATATTTGCTAAATCTTTAACATCCTTTAACTTAACTTCAGAAATATTCTTTTCAAATTCATAAAACTCTTCAGCATTTCCATGAATTTCTGAAACAAGCAAATTAATCATCTGAGTCTGAGAATCTTCCATAGAAATATGGTAATTCCCGATTAATTTTTCCTTAATCTTATTTAATTCACTTTCTGTTAATTCTTTTGCGACCTCTTTAAATTCTTTTAAAATTAATTCCTTGACTTTTTCAACATTTTCTTTCATTGTTCCAACATAAATTAAATTATAAGCAAAACCCTTGTTAATATTAGAATCTCCTTTAACAGCATAAGCCAGATTTCTTTTTTCTCTAATTTCCTCAAATAATCTTGAGGACATTCCTTCTGCCATTAAACAACTTAAAACTTGCGCAGCATAACATCCTTTCTCTCCTGCCAAAGGCACATGATATGCAAAAACTAAATTAGCCTGATCTATATCTTTTCTTTTTTCAATTTTAATTTCATTCCTTAAATCAAATTTTTGATTTTGAATTTTTCCTTTTTTATCTCCAAAATTAGTTTCAGCAAATTTAACGATCTTTTCAAAATCTGCATCACCAATAACACATAAAATCATATTATTCGGTTGGTAAATTTCTTCAAATTTCTCAAACATTTTCTTTCTGTCAACAGAGTTCATTGTTTCAAATGTCCCGGCAAGATTAATTCCCATTGTCCCAGTATAAAGGGATTTTTGAATCTCATCAAAAACATGCATTCTAGGACTATCTTTATACATTTTAATCTCTTCAAAAATAACTTTTCTTTCTTTTTCTAATTCTTTCTCATCAAACAAAGGATTCTTAACCATATCCCCTAAAACCTCTAAAGCAACATCCAAATGTTTAGAAGGCATCTTACACCAATAAGCAACAACCTCTTCTGAAGTAAAACCATTTAACTCCCCCCCATTCCATTCAATTTCTTCGGCAATTTGTTTTGTGTTTCTTGTCGGAGTTCCCTTGTAAAACATATGCTCAATAAAATGAGAAATTCCTTTTTCTGCTTCAGTTTCATGAATTCCTCCTGCCTTAACTGCAAAAGCTACACTAACAACAGGAATATTTCTTTTCTCAAAAAGAAGGGTCATTCCATTTTTCAGAATTTTTCTATGAAAATTATGTTTCATGTTAAAAAATATTAATCAAGATATTTAAAGATAATGTTTGGAAAAAACCTGCTTTAATTTAAATTAGCTAAAGACCTTTCTGCAAAATTTCAGTTTCAAAATTATTATCTAAGAAACCAAAAAATAAATTCCAATCCCAATAGCAATAATTAAAGTAACAATCAGGATAATCAACAAATTTGATTTCTTCTTAGGAACTGACTTAACTTTTTGCTCTGGTTGAGAATTTTCAACCACTGGTTTTTGTTGCTGTATTTGCTTTTGCATTTAATTCACCTCCATAATAAGAACAATTCAAGTTTTATAAATTTTTCATTTAATAAAGAAAAGTATTAATATAGAAATCAATTCTAAAAAACATGGCATCAACAAATCAATCACCATTCTATCAAAAAGCACAGGGAAAATTTCTGTCAGCAGAAACAGATGAAGAAAGAATTGAAGCTCTTGAAGAAATGATAAAAGAATGCCCAAAACACAAATCTTCTGAAAATATGCTGGCAAATCTTAAAACAAGATATAAAAAATTAAAAGCAAAATTAGAAAAAACAAAAAAATCAGGCAAATCTTCAGGAAAACCAGGAATAAAAAAAGGGGATATGCAGGCAGTAATTATTGGATTTACAAACTCTGGGAAATCTTCTTTAATTTCTTTGCTCACCAACGCTAAACCAAAAATTTCTGAAGCAAAATATATCACAACTTTCCCAGAAATAGGGATAATGGGCTACAAAGGAACAAGCATACAATTAATTGAAATCCCCTCTTTAGGCTCTGCACAATACGATAAAGGACTTGCTAATACTGCTGACACAATTTTAATTTTAATCACAAATTTAAAACAAATAAATGAAATAGAAAAAGAAATAAAGAAAGCCCATGGAAAAAGGATAATTCTCTTTAATAAAATAGATAAACTAAACAAAAATGAAATAAGAAAACTTTCAGCAACACTTTCTTCTAAAAAATATAACTTTGTTTTAATTTCTACAAAAACAAAACAAGGGATTGAAGAATTAAAAGATAAAATCTTTCAAAGTTTTGATAAAATAAGAATTTACACAAAAGAGCCAGGAAAAGAAAAATCCCCAAAACCAATAATCCTTAATCCAGAATCAACGATAAAAGACGTCGCTGAAAAAATATTAAAAGGTTTTTCAAATAAAATAAAAGAAACAAAAATTTGGGGACCTTCCTCAAAATTTCCAGCTCAAAAAGTTGGTTTAAAACACAAATTAAAAGATTTAGATGTTGTTGAGTTTAAAACAAGATAATCAAGAATAAGCTTTCTTATGCAACTCCTGAATTTTCTTATCTTTTCTAAAACTCTCTAATAAGATATTAATCTCCTTAGCAGTAGCATTTTTCAAATCAAGAGGATGTAATTTTTTACCAACAAAATCTTTCTCAATTTCTTCATAATCTTTATACTCTAAATTTCCCCCATATTTTTCAGATCTTTCAATAACAAACTTTTCTTTCTTATCTTTTTTAATAGCCATAATAACATATTTCAAAAAAGCCATAACCCCATTATCAGGATTTCCTGAAACACATTCTGCGTTATTAATTTTCCTATTAACTATTTTCTCATCATTAAGCAAATCAATTTTAGTTGCTTCTATACTTGAACTCATTTGTTTTCCAACCAAACCTCTTATCATAGAGGTCATAATTTCAATTCTTGGCTTGTAACCTATCTTAGGAAGAAATTCTCTCGCATAAACCATAATCTTTCTTTGATCAACCCCTGCAAATTGAATATCTACATCCAAGTATTGTTCGTCTAAAGCTTGCATTAAAGGATAAATCAAACCAGAAACTCTAACCTTTCCAGTTTTGGCACTCTTCACTGCTTCAGAAGCTGCTTTTGTAGCATTACTCACAGAAGACAAACTAGCTAATTGTAAAACATCATACATATATTCTGGTTTTAATTGCATCTCACTTCCCTTAACAAATTCAAGTTTCTTTAAATCAACTCCAATAATTTCTAAAATCATAACAATTGCCTTCTCATAATAATCATATCTTTTTTCTAATTCAATCCAAGGCACACTATCTAAAGCAGCGTGTAAATCAGCAATCAAAATCTTAACCTTCAAACCAGCTTTTAAAAAATCAGCAATTTTCAACATATGAAAAAAATAAGCAATAGAAATACTTCCTGTCGGCATGGTTCCCCAATAAACACTAACTTCCTTTTTCTTCTTTAATAAATTCTTCAAATCTCCCTCTCCAATTATTTCCTCTGTATTTCTTTTGATTAATTCAAATTTTTTATTAACATCCATAACAAAAAAGAGAAATAAGAGATTATTAAAGATTTCTATAATTCCTATTTCATGTTAATTGAAATATTGCTTTTTTTAATCCTTGGGATTATAGCAGGAACATTAACCGGCCTAATTCCAGGAATCCACATAAATTTAATTGGAATTTTTATTGTCTCATTATCTACATCCTTATTTAGTTCAATCACCCCAATTTATCTTGTGGTTTTCATTGCATCAATGGCAATTGCCCACACATTTATTGATTTTATTCCTTCAATCTTTTTAGGCTGTCCAGATACAGACACAGAACTTTCTGTTTTACCAGGACATGAATTATTAAAAAAAGGCCAGGGATATGAAGCAATAATTTTAACATGCTACGGAAGTTTAGCTGCAATCTTTATTTTAATTTTAATTTCTTCTCCTTTTTTTATTTTCAAAGAATCAATTATTTATCTCTATAATTTTATTCCAGTTTTAATCCCTGGCTTGCTTATCTTAACTTCTTTTTTCTTAATCTCATTAGAAAACAAAAAATTCTCTGCAATTTTTGTTTTTCTATTAACTGGTTTTTTAGGAATTCTTATTTTAAATCCTCATGAAATCTTAGGAAAAGCCCTTGAATTAAAACAACCATTATTACCTCTTCTTACAGGACTTTTTGGAGGTTCAATGTTAGTTACAAGTATAAAAAATAAAACCCAAATTCCAAAACAAAAAATTAAAAAACCCTCGGTAAATATCTTAAAACCAATTATCGGAGCATTAATCGCCTCTCCATTATGCAGTTTCCTTCCAGGATTAGGAAGTGGTCAGGCAGCAATCATCGGAAATACAATTTCAAGAACAGACAAAAAAGGATTTCTTATTTTACTTGGAGCAACAAATACTCTGGTTATGGGCTTTTCATTTATTACACTTTACATAATCTCAAAAACAAGAACAGGTGCAGCAGTTGCAATTCAAAAAATAATTGGAGAACTAAATCCCAAAATTCTTTTTTTAATTCTTGTAGTTGTTTTAATCTCAGGAGTAATTTCTTTTTTTATAACAATCTCCTTAGCAAAATTCTTTTCACAAAAAATAACAAAAATAAACTATACAATTACATCAACAATAACCTTAATTTTCTTAGGAATAATTGTCTTCCTTGTTTCCAGTTTTCTTGGATTAATAGTTTTAATAATTTCAACATTTGCAGGAATTTATTGCATCTCATTAAAAGTAAAAAGAACAAATATGATGGGGTGTTTATTGATTCCGACTATTGTTTTGTATTTGTTTTAGAAAATTCTAAATATTTCTCATCAACATATTTATCATAATGATGGTTAAGCAACAAAAGATAAAGTATAATAAAAATCAAAATACAAGAACAAAAAACATAAAGAAAAAAAGACTTAAGCTCAAAAGATTTAAGTATAAACCCCAAACCCAAAGTAAAAAGAAGGATAAAAAGAGAGAGATTCATAGAAGAATGAATTGTACATTGAGTAGAAAGCCAAGAGAATTTTAAACTTTTTTTAATCTGATAATAAACATCATCCTGGTTTTCTTTCCATAATCTGTAATTTATTGGGAGAAGACTATGTATCTCTTTAATAAATTTATTTACCATAAAGAATTAAGAATATCGGACTTTATCAATTTATTTAATTCTCACTCCTAACTCAAAACCACTCCCCCAATTTCTCTTGCTTCTCAAGTTCCTTTCCAAAAATACTATCAATATATCTTTTTATTAATTCTAAATTCTGTTTAATATAAGGAGAGAGATTATATTTCTTCGCCAAATCCAAAGCAGGCTCAAGATACTTCTTTATCCCCCCTTCATGAATTGTAAATATTATCTTCCCTCTGCACTTTGGACAAACTCCTGTTAAAGGAGGTCTTCTCATAATCTCATTGCACGCAACACACCGAAAACCCTGCATAGAAAACTTCCTCAAATTACCCCTCATATCTCTGATAAAATGCCTCTCAAGAATCAACCTCGCAGTATCAGAAGTATCAACAGCCCTGATTCTTTCAACAAGCTCCATCTGATGCTGAACTTTTTCCTGCATTGTCGCAAGCAATTTATATGAAGAACATAAAACTCCCTCATTAAAATCAGAAGTATCGTGAGTAAAACCAATATTAACAAAAGGGTCTTTCCCTTGTTTTAAAATATCCTTAACAGTATTAACTTTAACTTCAGAAGAATGTTTTCTCTGCTCAGCAAGTCTGTAAAGTTCCAGAGGATATTCATTAACAAATTCAAAATCCAAAATCTGGTCATCAACTTCTCCAGCATCAATTTTTGCATTTAAAACTAAAGGAGCATCTTGTGTTCCTCCTCTATGACTAGGCAAAAACTTCCTAGAAAAATTCAACAAAACATCTCCCAAAAGCATAATTGCAGCTTCATCTCCGTCACAATCTCTTCTAATAGCAGCATGCATATACGGGCTTGCAAACAAACCTAAAGTTTTTGAAAACCCAATAAATCTGCAAACAACTCCTGCACAATTATGAGGAGCCATACAAACACCAAAATGTCCAATTAAATCTTCTTTTTTCTTAAGATTATAAAAAGGTTTTAATCCATAAAATTTAACAAGAAGTTCATCAACAAAATTACAGATATTCATAAAAACATCTTCTCCTTTTTCATCAGGAGATTCAGGGGAACTTGGGATAAGAACATCATGAGGCATTAATTCTAAAATCTGATTTTCATCAATAAGTTCTTTTCCAAAAACATCTTGATCATATCCTAATTCTTTCAGTTTCTCAATACTCACAAAAACTTCTTTTGGTTTAAAAGAAACCAACGGCAATTCAGTAGCATCAAACCGAATAGTCCCGTCTTTATTAACCTGCAATCCATGTTTTGCTCTTAAAATTCCTTTAGAAAGATTCTCCATCATATGCCCAGCAGAAGATGTTCCCCTAACACCTTTAATCAAAAGCGGGACATCCTTTTTATCAAAACCAATTTTCTCTCGTGCCTTTTCAAAATAATGATTTATATCTAAATCCTGGTTGCAATAAGGCATACCTTCTCTCTCCAAACCCTCTTCAATTTTATTAAAAGATTTTTCTTTTGTCTCAAAAAAATAAAACATTTTCCTGCATTTGCCCCCGCAATCTTCACAAACAGAATAAATTGTTTCCTTTTTACAATTATCACAATAATTAATTGGAAACGCGCTTCTGACTCTCCCCTCTTCACATGCTGCCTGCACACTTCTCAACCTTCCCCCTTCTTTACCAACAGGAAACAAAACATTAGGACTCCCAGTCAACTTTCGAAGTTTTGCTTTTTCAGGTCTTCCCATTCTTGTTCCAATAAAATCCCCTGCTTTATCTTTAATTTCAAAATACGAAACAGAATTTACTGTCTCCAAAACAGACTTATCTAAATCAAATTTATCAACATCAAAAACATCATAAAGTAAAAATTCTTCCTTTCCTAAAATATTTAAATCAATTCCTAAATTTGCAAATAAAGCCTTGCTATTTTCCTCATTTACAACAACATTTTCAATTGTTACATCATGCTCAAAACCCAATAATTCCAAACATCTTTTTCCCAATTCAAACTTTTCCTGTTCAGCAGGATTATAGGGAAAAATAATTTTTCCACTAACTCTTGAATGTTTTAACCAATCAATTAATCCTAAAAATTGTTCTTTAGAAATTTCAGTCCAATAAAAAATAAAATTAGGATGAAGAGGAATATTGTATTTCTTACTTAATTCGACGGCATTTTCAAAATCAACATTAAAATAGTTTATTTCTTTTTCTAACTCAAAATTCTTTTCCCTTAAATCCAATCCCCACCATTCTTCAACATAACCTGGTTTAATTAAATTAGAATTTCTATTCGCCAAATCACTAAAAGGGAATAAAATATCTCCAAGATAAATTATTTCTTCAACATCAGAATAAACTTTTTTTGCTTCTTCTTTTGTCTTAATTTTTTTTACACTACCATTAACAAGCTTAACTATTGGTCCTTCAATACAATCACAAACAGTAGCAACAGTTCCTTTAGTTGGTTTCTCTATTTTTAATTGAGTTCCAATAGCAATAAAATCATCTGTAATTGCCATTGTTGCAGGATGTAATGAAGATGCGCTAAAACCAGAAACCCTGCCTCTTCCATATCTAAACCTTAATGCCCCTGATCTAGAAGGATGACCAAACACAGGTCTACCTGCAACCAGATCTTTAATATAAGTAGGAGAATCATCTGTTTTCCCAGTATCTCTCTTTTCATGTATCTTAATATATTCCTCTAAAAAATCAAAACCAGTTGATTTAATTCCATTAGCTTTAATTGCTTTTAACAATCTAAACCCCTTTGCTGCTTTTTGTGCAAGACCCTCTGCTAAAATCAAACAAAAACCACTTCTAAGAAAATTAGTATCCACCCTCTCCAAATTCTTGTAATTAGAAACCTCAAGTTTTTCTGAAGCATCACCTGCAACCTGAATAGGGATATTCTTCGCCAAAAAAATAATCTCCTCCTCAGTTGGCATATATTGCAAATTAGTAATCCTCTCGTGAAAATCAGTCAACTCAGAAACAGTTCTTTTTACTTCTTCTTCTGTAGAATCATACTTTGCATAACCAAAAATCTCCCTCAAATAATCAATTAACATTAAAACAACACAAGAAGCAGTAGTTCCTGCACTTCTAATAGGACCTGAAAAACAAGCAATAAAATAATCTTTCTCATCTCTTGTTTTCCCTAATTTTAATTCAGTAAACCCTTCAATAGGAGAAGAAACAACCCCCAAAGTTGAATAAGCAAAACCAATTCTTACTCCAGCCTCAATCGCCTGCAACAAACTTTCAAACTTGCAAAATTTTTGCTTAGCAACCTCCTCTGCAATTTTAAATGTAACAGTAGTATCTAATTTCCCATATTCTTTTTCTAATTCAAGAATTCTTTTTGCAATTCCAGAATTCATCATCTGAGGATAAATTGTTGAAATAAGTCCGACAACTTTTTCAGCCATGGTCATTGCCAAAGGAATTTCAACCTCATTAACAGGATCCAACCCCTTTGCCCTTGCAGCCCCAACTACTTCATAAATTTCTCTAACATCTTTTTCAATTTTTTTAAAATATTCTTGTGTTTTCATTTTACTTGTGACCTCTCGTACCCTTTAGGGTATTAAGCTATTCAAAGTCAAGGATCTTCACAGATCTTGTCTTCAAATTAAACAGGGGGACTTTACAATGATCTGGTTTATTACCAAATTTCTCTTGATAAGGAGTCATACTTTCCCAACAAGAAGTAGAAACAACCAAAACATTATCATAATATGAAACAGCACTTTTATGTGTATGAGCTGCAACAAAAATATCTGGAACTTCTCTTATCAATAAAGCATCTTTTTCTAAAGGAAAATACTGGACAGAAGCATGAGTCGGAGCTAGATGTCTGTTTTTCAACAAATATTTCATAATCTCCTCTGGAGAATTCATTGATTTTTTTAACATTAATCTCGAAACATTATTAGCATAAAAAGGAAAAGAAAAACCATGGTAAGTTAAAACATTAAATCCAAGAAATCCTTTTTTTGCCCCAATATTTACATTACATGGATTTCCAGTTAAAAGAACATTATCTAAATCATATAAAGGCCAGGCATATTTTTCATCAAAAACAGGTTGAGGTTCCATAAGCCTAACACAATCATGATTTCCAGGAGAAATAATTATCTTAATATCCTTTCTTATCTTCCCCAATAATTCAGCAATCCCAGAAAATTGTTCTTCAAGATCAACTATTTTCAAATCTCTTTCCTGATTCGGATAATTTCCAACACCAGTAATTAAATCACCAACAATAAAAAGATATTTTATCTTATCAACCTCCAAGGTGTTAGGAACCTTTCCATTAAGATAATCTATAAATTTCAGAAAATTTTCTTTTAAAAATAATTTACTTCCAAAATGCAAATCACCAATAAATAAAGCATACTCTTCAACAAAAGAATTTTTTCTTTCAAAAATTTTTGAATCAGGAAAAATAACATCATTAACAAAAAATATTTCCCGATTACCAGAACCTTTAAATCCAATTACAGAATCTAAAGAGATTTCTTCTGCTTTTTTATAAAGTTCTGGTTTATTTTGGTTTATCAAAACCTTTATTTTTCCAGTTAAATCTTCTACTTCAAATAAAATATTTTTATTCTTAGTGATTTTTTTATCAGAAACAATCCCAATAATTGAAATTCCCTGCCGATTTCCTGAAATTTTATTTATTGAAACCAAATTACTTAATTCAGAATGTTGTTGTAAAATATTGCTTAATTCAGAAAATCTATTCTTAAAATGTAAAACAAAATCTTTCACTTCAATCTTTTTATTTGGCTGAATAGGGTTTGAAAGAATTTTTACCCCGGAAAAAGGATTAACTTGACAAACATCCTCTTCAGGAACATTTTCTTCAAAAGCCACTCTTTTTTCATGAGAAATCTCAATGCTCAAACCAAGTTTTATTTTCAACTTTTCCAAACTTTCTTGTTTTTTCTCAGGAAGACTTAAAAAAACTTCATTAACTTTATCTTGGTTCTCACAAAAAGTCTGTTTAGTAATTATTCTTTTTTGTGTATGACTCTTAATTTTCTCTACAATCAATCCCAAAGATTCCAAATCAGAAGTTTCGCTAAACAAATTTAAAACCTCTTTATCAACTAAAAAACCTTTTTCCAAACAAAATTTTAAGATTTTTTGAGCATCCATTTACTAGTAATTCAAAGAATGTTTAATTATTTCCTTAGCTTTTTCAATAATATTTTTTGTAATTGCTAAACGTATTTCACGCATTCGTCCTCCTCTTCCTTTTGAAATAACTCTCACATTAATAATTCCCAACATGTCAAATTCCTGAATAATATCGCTAATCCTACGTTGAGTTAAAACTTCAAGTTTATTTTTTAAACATAAATCTTGGTAAAAATTATAAACATCTCCTGTAAAAATTGGTTCTTCTTTATTTTTCTCAGATAAACTAATTATAGAATGTAAAACAAACTGAAATTGTTTAGGTTCTGAACGAATAATATCCAATATTTTATCCCTTTCAAGTTTATCATTAGCTTCATCAATATATTTTAAAGAAATTTTTTTAGCTCCCTCTCTTTCAGCAAGTTCCCCTGCAATCCTAAACAAATCTAAGGCCCTTCTTGCATCTCCATGCTCCCTAGCAGCAAATGCAGCACACTTTGCAACAACCCCTTCTTGAAGAACCCCTTCTTTAAACACTTCCTTTGCCCTCTTATTTAAAATACCCTGTAATTGTAAAGCATTATAAGGAGGAAAAACAATTTCTTCTTCTGAAAGAGAACTACGAACTCTTGGATCCAATTCATCTAAAAAAGTTAGATTATTACTAATCCCAACAACACAAATTTGTGTTTTAGATAATTCTGAGTTAAGACGTGTTAAATTATAAAGGAAATCGTTAGAAATTTTTTTCATAGTTTGATCAATTTCATCCAAAATCAAAACAATTAACTGCTTTTCAGAATCAATTAACTCAATAAACTTACTATAAACAGCTTGAGTAGGTAATCCTGTTGAAGGAATTTCTCCTCCAAGTTTCTTAACAAGTTCAGCTAAAATCCTATATTCTGTATCAGAAACCTTCTTTAATTTACAATTTAAATATTCTATTTTTAATTTAAAACCACTTTCTTTCTTAACTCTCTTAAGTAATTCATCCTTAACATAACAAACAGAAAGAGTTTTCCCTGTTCCTGTTTTTCCATATAAAAAAAGATTACTTGTTCTTTCACCTCTTAAAACAGGAGCAAGAATGGAGGCAATTTGTTTTATCTGCTCATCTCTGTAGGGAATTTCTTCTGGACGATAATTTGTTTGTAAAATTGATTTATCTCTAAAAATATTATTCTTATCAAAAGATTCAAAAATTTGATCAAGTTCATTTACCATTTTAAAATTTATATCAAAGACCCCCACGTCTATTTCTTATGGAAAAAAATAAAAATAAAAATATCCCAACGAAAAGAAATTATTTTATTATATAAAAGATTATAACTACTAAAAAAGAAAAACACCTACATTTCTAATGGAAACTTTAATATATAATATATAATATATAAATATTTATAATAATAAATAATAAATAATAAATAATAAATTCTTTTTTAAATACTTCTATATGAAATCAAGGGGTGAGAGACCTTAAGAAGAAAATTAACTAATTATTTAATTAGAAAGATTTTACAGAAAAGTTTATAAGTTATTTCTCTTTTAACATTTTATGCAAAATAAAAATCCATTTAGTGCAATTCTTGAAAAAATGATTGTAACTAAGGAAGGGAAAAGATTAGGTTTTGTTAAAGACATAACTTTTGAAACCCGTTCTGGAGAACTTATTAACCTTGTGGTTAAAGATTCAACACCTTACACAAAAAATCTAAATTTAGAGAGAACAAATTCAAACGAACTTTTAATTCCTTATAGTTCTATTATTGCTATTGGAGACTTTGTTATTGTCTCAGAAGAAGATTTAATCTAATTTTTACCGTAATCTTTAAAAAGACTTTTTTAATTAAAATAAGATGAGATTTATAGGATTTAACTTTAGTAAAATATCAATAGAAAAATCTAAGGATAATCTTGAAAATTTAAAGATAAGTAATAAAATAAATATTTCTGAAATAAAAAAGGTTAAGTCAGATTTTTTTAAAACAAAAGAAGAGATTCTTGAGGCTAAATTTAGTTATGAGATAATATATGAACCTCAAATAGCAAATTTAAGTTTTGAAGGAAGTGTTCTTCTTTCAATTGATTCAAAGGAATCTAAAGAAATCTTGAAAAAATGGGAAACAAAAGAGATTTCAGAAAATTTTAAGATAATCTTGTTTAATATTATTTTAAAGAAATCTAATTTAAAAGCTCTTCAATTAGAAGATGAAATGAATCTTCCAACTCATATTACACTTCCTTTTTTGAAAGGTCAAAAAAAAGAAGAGAAATAGTTTTTCTAAACTTTTAAAAAAAACCTTTTGTTAGTTATTTTATGAAAATTTCTGAAAAGAAGATAGAGAAAATTTACGAGCAAATACTTTCCTTCCTTTATTCTTCGTCACCTAAATTGTTTTTTACAGTCCAGATTGCCAGAGAAATTGCCAGAGACGAAGAATTTGTTAAGAGATTACTTTTAGATTTAAAAGATAAAAAGTTTGTTTTGGAGATAAAGAAGAATCCTCAGGGTATTCCTTACTTAAAAAGATCTCGCTGGAAGCTTTCAGACAAGGTTTATGAATTTTATAAAAATAATTAGTTATTTTCAATCATCTCAAAATTTTTATAGTTTTCTTTTTTAAATTCTTAATGGATAATATCAAAGAATCTTTTAATAGGGTTAAAGAGGATATGGAAACCCTCAATGATAACACTCTTGTTTTAAAACAAGAGTTGGGGCTGTTTAAAGAAGAGTTAGAGGAAATTAAATCTCTTTTAAGAAAAACAGATGTTAAAACAAAGATCGTGGAAAATAAAATTTCTCAAGAGAAAGAGTTAAAATTAAATTCTGAAGTTGTTCTTTTGTTAAAAAAAATCCTTGAAAACCAAAAAAATACCTTAGACAGACAGACAGACACTTCGACAAATAAGAAGGAATTTTCAGCAATAAAAGAGAATATTCAGACAGAAAAAGAGCTTTTTAGCCCTTTAAAGCCCAAAAATGAGCATATTTCCACTGGAAATGGAGGGGTTCAGACAGACAGACAGACAGACCAACA
>JAGLOA010000005.1 GCA_023139205.1 Candidatus Pacearchaeota archaeon | reverse complement strand
ATGAAATTTATAATGATTTTAGTTTATTATCAGGGTAGGACATATGTCCCTTGCTTCTACACCGTTCTTAAATTTTTTAAGAAATATTTTGAAGAACAAATTCAGACCTTGCAAAAAATTCCCCTTCATTAATCACTTTATACATCCCAATGAATTTTTCTCCGGAAAAAACACAAATAATTTCTCCTTTTTTAGAATTAATTTTTTTATTAAGGAATTTATGATAAATCGGACAACCATGCAAAACCCTGTCAATCACCTCTGATTCAATATCTGCAACAGGATGTAACTCACTTACAATTTCTCCAGGAATAATCATTCTTCTCAAATTTTTCTCATCACCTTTTTCATATTCTTCTACAGCCTTTTCAAAATCATGTAAATTAACACAAGCATAATCTTTATTGTATTCCTTAAAGATCCCTGCTCTAACCCTTCGCAATTCCAACATATGGGCTCCAATTCCTAATTCTTTTCCCAAGTCATCACAGAGTTTTCTAACATAAGTTCCTCCTTCACATTCTACCTGAAACAGAATATCTTTTCCATCTTTTTCTAATAATTCAAATTTTTTTATTTCTCTTTCTCTATCTTGCCTTTTAACTCTTGATTTAACAGGAGGCATTTGAATAATTTTTCCAGTAAATTTTTCCTTTATTATTTTTTCAATTTTCTCTAAAGAAACTTCTTCATGAATTCTCATCACTCCAATATATTCTTTATCTTCTCCTAAAAAATAACCAGTTAATTTGCAAGCCCGATTTAATGCAACAGGCAAAATCCCTGTAACCTTTGGATCCAAAGTCCCAAAATGACTTGTTTTCCTTAATCCCAGCCTTTTTTTTACAAAATCCGAAACACTAAAAGAAGTTGGTCCAGAACATTTATCTAAATTTATAATCCCAAATTCCAAAAGTTCCTTTATACTTTTCCCTTGTTTTATTGCTTCAATATCCATTTAATAATTTGAAATTCGTTCTTTAAAAATTTTTTTAATTTATCTACATTCTTTTTAACAAGTTTCTTAAGAAATCTTGAAACCAAAACACCATTAATTCTTCTTATCTTTTCTTCTTTGCTAATTTTTTATATTTTTCTCCTTTTTTAAAAGAGATAAGCCCAATCAAAACCAAAACCAAAAAAATTATCATGAAAGCTAATGCTTGCCACCACATCAATATTTTTGCAATCCCTAAAACACTCATAACTCCAAATCCAACTGAGCCAATAAACAGAAAAATAACTCCTGCAACACTCAAAATCCTATACAATATCAAAAAAGTTTCATTCACCATTTTTAATTTAAACAATCTTTTTTTATAAAGCTTTTCAAATCTTTTTTCCTTTTTGAAAAATATCTCCTTCAATTATTTTTATTTTGGTAAATTTTTTGCAGAACTAGAGGCAATTCATCCCCAAGATAATTTTTATTAACATGTGCATTTGCACCAATAGTAGATACTCCTAAAGGGTCTTTTCCTGGCGACATTATCACAATTGGAGTCTCTGTATCAAATTTTCTAATTTTTTCAGTTGCCTGTATCCCATTCATTTCTTTCATAACCCAAGCCATTATAATTAAGTGATATTCTACATTCTTTGCCATTTTAACAGCAAAAGAACCCTCATCTACCTCTTCAATTTTATAACCATTAGTAGAATTATACTTAAGCTTGTCTAACACTTTTATTACTTTTTCTCTATTTTTTTGATTCCCATCAACTATAAGAATTTTTTTCTCCAAAGTTTCTGTCATAAGAATAAACTTCTCTAAATACTTATAATTCTTTTGATTTAATTAAATCTTTAATTAACCAGAAGTCTTCTGCCTTAACAACTTTAGATTTGTTAAAATCATTTAATTGAATTTTTCTATCTCCAAGTGTAAATATTGGAGGATAGTGATTAGCATAAGCTATTTTGTTTTCAGGTTCATAGGATAATGTTACTTCTCCATCCTTAGATTTTTTTACAAATCCGGCAGCTTTCTCTTCATTTCCGCCCATTAAAAAAAGATGGTCTCCAACATTAAATTCCACGATCCTATTTTCTAATATTTTAATATACTCTTTTAGTTTAATAACTTTGTAATCTTTAAATGAATTTAAAGGGAGATTTCTATCTCCTTTTGCTATCCTTAAAAGATAACTTTTCCAATAACTTTCACTTTTTTTTGGAGGTTTATGAGATAAGTTTATTTTTTCATCCCAAAGATTTCTTACAAATCCAGCAGCTTTATCTCCATTCTCAGCCATTAAAAAAACATAATCTCCTATACTAATTTCTTCAACTTTGTCTTCTAATTCTCTAGCATATTCTTTCATTTTTTTTAAGAGGCCATCTGATTTATAAATCTTTTGCTAATTCACTCCTTAGAAGTTAATACAGTAAAGTTCTAGACTATCCGGAGAATACTAAATCTCCCCATCCAAATATCTCTTCCGATTATTTGCAGACAAATGGTCGCAAATCTTATACTTTTCCAGAAAGATAAGATTTCCTCTTTTCCTCTTCAAACTTTTCAATAGCATATCTTAACATTGTTCTGGGCATATTTTTATAATGCTGTTTTAAAAAATTTTCTTCAACCTCTAAATTTCTTTTCCCAATTTCTCTTAACATCCATCCAACTGCTTTGTGAATTAAATCATGTTTATCATTCAGCAACAATTCTGAAATTGCCAAACAATCTTCAAATTCTTCTTTTCTTATAAAAGAAAATGTAGAAATAATCGCAATTCTTTTTTCCCAGAGATTCTCTGAACGAACTAATTTATATAAAATATTTTTATCTTTATCTAATAAAAAATTTCCAATAATCTTTGGAGCACTTAAATCAACCAAATCCCAATTATTTACATTTTGAGAATTATTTAAATAAAAATTAAAAATATTTTCTTTCTCTTCTTCTTTTGCTTTTTTATATTTCTCTCCTAAAATTATTATCGCAGTTAATCTATGCTCATGAATTTTACTTTTTAATAATTTTTCAATCTTGATTAGATTCAATCCAGAATATTCTTTTGCAATCTTTCTTATTTGCGGAACAGTTACTCCAAGAAAAATATCTCCCTCTCCATATTCTCCTTCCCCTGTTTTGAAAAATCCTTGAAGAATTTTTGCTTTTTCTGGATTTGCAAAATCTTGAATTTTTTCAATAAGTTCAGACAACATAAAATTATTAATTAAATAAGATTTTTATATTTATCACTCTTATCAATTAAACTTTCTTTCTTATTTTCTAATAATGCCTCTGGAGTTATTAATGATTCTAAATTAGTTAATATTGGAGAAAGGAATTTAACTTTATTTTCAAAAATCTCTTCTCCACTCTTTAGTTTTATAATCCTACCCTCTTTAACAAAAATTCCTATCTCCCGATTATCTTCTGGAACTTTAAGATACCCCCTTAAATATCCAATTCCTTTATTATAAAGCCTATTAACAAAACCTTCAAATTTCATTTCTTTCTTTTTTTGACCTGCCAATTGCCAATATGGAGCTTCTTTCTCTCCTAATTCAAGATCATGAACTTGAAATGAAAATCTATCGTTCTGAACACATTCTAAAGATAGCCATGGTTGATTACTTTTTGCTTTATAATCTAATGAAATTTTTTTAGAAAAAATTCCTGCTTTTTCAAAATCTGACTCATCTTTCCACATTTGATATAGTTCTTCCATAATCATGAATTAAATTAATTGATTTTATTTATAAGCATTATTGTGTTTAACAGAAATTTTACAAGAATTTAATAATAAATTTATTTAGCCAAAGCTTTTCTAACTTGATGCTTTTGCTTTGTCATTTTTCCAGCAGTTTTTGTCATGTGTTTTGTTGTTTTAGCAGCAGCTTTTTCTAATTTTTCCCCAGCTTCAATAACAGCAGATTTCTTTTCTTTTTCTTCTGTCTTTTTTTCTTCTTCAACAGCAACTTCTTCTTTAGGTTTTTGCATTGTTTCTTTAGCTTTTTCCATCATTGATTTTTTCTTCTCCTTTATCTCTCCTGCTTTCTGCTCTCTTTTCTCTTCTCTTAATTTTTTGAATTTTAATTTATCAGGCATATCAAAAAGTTCTACTCTGACAATATCCCCTTCTTTAACAACTTTAACCTTAATCTTTATCGGCGGTTTTTTAATTCCTCTAAACCAAAGAGCTTCATTTAAATATCTGTCAATTTTAATTTTTTTCAAGTCCCTGTCTCTAATTTTCATGTGCCTTACTAAAAACTCTTTTACTGTTTTAACTGCTTTAGGAGTCTTTTTATATCTTGGAACAGGTCTGCATTTTTCTCTAAGCGGAATTATATATTCTCTCTCAATTTTTTCTGTTTTAATTTCTGTTTTTTTTGCCATTTTTTATTATTTAAAAATTTCCATTAATATTTCTTCAATTTTTGTTTTCTTTTTCGGTTCTGCAAGAAAGAAAATTCCTGGCTCTCCTTCTTCCTGATCTTTTTCACTTGCTTTTAAAGAGATTATTTCACCGCCAATTTCCACATTATACTTATCTTCTTTTGTATAACTCATTTGCACCATCTCTATTGGAACTGGAAAGCTGAAAAAATCCTGGTGTTTAATCATGTTCCTTAAACGCATTTTAGTATCATATTTAGTATCTCTTGATTCAGGGTTGTATTTAATCCATTCTTTTTCCATTTTATTTTATCCGAAATGTGATTTCTTTTGTTTTCTTGGTTTGATGTGAAGTTTAGTTCTTCTCCAGGACCTTCTGTATTTAGTCATAGTAGAAGGATGAATTCTTTTCCCAATCCCATATCTTCTAAGCACAGCCCAAACAGGAGCCCACTTAGTTTGTCTTGCTTTCTTCGCAAGTTTCGCTTTTTTTTCTGGATTTTTTATTCCCATTTATATTTTTCCTAATGCTCTTTCTAAATCATTTCCAACTTTTCTCCAATCTTCTGTTAAAGCTTGAGCATCTTGTTCAGAACCTGTTTTTGAATTATAATGTGGAAAATAATCTCCTAATTTTTTTTGAGTAGGATAAATTTCTAAAACCCTCATAATTCCTCTAAAAAAACCTTTCATTTTATTTCCTCCAAAATTTCTTTTCCTTTTTGAGTTAATTGTCTCCCAGGTTTTCTTGATCTCACTCCTTTAACATCCTCGGCAATTTCAGTAATTCCTGCAGAATCAGCTTGTTGAAGAATTGTTCTAATTATTTTACCACTTGCTTTTCTGAAAATTTCAGGTTTAAATCCCCTATTTTGTTTGCTTCCGTATTTTGTTTTAAGTCTGTTTACCCCTACAATTTTCTTTTTGTAAATTTGTCTTAAAATACTTGCAGCTCTTTTGTGCCAGAAATCAACATCATCTATTGGTCTTTCTTTTGCAACACCTGATTTAACAAATTCAGACCATTCAGGTTTTTTAAATTCAGGAATTTGTTTCAGAGCTTCAGCTAATTTTAAATTATATTCCTGAGCATTTAATTCATATACTGGATTTTCCATTTTTATTAAGGCACATCTTTCGATGTTAGATTCACTTGCATGATTAACCTGATATTTTAGGAGAAAAGACCTTTATAAAACTTACTCTCTCACAGCCTTTCTCCATTTTTTCACAGCAATAACATAACCAATTGTTTTTGTAGTATAATGGTTCCCTAATTTTTCCAAAATTTCTAAAGTTATTTTTTTTAATTCTTCTTTATCTCTGCAACAAGAACGTAAAACAGAAATCCTGACATTACTCTGTTTTTTAAAATGATCTTTTAAAGTTTGAATAAAATTATCAGTTACTCCTTGCTTCCCTAATTGTATGTGTCCTACTTTTGTCATTTTATATTAAAAGTTTTATTATAACTTGGGACATATTTAATTGCATTTCCTTTTTCTCCTATCTCTGCTAAACGAACTATCCCCTTATAAGCTATTTGTGAACAGCGTTTTAACATTCCTTCCCCAGGTCTTTGCTGGTAGTTTTTAATTGCTTTATTAATCTGACTTTTAATAATTTTTTTAAGTCTATTATTAAACAAAAGATCTGTGTCAATTTTAGTTTCTGCAATAACCCGATATAAACTTTTAGCCATTTTTATCTTATTTCTTTAAACTTCCCAGTTGGAAGAGCATTTAAAACTTCCTCTTCACCCCTGTTTAATCTTTTAGCTAATTTTTTTGCAAATTCTTCTTTAGAAATTTTTCCAGAAACAATTTTCGCAAATTTTTTATTATTCGCTTTAACTGTTTTTTCAGGAACAGCCCTTAAAATATCTTTTTGATTTATTAAAACTAATTTTAATTCAGCATCTTTTTTGTCAACTTTGTTAAGTACCCCAAAAGTCCCTAATTTCATTCCCTTTTTTTTAATTAACTGCTCTGTTAAAAAAACATCTATCTCTGTTTTTTTCAATCCTTTTTTCCATGCACGGGAAAAACAAGCAGTCCAGACAGCAGTCTCTTCTAAATCACTCTCTGAAACTTTATTCACGTCAGCTTTAATCACAGCAAAAGGACTTCCAGGAATCTTTGTATGCATCATTATAAAATCCTTTTTGTTTTTTACTAATTCTCTAATTATCTCTTCATTTTGTTCAGCAGATTTCCCACCATACACAAGCTTACCACTTTTAGTAAAAAACCATCTGTATTTTTTATAATTAAATTCCATGTTTACATTAAACATTAAAAGTATTTATTCTTTTTGTTTATGGGTTTTTGTTAAAATAGAACTCAAAAATTTGTTAAAGTGTAGGAGAATGAAGATGTGCATTAATTTTGTCGCTTCTCATTTTTTTCTTTATTTCTTTTTCATACAAAATAGAATAGTCTTTTAAAACTTTCACGAGATTTGGCATCTTTCCAATCTCTTCCCCTTCTTTAGTCGCTTCTAAGATAATTTTTTCTGCAACAGAAAATCCTCTTTTAGTTGTTAATTTGTATGAACCTAATTTATTAGATTCTCCTTCGTAAATGATTGTATCGTCATTAATTAGTGGTTTATATAACCCATTTATTGGAATATTATTTTCAGTTAATATTTCTTTAAGTTCACCACCTTTTCCCAAAAAATTTGGAAGTCCCATACTTAATTTAATTTCTGTATTTCCTTCTGTATGTTTCTTTTTAAAAGATCTTATATATTTTGTATCTGGTAATTGTTTTTCTAATTCCATCTTTTTGAGAGAATATTTCCATTTTTAAAGTTTTAGATACATTATTTATTGAAAATTTTCACGCCCATTTCTTCAAAGCTTCTCTCAATTCTTCATGGTTTTTAGAATATTCTTTTAAAGAAATCTTTTTTAAAGTTGCATCAACAGCCTGCCTCATTGCAATAGCTCCTGCTCTTGTTCCTTTTGGATGCCCATGAATTCCTCCTCCTGCCTGCAAAACAATATCATTCCCCATGAATTTCATAATCTTATCTACAATTCCAGGATGAACTCCTCCAGAAGCAACACCAAAAACAGGTTTCATTCCAAACCATTTTTGAGACAAATTGTCTTGGGTTTCTTTAGTAAATTCAGATTCCATTTCTTCTTCAATATGCAGAACTTCATCTTTTCCACCAGTCATTTTTCCATAAGCAGTTCCAATATGCAATGTATCAACTCCAACCATTCTTGCAAATTGTGCAATCACTTCCATTTTCATTCCATGATTTGGAGTTCTGTCAAACATTGCATGCCCTGCTCTATGTGCATGAATGGGAAGTTTAGTTGTATCTTTTGCTTTTTGCAAAGCACTCCAACCTAAAGTCAAAATATCAAGCATAATATAATTTCCTCCATTAGCTTCAACAAATTTTATCCTCTTAATCATTTCATCAACAGGAGCAGTACAATTTGCTAAGTAAACTTTTTTCTCCCCAGTTTCCTTCTCTGCTTTTTTACAAGCTTTCAAAGTCAAAAGAATTCTTTTGTAAAAATTATTAAATGGTTGACTAGTTAAATTTTCATCATCCTTCACGACGTCACATCCCCCGATCCACGAATCATAAGCAACCTTTGCATGTTCTTTTTCATTAAGCCCAACTTTTGGTTTAACAATAGTTCCAACTAAAGGTCTGTTTTTAACTTTCAAATATTCTCGAATACCTTTAATTCCAAATCTCGGACCTCTAAAACTATTTAACATTTTTTCAGGTATTTTAACATCTTCCCATAAAAGTCCTGTAACACATTTCATCCCATAAATATTTCCTCCAACAGAAGATAAAATCTCAGGCAAATTTCCCATTTCAAATAAATCACAAGGGTAGGCAATTCTACATCTCAAATTTTTTTTATCTAAATAATAAACTTTTGGAGTAATTTTCTTTTGGGTTTTTGTATTTACTGTTGTTAAATCTGTCCATGTCCCAACAGAACTCTCACCTGCAGTAATAGAACAAACCTCTTGAAAACCATAACCTTTTGCAGGAGTAATCTTAAACTGACAAACAAGGTCTGTAGGTTTTGGTTTATACTTTAAATTAATAAAACTTGCATAATGTACTCTTGTCATTTTTTCACCTTTTTTATATCCTCTAAAATTCTTAATATTTCAGGTATTTCTTTTATAATGTAATCCGGTTTTTTATAATCTTCTGAAAATTGGTTTCTTTTAACTTTATTGCTTATAAGAACTGAATCTATTCCAACAGAATTTGCTCCTTCAACATCTTTATTTGGATTATCTCCAATCATGATTGCATCAAAAGGAAGAATACCCACTTTATTTAATGCTAATAAAAACATGCTAGGATGTGGTTTTTCTATGCCTGCTTCTTCAGAAGTGACTAAAAAATCAATATAAGGAGTTAAACCTAATTTATTTATTTTTTTTAATTGTATGTGCGCAGTTAAATCAGAGAGAATTATTATCTTGAATTCTTTCTTAAGTTTCTTTAAAGTTTGCAAAACACCTTTTTTTAATTTCATACTCTTTAAGAAAGTATCCCAATAAGTGTTATAAAGTTTTAAAGTTATTTTTGGTTCCAATGTCTTCAATGTTTTTTCAATCAATCTTTGAAAATATAAAACTCGATTATGGGATGAAGCAGTTCCAGCTAATTCCCTATGAATTTCACTTTTGGATAAATCAAATAATCTCTCAAATTTTTTAAAAGGAATTCCCATTTCTTTTTCAACAATAGGATATACTGCTTTCAATGCTTTCTGATGAGCAGGTTCATAATCATATAAGGTATCATCTAAATCAAATAAAATAGCTTTTTTCATCATCTTTTATTTTTTAAAAGAAATCTGATTTATATTCTTTTCCTATAAATTGAGTATCTGGTCAATATAAATTTTATCTCCTTTAAACTCTTTTTTCAGAATTTCAGAAATCTTTTTTTTATCTAATGGTTCTTTATAGGATCTTTTATGAGCAAGTGCATCATACATATCAATAATTGCAATAATCTGAACTAATTTATCAATTTCCAAATCTTTTTTTCTTCTTTCTTCAAACTCTCTTTTTGTTTCTCTACGATCTTTCCCCTTTCTTGGATAAGGATCTTTTCCATACTCATGATTTTGAATTATTATTTTTTTAACATCACCTTCTTTAAAAGCAATTAATTTTAAAAATGCCCATCTTGGATGTTGTTTTATCATCTTTTTTTCATCATCATTTAATGGAAAACTTTTAGATAAAATTTTTTTGTGAACATTTAATTTTCCTAAATCATGAAATAATCCTGCATACCCTAATAATTTTATCTGCCTTTTGGGAAGAGAATTTTTATAACCTATTTTAATCCCTAATAATCCTATTCTAAGACTATGGTAATATGTTTCTTTATGGTGCTTTTTCAATACTCTCAAATGTTCCTGGACATGCTCTTCTTTTAATATGGATTTAAATAATTTTTTATCTCTGGCAATTAACATAAATTGTTTTAGAATTAATTATTTAAATATCTTCTCTCTTCCAGAAAAGAGTTTTAATCTATCTCTTTAAAAATTCTTTAATTAATAAAAAAACCTCTTGTTTTTTATTTGGTAAAAAGGTTATTGAACCTGCATTTTTATGCCCCCCTCCTTCAATAAATGCTGCAGGACATTTCTCCTTTAAAAAAATAATTAATTCATGCATTGAAAAGTTTGCTTGATTTGTAGCCCGAATAGTTATTGCAGTTTTCATAAGCCCCATAGTTAATAATGATTTAACTCCTGTTTCTTTTTGTAAATTATCATGTACAAGACTTATGGCTCGTCCGGGTTTTGGAAAAAATCCAAATCCTGGGAATACATTTTCAATTTCAATTGTTTGAAGAGTTATTTCCCCAATTTTTTCTTGAACAGCATTAGCCTTACCAATTTCTAAACCTTTCTTATCTAAATTTTTGATATGGGGGGCCATTAATCCAACTAATTTTTTTTGCTTATCTCTGGGTTCACCAAATAAAACTTTAATATATTCTCTGACTTCCATAAACCGAACTTTGGCAGAAACATATTCAATAACCAAAGAAATATCCTCTAACAAATTTTTTGAATATCCTTCTTTCTCTGCAATTTTTAAATAATCTTTTATAACTTTTGGATTTTCTAAATCAATTTTATCTGCTAATCCTGCTAAGGCAGGTATTTGTTCAACATTTTGTATATCTGGATTTATCATTCTGGATAATTCTGCACAAAGCATTCCTGCTGAAAAGCTTGAACCTGATTCTCCAACTAAAAAAGGGTTTATATGAACTAAAACTTCTTTAGAAATAACATCTTCGTCAAATCCATGGTGGTCAATTACCATAAAATCTTCTCCATGAACCTTCCCATGTTTAATCGCCATCAAATCTTCTGGTGTTGAACCATTATCCGCTATAATCACTAAAGGCATTTTATTAGAAAACTTTGCAACATTTCTTAAGGATGTTGCTGTATCTCTGATTGAATCATCAAGCTCATAATATGGTGCTGTAGATGGCGCCCTCATAAAAAACTCCCAAGCAGCTTTTTCTGAATGGTGTTGATTGATAATTAAAGGAATTATGGCCCTTTCAAGAACAAAACCAGCAGCATAACCATCTGTGTCATTATGATGCCTTACAATAATTGGTCTGCTTTGAAGGATAGCCAAACGAATTTCAGTTGCAGCTTTGATAAGCAAATCCTTTAATTTCTCTAAAATTTTATCTTTAACTAAAAAACTAATATCTTTTACCTGTGCTTTATTTCTTTCTCTTTCTTCAATTTTCTTTTTTAATTTTTCTTGTTCTCCTTTAGAAATTTTCTTAATATCCCCTTCAAGTTCACCATTAAACTCCCCTAATTCAATAATTGTTTTAATATAATCTCCCTCCAAAATTTGAGGGTATGCTCTTTCTCCTGGTTTAATAAATCCTTTAAGTGCTAACACCCCTGTACCATCCCTGACAAAAAATACCGTTGGTCCTCCTGTTTGGTTCACTCTTTCAATTACCCCTTCTATAGCTAAAGTTTTACCAATTAAATTATCATCTAACTTTTCAATCAAATATTCTTCTTTATTTTTTTCCATAGTTTTATTTCTCATTTTATAATCTAATATCTCCTTTATAAATCATTTCCCCCAAAAAGTTTTTTCATTTCTTGCCTGATGGTATTCCTGACATTCTGAACATTTCCCATGTTTTGAGCACCAGGTTTCTGGACAAGGACAATCTTTATTTTCGCTCGTGACCTTTAGGTTATCAGTCATTTTTCTTTACAATAACTCCTTCTTTTGTATCATTAACAACATAACCCAATT
The DNA here is from genome assembly GCA_023139205.1 of Candidatus Pacearchaeota archaeon. Lineage (GTDB taxonomy): Archaea > Nanobdellota > Nanobdellia > Pacearchaeales > GW2011-AR1 > JAGLOA01. Next base: position 33,290 of record JAGLOA010000005.1, on the reverse strand, counting down.
TATTAATTTTATTTCTTAATTCATCTGCCATTTCCCAGTCTTTTCTCTTTCTCGCATTTTCTCTTTCTTTAACAAGATTACTTACCTCTTCAGGAATTTTAATTTCTTCTTTTTTCAACAAATCTAAACCAAAAATTTCATCCATTTTTTTTATTGTTTTTAATTTTCCTTTAGTTTTTTTATCACGAACAAGTTTCCATAAAACCTGCAATGCTTTTGGAGTATTCAGATCGTCATTCATTGAATTTTCAAATTCTTTTAAATATGTTTTATTTATTTTTTTATCCTCTTTAATTTCTGAAATAATATTTTTTAATCTTTGATAAGTTGTTTTAGCATTATCAAGATTTTTAAAAGTAAAATTTAATGGCTTTTTGTAATGACCAGATAAATAAAAATATCTAAGATTCATTGGAGAATAGCTTTTATCTAATAAGTCTTGTAATTTTAAAATTCCTCCTTTTGACTTTGACATTTTTTCAGAATTAAATTGCAAAAATGAATTATGCATCCATATTTTTACCCAGGGTTTTTTTCCAGTAGCTCCTTCGCTTTGTGCTATTTCATTTGTGTGGTGAACTGGAATGTGGTCTTCTCCTCCAGTATGTATGTCAAATTGCTCCCCAAGATATTTAATTGACATAGCAGAACATTCGATATGCCATCCTGGCCATCCTTCTCCCCAAGGGGAATCCCATTTCAATAAGTGTCCCTTATATTTACTTCCTTTTTCTACAAACCATAAAACAAAATCTCTGGAATTTTTTTTGTCTTCATCAACTTTTATTCTTGCACCAGATTTTAATTTATCGAGTTTTAAATTTGCGAGTTTCCCGTAGTCTTTTAATTTAGAAGTATCAAAGTAAACATTTCCATTTTTCCCAATATAAGTCAAACCCTTTTCTTCTAATCTTTTTATTAATTGAATCATATCTTTAATATGTTCTGTGGCTTTACAAATAATTTCAGGTTTTTCATTGTTTAATTTGTCAAAATCTTCAAAGAATTTTTTCGCATAAAAATCTGCAATTTCTTCAGGAGTTTTTCTCTCTTTTTTTGCTTCTTTTTCTATCTTGTCTTCTCCTTCATCTCCGTCTCCAGTTAAATGTCCAACATCAGTTAGATTCATGACTTGCTTAATTTTTAATCCATTAAATTTTAAAACTCTTCTTAATGTATCTGCAAAAACATATGCTCTAAAATTACCTATGTGTGCATAATAGTAAACAGTAGGACCGCAAACATACATCCCGACTTTTTTATCATGAATCGGCTTAAAAATATCTTTTTTTCTTGTTAAAGTATTATATAATTTTAAAGGCATAAATAATTCAAGAAAAAGTAATTTAAAAATTTAAGTTTATTTCCCCTTAATAAGTAAGTCTATATCCACATCAGAAACAGGGTAATCTGTCCCACATGTTGAGCATTCCACCAGCAATTTATATTTAATATTGCAAGGTGGAGCTGATTCAGGAAGGTTAAATGTAACAAGTACTGGATATTCCATAATCTGCCCAGCTCCAATAGTTTTTTCACCTTCGCCTCCTAATGCAATGTATTCGGTTGCTTCTTCTTTACTTATTGAACAAGTTGTATCTTCTGCAGTAATAATGTACTCAAAAGTCTGTTTTTCATCTCCCTTATTTCTTATTGAAAATGCAAATCCTTTGCCCTCTTCACCTTTTTTAATTTCTATTTTCCTTGAAGGAGGATAAACAATTACTCCTTTTGTTTCATCTGCTGAAAATAATTCACTAATTTGTTTTTTTACTTCTTGATCAATCTCATCAACACTTGAAGTTGCACCTGAGAAAATTTTATTTACTAAGAAAACTCCTAAAACTAAAACACTCATAAGTAAAACTATGGTAACAATTGTACCAACACTCATCTCCATTGCTCCTGTTTTTGATTTCATTTTATCCAAGTTGTTGTAATATTTGTGGTAAATAAAAAGTATAAATAATAATAAAAATTATACTAACTATAAACCCAATTATATTTAGGGTCATCCCTATTTTCCCAAGTTTAGTAGGCTTATTTTTTTGTTGAATAAAACAAAAGATAAATCCAAAAATTGAAGTTGTTATCCCTAACCAACCAGCTAAGAGGATGCTGAAAAATCCTAAGGTAAAACCAGAAATTCCAAGTCCTTCACCAATTTCTTTTGCCTCTTTTTTCACCATTATAAAAGTATAGAGATTTTATTTTATAAATGTTTTGTGCGATTTCAACGGAGGCAATTAGAAATCGCCGTTCCACAATTAGAGGAAGTTCGAAAGAAACCAACGGGTGTCTTTCATTTTAAAATGGGGCCCCTGGGAGTCGAACCCAGCACACCATGATCTTCAGTCATGTGCTCTCCCGCTGAGCTAGGGCCCCATACTTTCTCAAGAACCTAGCCCTCCACGAAGCATATAGCCAAGATTCCAATAGAAATAATGGTTCTTTTAGACTTTTAAATGTTTTCGCTTAATTTATATACAGAAATATCTACTATAAAATATGGGAAAATCCTTTGGTTTTGAACTCAGAAGAAAATTAATCCATTTAACTTCTTTAATCCCAATTATTCTTTATGTTTTAATTGCAAAATACATAAGTAGAAGCTTAGCCCTTTTATCTTTAACATTTGTCTTAATTATTTTTTTATCTATAGAATTTATTAGGATAAAACACAAAAAGAAAATACCTTTTATTCATGTTTTTTATAGAAATAAGGAAAAAAATAAAATAGCAAGCCATGTTTATTTTATGCTAGGAATTATAATCGCTTTTTCTATTTTTGATTTTAGAATTGCTTTTGTAGCTTTGTTAATGACAATTTTTGGAGATTTAACTGCAGCTTTGGTTGGAATGAAATTTGGAAAACATAAAATTAAACGTGTTCCACACAAAAAATGGGAAGGAGTAATTGCTGAATTAGCAGTTAATCTTTTTATTGGATTTATCTTCTTACAAAATTGGATGCTTGTTTTAGTAATGGCATTAACAGCAACATTTGTAGAAACTTTTTTTATTCATGCAGATGATAATATGATCATCCCTGTTTTTGCAGGATTTAACGGGCAAATTGCATTGATAATTTTAAAAGTTTTAAGAATAATGTAAGTTGGGAATAGGCCACCTTCTGTAGTTCTCTGATCTTATTCAGACAGAACTTGTTAACATTTCACTATGCGGTTCAAGACCTTGCACCAGTTAAGATGTTCGTTTCATCAAATCTTTCGCTTCAAAGTTCCACGCAAGTTTCATAACTCAACGAAAGCTGTGGCGTTTCTGTAACAGCGCTCTACCTCACGATAGCCAGGATTTCTCCTGATAACTTTATTGTGGTGGGCGGACCTTCCACAGAACCCAGAAATCATTTTTATTTCTTGACAATTTAATGTCAGAGTCCCGAAGTTAACTACCCAACTTACAAAATCAAAGAGAAGAATGAATTTTTAAACCTTACTATTTTTATATAATTATGGAATGGCATTCCAAAATAAAAGAGGAGATATTTGAAGAATTAAAAACTTCAAACGAAGGGTTAACCCAGGGTCAGGCAGAAAAAAGATTAAGGGAAGTTGGATTAAATCAAATTTCTAAAAAAAAGAAAACCCCTCAAATATTAATTTTTCTCAAACAATTTAACAGCCCATTAATTTATGTTTTATTTGTTGCTATGATTATTTCTTTTGTTTTTGACCATCTTGTAGATGGTTATGTGATTTTAGCAGTGGTTTTAATTAATGCTACAATTGGTTTTGTCCAGGAAAGAAAAGCAGAAAAAGCAATAGATGCTTTGAAAAAATTAATTGTTTCTTACGCAAAAGTTTATAGAAATAATCAATTAATAAAAATACCCTCAGAAAGAATTGTTCCGGGAGATATAATCTTTCTAGAAGAAGGAGATAAAATTCCTGCAGATGCACGTTTAATAGAACTAAAAAATTTCAGAACTCAGGAAGCTTCATTAACAGGAGAATCTTTTCCTGTAGAAAAAAACTTGAAAATCTTAGAAAAATCTGCTTCTTTAGGAGACCGTGTTAATATGGTTTTTATGGGAACTTTAGTTGTTTCAGGAGAGGCAAAAGCAGTAATTGTAGAAACAGCAAATCACACAGCAGTTGGGCAAGTTGCAAAATCAATTCAGGAAATTGTTCAGCCAAAAATGCACTTTAATAAAAAAGTAACTCAACTTGCAATTCAAATGTCTATTTTTGCAGGAATAGGGGCTGCTTTAACTTTTGTTATTGGTTTTTTTATAAATAAATTAGAATTTTTTGAAATTTTTCTGTTTACTATTGCCACATTAGTTTCAGGAATTCCAGAGGGGTTGCCTGCAGTTTTAATTATTGTTTTAGCAATTGGGGCTAGGCGTATGGCAAAAAGAAATGCAGTGATAAGACATTTGCCTGCAGTTGAAACTTTAGGAGTTGCAACAATTATAGCTACAGATAAAACAGGAACTTTAACTAAGAATTCCATGATGGTGGAAGAAATTATTACTTCTGATGAAGAATTTAATATCACGGGAAATGCATGGGAACCTTTGGGAAAATTTTTACAAAATAAAAAACCAATAAATCCTCTTAAATTTCCTTTGCTTAGAAAAATTTTGAAAATTTCTCTTCTTTGTAATAAAGGGAATCTTGTTAGGAAAAATAACGAATATGAAATTATTGGAGACCCAACTGAAGTAGCGCTTCTTGTTTTAGGGAGAAAATCCGGATTAGATAAAGAGATAAAAGAAAAAATAATTGATGACCTTGCTTTTAGTTCTGAATTAAAATTCAGGGCAAGTTTAATTGAGTCTGATAATAAAAAAGAACTTTATTCAGTAGGAGCTTTTGAAACTATTTTAAATAAATCTACTTATTTTATTAAATCTGGCAAGAAATTAAAATTTGATGATAAAACAACAAAAGAATTTTTAATTAAAGCAGAATCTTTAGCAAAAAAAGGACTAAGGGTTTTGGCATTAGGATATAGGGATTTGCCTCATTATACAAAATCTGTTTCTGAGGATTTGGTTAATAATCTTGTTTTTTTAGGTTTTGTTGGAATGAAAGATCCTCCTCGCCCGGAAATAAAAGAAGCAATAAAAAAAGCAAGAAATGCCGGGATAAGAATTATTATGAAAACAGGGGACCATAAAGAAACTGCTCTTGCAGTTGCAAAAGAAATTGGGTTGGTCCAGGGAAAAACAAAATCTTTTACCGGAAAAGAATTAGAGTCAATGTCTGAACAGGAATTTAAAGAAGCTGTAAAAAAAATAAATGTTTTTTCAAGAGTTACCCCGAAAATGAAATCTAAGCTTATTAAAACATTGCAGGAACAAGGAGAAGTTGTTGCTATGACTGGTGATGGAGTTAATGATGCTCCTGCTTTGAAAAGAGCAGATATTGGAATTGCCATGGGGATTATAGGAACAGATGTTGCAAGAGAATCAAGCGAGATTATTTTGACTGACGACAATTTCGCTTCAATAATCAATGCAATTGAAGAAGGAAGAATTGTTTTTCAAAATGTTCGTCAGACAAGTTTTTATTTAATCACAACAAATATTGCAGAGGCTTTCACAATTATCTCTGCTTTGACAATGGGATTTTCTCTTCCAATGCTGCCTATTCAATTACTTTATTTGAATTTAGTTACTGATACTCCTCCAGGTATTGCTCTTGCAATGGAGCCAGGACACAATGATGCTTTAAATCATCCCCCAAGAAATAAAAAAGAAAAAATTTTGAACAAAGAATTAATCCCTTTTTTAATTTTAATGGTGGGGCTTATGGTTTTAGGGACAATCCCTCTTTTCAAATATTTTCTTCCACAAGGTTTAGACAAGGCAAGAACAGTTGCATTTGTTTCTATGTCAATGTTCCAGCTCTTTAATGTATTTAATATGCGTTCTTTAAAAAAATCTTTATTTAAGATTGGAATTTTTTCAAATAAATGGATGATAGTCGCTCTTGCAACTTCATTATTAATGATGCTTGGAGTTATTTATTTACCGGGGATATCAAGAGTATTTCAGTTTGTTCCCTTAAGTTTTTTTGAGTTTGGGATGATAACTCTCCTAGCGAGTTCTGTATTTGTTGTAGGAGAAATTTATAAGTTTGTCAAATATAGAAACAATTAAAAATTAAAATTCATTCTTTTCTTTATGAAAAAGGGGCAGGTATTTGTATTTTTAGTTTTGTGTATGTTAATTCTAACTCCTGTTTCATTTGCACAGGAAGAAACAGATCCTGAACAAGAACAAATACCAGAAGTTTATGAGCAAAGTGAATCTCCTGAAGATGAAATTTTTTCCCCTAATGAAGAAAATATGGATTCTCCTTCCAACACTCCACAAGAAAGTTTTGATGATTCTAAAGATTTTGAAGAAAAAGATACTTCTGAGGATTATGAAGATTTTGAAAGAAAAGATTTCCCTGAATCTGAAAAAGAATATTTTGGGGAAGAAGAAATTCCAGAAGGATGTAAGATGAAAGAAACTGGAAATGGAATAATGCAGATGGAATGTGATTTTGATAAGCAGGAATTTAATGAATTTAATATTAAAAATGAGATGGATAATTGTGATGGAAAATTTGAGATTGTTGAAGGTAATCCAGTATGTATTAAGCAGGGTAATGCAGGATTTGCAAGCACAGAATGTCCAACACAGGAAGAATTAGATGAAGTTGAAAAAACTTGTCAAGGCAAAGTTGAGCATTTTGTTGATGAAGGTGGTTGCTCTTCAGTTATGTGTATTAATGAAAATTTCAAAAAACAATTTGATGAAAAACTAAAAGAAAAATATAAAGAAGACCCTTTAAAAGAGCAGGCTATTATGTGCAAGAAAGATGGTGGAAAATTCACTTTAATTAAAGGAGAGCCAAGATGTATTTTAAGGGAGCAGGAAACAATTAAGATAAAAAAAGAATTAGGAAAAATAACCCAGAAAGAAATAGAGAATTCAGCTAAAAGACTGGAAAAAATGGAAGATGGTATTGGTTTAATTAAAACTAAACTTGAAAATTTTGAAGGAGAGATTTTTGATGAAGCAAAAGAAAGATTAGAGGGTGTTGAAAATAAGATACAGGATATTAAAATTGATTTAGCAATGGGAAATTTAAGCGAAGATAAAAGAAGAGAAATTTTGTCTAATGTGCAGTCTTTGAAAAAAACTCTTTCTGATGTTACAACAGGAATTATCGAAGGAAAAATGCCAACAGAAGATTATATTGCTGAAGAAATGTTTGAGCAGTATGAGGAATTTTATGGAGGACCTTTTCAAAATAAAGATGAATTAAAGCAATGGGTTGAAAAAGAAAAATCTTCTTTAGAAAAAGTTAGAAATTGTGACAAATATAAAGATGTTGAATCCTTTGTTCCTCCAGACCCAGATGGTAAAATTGTTAAGATTGATCTTTCTTTTTCTGAAGGAATTTGTAAAATAATCGTTTATATGGCTGATGGAGAAAGTGCAGAATATGGTGTTCCAAGAAGGTATTATACTACTTTTAGAGGAACTGAAGATTTAATAAAACAAGATATTAGCTGTGTAGGAAGTTGTGATAAACTTAAAAAAATAATAATAGGACCTCATGGACCTGGAGAAGATCCTGAAGCAGAAGCTTGTATGGAAAAATGTATTGTTAGAGGGTGTGATGATGGAATGTTTGCATGCATGGAAAAGAATTTAGAAAAATGTGAAGATGAATGTGGAATGAGAAAAGGACCAGAGATGGACGACAGGGAGGATATGGAAGGTATGCCTGATATGAGCAAAGAAGAAATGTGCATTATGGAATGTGTTGGACCAGGAGTAACCTGTATGCCAGGACAGGAAGAAGGAGCAGGAGAGCAAAATCCAAGATGCAGAGAGTGTGCTGAAAAATGTGTTGGATTATATGAAGGTGCTTGTATAACTGAAGAACAATTAGAAGAAAAAGAAAATGCATGTACTTCAAGATGTGAACATTGTTATGGAGAGCCGATTTATGGAGACTCTGGTGAAGGTTATGAATGTATTGTAGATATAGAATGTAAAGATGCTTCAGGTGAATTTGGAGATGATTCTGGAACAGGACCAGATAGTTATGAACCAGGTCATGAAAATCCAGGAGAAGAATTTGATCCAACTATAACTGGAGGAGCAATTAGAGAAACATCAAATCAAGGAGTTTTTTCAAAAATAGTAAACTGGTTTAAAAATTTGTTTGGCGGAAAAAAACAAACCATGGAAGTTGAAATTAGTGAAGGAAATACAATTGAAGATCTTACATTAGATTTAAATTCTCTGCAAAAAGGTTTTGATGAGCTAAGTGAAGAAATAAGTTAAGATTCTATTTCTTAGATACTCTTAAGGGAAATATCTCACTTTAAAGCATCACTTCTTTTATTTGTTAGGGGGGTATATCTTCATCCATCTTTTTTACTTTGAAATCAAAATTGATTTCATGATTTATTTAATTACGAGCTTATAATGTGATTTCGATGATGTGAGCATAATGGGAGTGAGATAGTTAAAGGCAAGGTTTTATTTTAGTAGCAAGATATTTGGATTAAATCCAGCCATCATTTTGCATTTATTAAATAAAACCCTGCCAAGAGGTTTGAGGTTAAATTTTTTTGTTTTATATCATCTCCTATTTAATTTATAATTATCTTAAAGAAAAACTCTTTATAAGCAATCAGAAGTAAAAGTATATAGGAGAAATATATATTCAAAGTATCTATAACTTTAATAAATCAGGGAAAATCTAATTTTATGTGGTTTTATAATTTTATTATTGAGAACAAAGAATTAATTAAAATTTTTTATGCATTAGCAATTGTTTTTATTTGTGCAATTATAGTTTTTAAAACAGACAGGCTTTTTCGCCTTAGTTCACACAATGGAATTAGATATCTTAGAAATGCATTTCTTTTTTATGGGCTTGGTTTTATTTCTAGATATTTTCTTGGATTATTTTCAGATTATAAATTTTTATCTTTAACAATATTCAAATGTTTTTTTATTATGGCTGGATTTTTCTTGCTTTATAGTCTTTTATGGAAAAAAATAGAAACTGCTAAAGCAGATTATTCTAGTTCATTGTTTAATTTGAATATCCTTATTTTTTATATTATGGGTTTCATAATTGTATTTTTAGATTATTTGTGGAAAACAGGTTTTATTATGTTTTGTTCACAGATTATTCTTTTTGCCTTTATCTCAATTATAGCTTATATAAATTACAGGAAAAACGGAAGACGCCACAAATTCCTTAAATTTTATTTTATAGCAATGATGTTAAGTCTTATTGCATGGTCATTAAACGCCCTTACATTACTATTAATTGATTTAAATCAGGGAATTTTAATAATTATTTATCTCTTAAATCTAATTATCTTTTTATTATTTTTATATGGGGTAATTAAAGTAACAACTAAATAAAATGTCAAAGAAAAGAGAAAGGTTAAATGTAATCAAGGATATTCTTAATGCAATTAAAGAAAATCGCCAGATAAAACCAACAAGATTATTGTATGCTTCTAATTTGTCTCCTCAAATGTTTAAAGAATATATTAATGAGTTGATTAGCAAGAAATTTATTAAGTTGGATATTGATGAAAAAGAAAAGAAGACTTTTTCTCTGACAAAAAAAGGACAGGAATTTTTACAGGAATACAAAGTCATTGAGAATTTTGTTGAGAATTTTGGATTGTAGAGGATTCTAAAATTGAGAGAGAAATAGATTTAAGAGAAAATAAAAGAAAAATTAATCACAACAAAATTTTTAAATACTCAAAATAGAAAAAATTTATGAAATATAGTTCATCCGCAATAATCTTAATGATTTTACTTGCAATTAGAGTTCTTGGACAATCACTTATATTCCTTATGCCAGGACAAACAATTATTAGTGTTTCTTTTTTTATAGCATTAATTTTTGGAGTTTTATATCTTATTGCTTTAGCAGGAATATTAAAAAAAACTAGATGGGGATTAATCATGGTCATCTTTATAGCATTAATTGATTTAATTTTATCTATAATCTATCAATTTGGTTTGCCAACAATAATTGTAGATGTTATCTTGTTAGTTTTATCTATAAATATTTTAACAAGAATAAAAAAATAAAGTTGAGAATTTTGGTTTGTAGGAAGAATTAAAAATAAGAGAATTTTTGTTTTTTTATGGCATTTTTAACAAAATCAAATTATCTTTTGGGATTACAATGCCCCAAATTATTATGGGTTAAAATTAATGATAAAGAGAGAATTCCAGAACCAGATAAACTTGCTCAGCAAAAGTTTGATGTGGGGAAGATAATTGGAGAATATGCTAAAAAGGTTTTTGAAGACGGAATTGATTTGGCAGAGTTGGGATTTAAGAAAAATATTGATAGCACTAAAAAAAAGTTGAATAAGAAAGTCCCTTTATTTGAAGCAGGTTTTTTAGAAGAAGGACTTTTTTCAAGAGCAGATGTTCTTTCTCCTGTCGGAAATAAATGGGATATTATTGAAGTAAAAAGTGCAACAAAAGTAAAGGAGGTGAATATTCATGATGTTTCTTTTCAGAAATATGTTTATGAAAAAACAGGATTGAAAATAAGAAAATGTTTTTTGATGCATATTAATAATGAATGTGTTAAGGATGGAGAGATTGAGCCAAAAGAATTTTTTGTTCAGACAGATATAACTGAAAAGGTCGAAGAATTTTCAAAAGGAATTAAAGGAAGAATAAAGAATATGATTAAAATTATTGAATCTGAAGGAGAGCCAAATTGTTCAATAGGAGTTTATTGTAGTGATCCTTATGATTGCCCGATAAAAGAAGAATGTTGGAAAGATGTTCCAGAGGAAAGTGTATTTGAATTTTACAGGATGAGGAAGTTGAAATGTTTTGAATTATATGATTCAGGAATTAAAAAGTTAAATGAAGTTCCAGATGATGTTAAACTAAATGACAAGCAAAAAATTCAAAGACTTCTGGCAGCACCCAACCACCAAGTAGGTCCAGAGGAAGTAGGTCTGGGAGAGGGCGTACCCTCTAAAGAGGGCAAAAATAATGGAAAACATATAGATAAAGAGCAAATTGATTTCTTTTTGAAAAATTTAAAGTATCCAATTTATTATTTAGATTTTGAAACAATTAATCCTGCAATTCCTAAGTTTGATGGAATGAAACCTTATCAAAGAATTCCTTTTCAGTTCTCATTGCATGTTCAGGAAAGCAAAGATTCTGAATTAAAACATATTTCTTTTTTAGCAGAAGGAACAAGTAATCCGCGATCAAAATTTTTACAGGCATTAAAAGATAGTTTGGGAGATAAAGGAGATATTTTAGTTTACAATCAGGGTTTTGAGAAAGGAGTTATGAGGGAATGTTCAGATGCTTTCCAAGAGTTTAAAGAATGGTATGAGAAAAATATTCAATTAAGAATAAAAGACCTTTGGGATGTCTTTAGAAATTTCTGGTATTATGATTCTAAACAAAAAGGTTCTGCAAGTATAAAATATGTCTTGCCTGTGATGAGTGATTTGTCTTATAATGAGATGGATATTAAAAATGGGGCATTGGCGAGTTATGAATATGAAAGAATAACTTATGATGAAGATGTTGATGATGAAGAAAGAAAAAAAATTAGAGATGCTTTAGAGAAATATTGTGAGTTGGATACTTTGGCTGAAGTGAAGATTGTTAAAAAGTTGTATGAGTTATGAAAGTAAATTATAAAAAGGATGAATTTTTAGAAATTGTATGGTTATGCAATCTTTAGTAAAGTATGCAGAATACAACGATTTAATTACTGATGTGTATAGTAAATTAAAAATTTCCCCCCTTAGAAATAGATTAGATATTTTTTGGTTTAAAAATAGCCTCAAGATTATGAATAATTCTATAAAAGAATTAATTAGTTTAAATGTTTGGACTTATAATGAAGTGAAATTTCTTCATAAATTAAAATCTTTAATTAGTTCAAAGCCCAAAAATGATTTTCCTGTTACTATTTCGGTAAAGAAGATGGGGGAGCTTGTTGCATTATCTATTGATTCTTTAATTGAAAGAGATATTTTAGTTCAAAAAGAAGTTTATGGAGCAGATAATTATATGCATTTTAAGGATGCACTTTATTTGCTTGGTTCTAATGAAAAATTATTGAAATTGATAAAATTTAAGTTAGATGATAATCAAGTAAGTCAAAATGAAGTAAATAGTTTGAATGAGATTGCTTCTTCTCTTATGCAATCTTACTTATTTATTTCTGGAAAAATAAAAGAAACTTTATATTTAAAAGATTCTTTAAAAAAGATAAAAGAAATTTGGAGAGGGTATCATCCCTTAGAAAAAATTGAGGTAGTTTAAAATTGTGTTTTCTTCTTGATACGAATATTTTTATTCTTTCTATTTATGATAAATTGTTCTTGAAGGCAACTAAAAAATTTATTAAAGAAAATAAAAGACCTATACCTTTTTCATTGAATTGGGAATTAGAAAAAAAGATAGGCGATTTAATTATGATTTTTCATAAGATATCCTTTGATATTGGAAATGGAATAGAAATTGTTGGGAAGAAAGAATTAATTTTTCTTGAAAAGAAATTTACAAATATTTACAATGTTCTGAAACACAAATCAAATGACTTTTCTGATGAAGGGAAACTTGTAGATATTTTGATTAAATCAGTTGACAGATTGTATTCAATTAGTTCTTGGTTGGATAAAGTTGCTTATTATCCAGATAAAAAAGATGAAGAGAAAAAGATTTTAAAAAAGAATAGAAAATTATTCAAGTATCTAAAGAAAATTCCCGGGTTGCACTTTGCTGATTTAAAAATTATCTGCATTGCAAATGAATATTCTAAGAAAAACAAAAAGAAAATTTCTTTTGTTACAAGAGATAAAGGAATTTTGGATAATAAGAAGGTTTTGGAAAAAGAATTTAAATTTATTTTGATTAGGAGGGTTAGAGATTATGTTTCATAAAAAGAGGTTAATGTTTAGGCAAGATAGTTTTGGGGTTTTAGATTTTGAGATTGAAAAGAGTTTTAGGTTAAGTTTAAGTAAAAGGAAGGATGTTGAAGAAGAGTAGATAAACTTAAAATCTTGTTATTTCTTGGATTAGTATGTCGGTTCAAAATATAGTCCATACTGTAAGGAACATTATGCGAAAAGATCCCGGAGTGGATGGAGATGCACAAAGAATTTCCCAAATGACTTGGATGATTTTTTTAAAAGTTTTTGATGCAATGGAAGAGGAGAAAGAAGCAGAAAATTCAAAATATAAATCTCCCTTGTCCGAAGAAATTAGATGGAGAAATTGGGCAAATGATGAAGAGGGCATTACTGGAGAAGAATTGCTTGATTTTATTAATGATAAAGTGTTTGAGAAAATTAAAGGTTTAGAGATTGAGAAAAATAAAAAAGCAGCCATTGTAAGGCAGGTTTTTGAGGATACTTATAATTATATGAAAAATGGCGTCTTAATGAGGCAGGTTATTAATGAGATAAATAAAATTGATTTCACCAGTTCTAAAGACAGGCATTTGTTTAATGATATTTATGAGGCAATATTAAAAGAATTGCAAAGTGCAGGAAGTGCAGGGGAATTTTATACCCCTAGAGCAGTTACCCAATTTATTGTTGATATGGTTAATCCCAAATTAGGAGAAATTGTTTTAGACCCTGCTTGTGGGACAGGGGGATTTTTAGTTTCTGCTTTAGAAAATATGAAAAAAGAACTGGATAATGTGGAAGAGATTAAAATAATTGAGAAAAATATCAGAGGAATTGAGAAAAAACCCTTGCCTCATTTATTATGTATGACCAATTTGATTTTGCATGATCTTGAAGAGCCAAATATAAAACATGATAATTCATTATCAAGACCATTAAGAGATTATACTGATAAAGATATGGTTGATTGCGTTGTTACAAATCCTCCTTTTGGAGGAGCAGAAGAAGACGGAATTGAGCAAAACTTTCCTTCTGGATTTCAGACAAGAGAAACAGCAGATTTATTTTTGATTTTGATTATGAAATTATTAAGAGATGAAGGAAGATGCGGAATTGTTTTGCCTGATGGATTTTTATTTGGGGAAGGTGTAAAAACAAGGATAAAAGAAAAATTACTTTCAGAATTTAATCTCCACACAATAGTAAGACTTCCGAATGGAGTATTTAATCCATACACTGGAATTAGAACTAATTTATTATTTTTTGAAAAAGGAAAACCAACAAAAGAAATTTGGTATTTTGAACACCCTCTTCCAGAAGGATATAAAACTTACAATAAGGGAAAGCCAATTCAGATTAAAGAATTTGATTTAGAAAAACAATGGTGGGAAAATAGAAAGGAGAACAAATATGCCTGGAAAGTTTCAATTAATGAAATTCAAAAAAGAACTTATAATTTAGATATCAATAATCCTAATGGAAAAGAAGAGGAGGAAATTTTGAGCAGTAAAGAGATTTTAGAGAAGTTGGAAGAGAGTATGGGAAAGAGTAAAGAGTTGATTGAAAAGATTAAGGGGGAGGTTTAGGTGGAACAAATATGGATATCTCTGCTTAGTGGATTTGCAGGAGCGATAATTGCATCTGTTTTAATAATTGGGTTTACTATTTGGAGAGATAAACAAGAAGATAAAAAAAAGATAGCAAGAGAAAAATTAGAAAAAGTTTATGGTCCTCTTGTTGCGTTGAAAAAGAAAATTGATGAAGTTAATCAAAGTGATTGGGGATTTTTAATCCCATCAAATCCAATGGAGACTAAGATGATTGAGAAAATAATATTTCATTATTATCATTTAGTTGATGATGATTTAAAAGAAGGAATAGTTTTATTGCATCCAGAATTAAATAAACAAAATACCAACATGGTAAAAGTAATTCAATTAAAAGTTGTAGAAAAAATAATTAAACATTACAAAGAAAATAAAAAGATTTTGGGATTGAGATGAAAGAGAAAAAAACTGAAGTTTTAAAATTAATAAATAAGGCAGATAATTCTAATTATTCGGAGGATTTTGAATCTCTAAAAAAACAAGGTTATAATGCAGGATTTTTGAGAGCAATGAAAGAAGAAGGATTGCTTTTTTGGGATAATTCACTTGCATTTCACCTAACCAAAGAGGGAGAGAAGATTTTGAGGGAATGGTCGCTAATTGAACCAACTCAAAAAAAGATAAAACAAAAAATAATTTTTGATAGCAATATTTATGATTTAATTGCTGATGGAACTTTGAATATTGGATCACTTTCTGAAAAAAGAGAAGACTTTGAATTTTATATCACTCATATTCAAACAGATGAGATAAGCAAATGTCCTGATGAAGATAAAAGGGCAAGATTAATTTTGTTTATGACAAAATTGTCCCCAATTGTTATTCCCACAAATTCTTTTGTTTTAAGTCTTTCTAGATTGGGGGAAGCGAGACTGGGAGATGCAAAATTATTGGAAGAGATAAGAAAAGAAAATTTAAAACATACTGAAGATGCTTTAATAGGTGAAGTTGCAATAAAAAATAATTTTGTTTTAGTTACAGAAGATATTAGGTTGAAAAATAAAATTAATTCGTTAGATGGAAATGCTATTAACTTAAAAGAATTTAAGGAGATGCTGGGATGAAATTTTCAGAACTATTTAAGAAATATTGGGATAACTTGATTGTTGGGATAATCGCAGGATTGGTTTTATACTATGGATTAAAAATTCAAAATGGAATAAAGGCAGGAATTTATATTTTTACAATTTCTATTCTATTAATTTTAATTTATACTTTTTTTATTTGGTTGGGGAGAAAATATGATCTGGATAAAAAATTTATTCATTTTTTCAAAAATTTGAACTTTAGGAAATTTTTCATAAAATACCCTTTTATAGCGTTTATTCTTGGAATAATAATTTTAATTTTAATGGCAATATATCCAAGTTTATTTAATTTTATTAGCTTAGGTTCACAAATAAGAACGCAATATTTTAATACCTTAATTACTCTATTTGGAAGTTTATTTGTATTAATATTTTCTATTTCATTAATAGCAATACAAGTTTCATCCAAGAAATTTTCTTCATTAATTGTTAAAAGATACATTAAAGACAAGGCTATTTCTGCTTCTATGGTCTTCTTTATTTTCTCAATTCTCTTTTGTCTGACTTCTTATTTTTATTCAAATCTCTTTATGGAAGAAGTTGCTCTTTTTTTAGTCCTTCTTGGATTAATTTTAATTGTTTCTCAATTTTATTTAGTTGGCAAATATATTGATCCTGTTTCAATAAGTAAAGATATCTTAGAAGAAATTAAAAAAGTAAATGAAGGAAATGAATTTTCAGACAAAAACAAAATCCAAAAATTTATAGAAATCCATCATTTACTTATTAGTTCTAATGAAATGGAAGCAAGAGCTATATTAAAATTACTTGTAGAATTTAGAAAAAAGATTAATCTCCCTAGATTTAAGGGATTAATTAACAATTACATTACTGTTTCCGGAATTGAATTTGCCAAAGAAGGAAAGAATTCTTCTCTTGATTGTATTGATAACATATTAAATTTAGGAGAAAAAGAAATAGATAATTTAATAAAAAACAATGAAGAATATGTAATTGAGTCTTCAGTAATGCAATCAAGAGGGATTTTACAAGAAATAGTAAAAACAAATATTGGTCTGGATATTAACAAAGTGAGCATAGTCCAGATTCAGATTTATTTGTTATATGAATGTTTATTTAAAAAAGAAAATAAAGATTTAGATTCTATTAATAAAAAACAAATTCAACCTTTCTTAGAAGAATTTAGTTCTGAATTGAAGAAAATTGAACCGATTCAATCGAGGAAAGATTATATAGAAAGAATGTACGAACAACATAATAATTTTATTGAAAGTTTAGAAAGAAGAAAAATTAACGGAGGATTTGTTAAAAATGAAAAAAGTTAAACTAAAACAATTATTGAAGAATTATAAAAATAAACATATGATTCAAAATGATAAAACTTATCGGCAAGTTAAAATTTCTCAAACTGGCAAAGTTTCTTTTCGTGGAGAAAAACATGGGATTAATATCGGAAGAAAAAGACAATTTTTAATTGATTTAGAAAATCATCCAAATACTTTAATTTTTATTCGACAGGGAGTTATGAAGGGTGGAATTGGAATTTGTCCTGCAGAAGTTAATGGTTGTGTTGTTACTGAGAATATGCCTATGTTTGAAATAGTAAACATAAATCCAGATTATCTTCTTAATTTTATTAAATCTCCTATTTTCAAAAAAGAAGTAAATAAACTTGTTCCAATAGGAACTGCCCAAAAAGCATTACATGAAAACAAGTTATTGGAGATTGAAATTCCTTATCCTTCTGAAAAAGACCAAGAGAAAGTTCTTAAAAAAATTCAATCAATGGAAAATGAAATAAAACAACTAGAAAAAAATGTTTCTTATGATCAAGATTTATTATCAAAACTTCGCCAAGCAATTCTTCAAGAAGCAGTTCAAGGAAAACTTGTTGAACAAAATCCAAAGGACGAGCCTGTGTCTGAATTGTTGAAGAAGATTAAGAAAGAAAAGGAGAGGTTGATTAAGGATGGGAAGATTAGAAAGGGAAAAGAGTTGCCTAAAATTGAAGAAGATGAAATTCCTTCTAAATTGCCGAGGGGATGGGAGTGGGTGAGGTTGGGGGATGTTTGTAGAATATTTGCAGGAAATAGTTTTGATAGTAAAGACTTTAATAAAAAGTCAGGAATTAAATCTATAAAAATAACTAATGTGGGGGTTGGAGAATTTATTGAAACAGAAGATTATTTGCCAAAGAATTTTTTAGAAAAATATTCAAATTTTCAGATAAATAACGGAGACATACTTATTTCTCTTACCCGTCCTTATATTTTAAGTGGATTGAAGGTTTGTATTTGCCCAGAGAGTTATAATCAATCTCTATTAAATCAGCGAGTTGCTACAATTAAAAAAACTGAAAAAATAAATTTTGGCTATCTTTATTTATTTCTTAAAACAAATCAAGTATTAAATAAATTCAAATCAAGGTTCGGAAAAACAGGATTACAACCCAATCTGAAAATGTCTGATTTAACAAATTTAGAATTTCCACTCCCGCCTCTTGCTGAACAGCATCGGATTGTTGAAAAAGTTAATAGGTTGATTAGTTTGTGTGATGGGTTGGAGTTGAGGATTAAGGGGAATAAAAAAGATAGTGAAAGGTTGATGGGAGCGGTTTTGGGGGGAGAGTTTTGAAAAATGAATGGCATAATAAATTTAGTAGCTTTTGGGATAATTAGTGGAATAATTTCTGCTTTAATTGTTACTTTTATTTTATATTTAATAGAAAATCATCGATGGAAAAAAGTAAAAAGAATTTTATTAATTGAGTATGATGGAGATTTGAATAGGATAACCACCTCTTGCAGATTATTTTTAGAAGTAAAAACAAATCTTATTAATAAAATTGACAAAAATGATAAATTTATTAGATTTATTGAAGAAGATATTTTAAAAAAATATAATTCATTTGAGAATACTATTAAGTATCCAAAGGAACATAAAATGAAAAATTTTGTTTCAGATATTAAAGAAAGAATTTTTTCTTTGGAGAGGTTAAAACAAATATTCCTTTCATTTAAATTTATATCTCCAAAATATATTCATTCAATATTTCAGATACAAAATAAGATGAATGCTTCTTTAATTACATATACCACATTCCCAGAAGTATCTTTAAAAGAATATAATAATGAGTTTGAATTCTATAGGGATCCGCCTTTTAAATATTTAAATGAACTTATTAAGATGATTCTTTTTGAAAAGAGAATATTAGCAAAAGAGATTAAAAAGTTTTGAGTTGTTGATGGAGGTTGTTTTTTGGGAGGTGTTTAAATTATAGATAATAAAGACTTTTCTGGTTCCTTCTTTTCTCCCCTAACAATCTGATAATATCTTCGCTGGAGGTAACCCAATTCCCTTGTTGTCCCATAATTAATCTTGGGAGGTAATCTCCTTCATGTTTATAAATTGGTTTTAATGAAAAAATTATCTTTCCTTGCCTTTTAGCATGGTTATATTGGGACAAAGATCCACTTATCCTTGAACCCTCAACGATAAAAACCCCTTTAGAAAGCCCACTAATCATTCGGTTTCTCTGAGGGAATAATGAACGGTTGTATTGTCTTGAAAAAAAACAATTCTCAGAAACAATTGCCCCCCCTGAATCTATGATTTCTTTAGATAAAGGTTCATTTTCAGGAGGATAAATTTCATTTATATAGGGTAAAACTGCGATGGTTTTCCCTCCTGCGAGAATCGTGGATGTATGTGCCTCAGTATCAATTCCCCTTGCTAGACCACTAATTATACAAAATCCTTTTTTCACTAATTCAGAGGTCATCTCTCTGACTTTCTTCTTTGCATAGATTGTTAGTTTCCTAGTCCCCACAATAGAAACACTTTTTTCGTAATTAAAATTTAATTTTCCTTTAACATAAAGGCTAAGAGGGATTTCTTTTATTTTTTTTAGTTGAGGGGGATATTCCTTATCTGAAAAAGAAATTATTTCTACTCCAAATGTTTTTCTTATTCTCTCTACTTCTAGATTATACCTTGAAATAAATTCCTTTGGGTTTGAATTAAACTCGCTTTTATTTTCTAAGAATTTTTTAATAGATTCTTCATGTATTTGAGTAGAAAAAAGAATCTTAGCAATTTCATCATTGGAAAGGTTGAGAATTTTCTCCGCATCCCCGTACCTAACCACAAGAGGATCTGTTAATCTCTTATTCTCTGCTAATTTTTCCAAAACATAATCATATATGTTCATTTTTTTCCCCTCCTTGTTTTGGTCTAAAGATATTTCTTCCTAAAGCAAAAACATACACTTTTTTTGCACCACTTCCCTTTAATTTTTTTGAACATTCACTTACACTTGCCATTGTACTAATAATATCATCAATTAAAAAAATAATTTTTTTATCTATGTCAAATTTTCGTTTCTCATCTATTACATATGCTCCTTGAACATTCTCATACCTTTCAATAATTTTTTCTTTCTTATGCTGTTTTGGGATCTCTTTTACTTTTTTGACAAAAGGAATATATACAATTCCTGTTTTCTGGGATATTTTTTTGCATAATAAATCAGTTTTCTGGTGTTCTTTAGAGATTAAATCAGGAATTCCGCATAATATAATATCTTTTTTTCTCAGCAAATTTTTCTCCATAAAATTTTCTATTTTTTGTTTCAATAAACTAGAAAAGAATTCCACATTATCTGTGTGATCTTTATAATGTATTATACATAATGATAAAAGGTGAGCAGGATCCTTTGATTCTTTGAGGGATTCCTTTAATTTATAATATTCTCCAAGACAAACTATTTTATCAAAGTAATATGGTCTTGTTGGCATTTTTTTGATAAAAGAATTTTGAGGTGCATCTCTTATAGCTTTTGCAATCGAATTGCAACTGTAACATTGGTTTCTAAAATAGGGATTCTCATCTTCAGATAAGGGATAACTACAATAAGGACAAAGGTTGTCCTTAATATCAAAAATCAGCATTTTTTTCTCATCTTTTAAATTTAATTCTTTCATTATTAACTCCCTGTCTTATTTATATAAAGCTCCCTCTAACTCTTTAATCATCTTAGCATATTGCACCTTCCCCCCAAACATTTTCATAATCTCTAAAGGTCTTCCAAATTCATCCAAGGGTTTAACTCTTAAAACTTCAGCATCTTCTAAATTCGCAATTCCCTCACAGCTGTATTTATCTAACAACGCATTTATTACTTCTCTTGCCTTTTCCCCATATTTTTCAAAATAAGAATCTTTCTTAACTTTTTTTGCCCTCTCACTTCTTGTTAAAGGTTTTTTTCCATAAGCAATATGCAAAATCAAATCAAAAGCATCATAGGATTTTCCGTTTGGAACCTGCTCTCTCAATGCCTCTAAAATAAGCCCGTATTCCTGAAGCTCATCAATCAATGCTCTTTTCTGGTCAGCAATATTCCAGTTCTGAATAAAATCATTCATTGTCCTGTATTTCTTCTTAATCCCTTTTTTTGTATAATCCCTAATTGATTCTGTAATCAACTTGCCTGAAGAATCCAAATATTGATAAGACTCATTAATTACTTTAACTTCTGATTCTTTAACATAATATTTTTTAGGTCTTGTTTCTTCTTCATAAATATTAACATCTGGTTTTTGATAAATAATCTTCTCCCCTTCTTCTAACCCTTCATCTTCAATTTCCTCTGGTTTAATTTCTTCATCTTGTTTAAATGTGATTAACTGAACAGGGTCTCCATCAAAATCTTTATCAGCAAATTTATTCGTAACATTTCTAAAATCAATAATTGTGAAAAAATGTTTATCATAATCTAAATTTATTCTTGTCCCTCTTCCAATAATTTGTTTAAATTCAGTCATTGAATTAATGTTTGCATCTAAAACAATTAATTTGCATGTTTGAGCATCAACCCCTGTGGATAAAAGTTTTGAAGTTGTTACAATAACAGGATATTTTTGCGAAGGATCTAAAAAATCATCTAAATGAGCTTTTCCAATTTTCTCATCCCCAGTAATCCTCATAATATATTTTTTATTTTTCTTATACATATCAGAATTCTCATTTTTCAACACCCTTTTCATTCTCTCTGCATGCTCAATATCAACACAAAAAACAATTGTTTTATCCATCCTGTTTGTATTCTTCAGAAATTCTGTAATTTTTTTAGCAACAATCTGAGTTCTTTCATCAATTACCAAGTTCCTGTCAAACTCTCTGCTGGTATAAATCTCATCTGGAATTTCATTTCCATATTTATCCTTTTCACCTTTCTTAGGTCTGTATCCCTGAATATCTTTATCTAATGCAACTTTAAGAACCATATAAGGAGCAAGAAAGCCGTCTTCAATCCCCTGCTTTAATGAATAAGTGTAAACCGGCTTCCCAAAATAATCTATATTTGAAACATCACTTGTTTCTTTTGGAGTAGCAGTCATACCAATCTGCGTTGCAGGTTCAAAATATTCTAAAACTTTTCTCCATGCAGAATTTGCCTTTGCACTTCCCCTATGACATTCATCCACAACAATAATATCAAAAAAGTCTTTAGAAAGGTTTTTGTAAATATTCATTAAATCCTCATTTCCTGAAACGCCCTGATATATTGCAAAAAAGACTTCATAAGCAGGGTCCATTTTTCTTTTGCTAACTTTTACAGAAACCTTAGAGAGTGGTTTAAAGTCTCTTCTCTTTGGATCATCAACTAAAATATTTCTGTCTGATAAATATAAAATTCTTGGATTTTTCTTTCCTGTTTTCTTCCAGCCTTCTCTTAATCTCCATAATGTCTGAAAAGCAGTAAAAGTTTTTCCTGTGCCAGTAGCCATAACCAAAAGAATTCTTTTTTGACCTTTTGCAACTGCTTCAACAACCCTGTTCACCGCAATACTCTGATAATACCTCGGCTTTTTTCCATCTGGCTCATAATGATAATCTGTTGTGATTATTTCTTCAATGTCTTCTGTTATATCATTATATTGTTTATACTTTTCCCATAATTCTTTTGGAGAAGGAAATTCATCCAGAGAAATTTCTATTTCCTTACCTTTTTCTTTATCTAAAAAAATAAAACCATCTCCATTTGAACTAAAAACAAACGGAATATCAAGAATCTTTGCATATTCTTCTCCTTGTTGAATCCCTGCCCCAACAGAATGTTTATTGTCTTTTGCTTCAACAATCGCCAAAGGGATATTTGGTTTATAATAAAGAATATAATCTGCTTTTTTCGGCTTCCCTCTTTTGATAGTTTTACCTGAAATTATTATTCTCCCATCTGTGAAATATTTTTCTTCTCTTATCTGACTATCCTTATCCCATCCCGCTTCAATTATTTTAGGGGTAATGAATTTTGTTCTTATATCTGTTTCTGTTAATTGCTTTTTATTCATATAAATCTCAATAAATACTATTTTAAAGTCTTTTCCGTCCAACTCCAAAATTTCCCATTCCCAATAATTACATGGTCTAAAACTCTAATTCTCAAATTAAATCAAAAGTTTGTAAAAAAAGGTGACTACAAAATAAGCTAAATGTAGACACCTAAACCAAAAGCTTTAAATATGTAGACACCCATTATCTTATTATGCACCTTGAAAAAAGAAAGTCAGGAAAAAAAATAAAATATTATTTAGCTCATTCTTATAGGGAGGGCTCAAAAGTTCATAAGTTTAGAAAATATCTTGGAACAGATTTAAAATCAGAAAAACTAAAAGAAAGAAAAATAATCGCAGAAAAATTAATTCTTGAAGAGATACATAAATATAAAATAATAAAAGACCCCCTTGAATTTGAGTTAACTAAAGAAGAAATAAATGAAATAAAAAAATTAGAATCAGAAATCCCTCTTAAAATTTCGCATTTATCCGAAGAAGATTGGAAACTTTTTTCTGAAATTTTCACCTATAACACTAATGCAATAGAGGGAAGCAGACTAAATCAAAAAGAAGTTAGGGAAATTTTAGAAGAAGATAAATGGCCTGACAAATCAAAAGAGGACATTGCAGAAGCTTACGGAGTAGATGAAGCAATAAGATTTATCAGACAAACTAAAGAACATTTCTCAGTTGAATTAATTAAAAAAATACATAAAATAGTTTTTAAAAATTCCAAGTCTTTTGCAGGGAAACTAAGAAAAAAAGGAGAAGAAGTTGTTGTAGCAAATAATCTTGGGCAGATAGTTCATGAAGGTGCCCCCCAAACAAGAATTAATTATTTATTGAAAGAATTAATAAACTGGCATGACAAGAACAAAAAAAAATATCCTGCACTTATTCTTGGAGCTGTTGTCCACAACCAATTTGAGAACATACATCCTTTTGCAGATGGAAATGGAAGAGTTGGAAGAATTCTCTTAAACAATATTTTAATAAAACATAAACTTCCCCCAATAAATATTGATTTAGAAAATAGCAGTGAATATTATAAAACACTAAAAGAATATGAATTAAATAAAAATTTAATGCCCACAATAAAATTATATATGAAAGAATACAAAAAACTTAAGGATAAACTTGAAAAAAACAAAAAATGACATCACAACAATTAGTAAGCAAACTTTGGAATTACTGCAATGTACTTAGAGACGATGGTCTTTCTTACGGAGATTATGTTGAACAGCTAACTTATTTATTATTCTTAAAATGGACCACGAAAGAACAAAATCCCCTTACAATAAAAAAAGCGATATTCCAAAAAAATATAACTGGCAGTCTCTTTTAGATCAAGAAGGTGTAGAATTAGAAAAACATTATATTAAATTACTAAATGAATTAGGAAAAGAATCAGAAAGATTCAAATGTTTTGATTATGAAGAAATTTTAAAGAGAGATAAAACAAACTTAGATATTTTTTGGCTGAAAGATGAAAGTTTAGACGATTTAGACAAACTTCCCAATCCAAAGATTATTACAAATGAATTAACAAAAGAGCTAGAATCTGCTTTGGAGCAATTAAAAGAAATTAAAGAAGATTTTAATTAATTCCATCTCACCCTTTAATCTTCTTAAGCTTCTTAAGCTTCTTCTTAAGTATAATCTTCCCTTTTTCTGTTTTAATTTCTAATTCTTCCCCATATTTTAATCCAGTTTCTTTCAAAACCATTGGAGGAATATTCACAATATATTTGTAATAATCTTTGTCTTTGTATTTTCTCAAAAATCTTTTCTGTATTTTCATCATCACATAATGTTTTTTTAATATATAAATTTTGAGGCACCAAAAAGTTTATATAATTGAGGTGCCTAAATAATCTATGAAACTTAAACCTCTTGGAATTGGCTGGAAAAGCAGGATAATTTTCAAAAGAGCAACAGCATATATTTCAATTAATAAACTAGTAGTTGAAGGGTGCAATCTGGAGAAAGGAAAAGAACTTTATTCTTATCTTGCAGAAGATGAAAAAGCAAGAAAGATTATTATAACTTATCTGGATGGCAAGAAAAATACAAATAAATTTAAAGTTTAAGAGAATAAAACAAAAATGAAAGAAGAAACACATATAGCTATATTTAATGGAAAGGCTATAAGAAAAACTTGGTATGCTGAAAGATGGTGGTTTGTTCTGGAGGATATTATTTCTGTTTTAACTTACTCAAAAGACCCTAAGCAATATATCCAAAAAATAAAGCAAAGAGATGAAATTTTAGCAGAAGGATGGGTACAAATTGTACATACCCTTTTAATCCATACAAAAGGAGGGAAACAATTAATGAATTGTGCAGATACAGAAGGTATTTTCCGAATAATCCAGTCAATCCCATCAAAAAAAGCAGAGCCGTTTAAGAGATGGCTTGCAAAAGTTGGTTATGAAAGAGTTCAGGAAATAGAAAACCCAGAGTTAGCTCAAGAGAGAATGAAAGAAATTTATGAGAAAAAAGGATATTCTAAAATGTGGATTGATAAAAGATTAAGAGGGATTGCAGTTCGGCAGGATTTAACTGATGAATGGAAAATAAGAGGAGTTGATACCCTAAAGGGCACGAGAGAACAAAGTGATTTTGCAATTTTAACAGCAGAAATTTCTAAAGCCAGTTTTGGAATGACTCCAAATGAATATAAAAAATTTAAAGGATTAGATAAAGAAAACCTGAGAGACCATATGACTGATTTGGAATTGATTTTTGGTATGCTTGGAGAGGCATCTACAGCAGAAATTGAAAGAACACAAAATCCAGAAGAATTTGAAGAGCATATTAATGTTTCTAGAAAAGGTGGAAAGATTGCAAAAAATGCAAGAGAAGAATTAGAACAAGAAACTGGAGAAGATGTTGTTAGTGATGAAAATTACTTATTAGATGAAGAGAAGAAGATTAGGGAGAAAAAGAAAAAGAAGAAGTTGGTTGAAATGGAGATTAGGGGATGAATGAAAGATCGAGAGTGTTAAACAAAGATGTTAATATAATTTTACAAGATGAAAAAGACTACATTTGTTTAACAGATATTGCTGGTTACAAAGATAATCAAAGGTCAGACGATGTTATAAGAAATTGGATTCGTAATCGTAATACTAGGGAATTTTTAGGATTGTGGGAGAGTATTTATAATAAGAATTTTAATCCCGTGGAATTTGACGGGTTTAAAAAAATCGCAGGTTTAAATGATTTTGCGTTAACCCCAAAACAATGGATTAAAAGAAAATAAATTGTAAGCGATTAGCGGTCTTCCCAACCAATCACACGCATGAGCGTTGGTCAGTTTATATAAATAAACCTTTTACGGAACCGATCCACTTACATAAAATAAAGTATCCTGGAGTATTTAAATTTTTTGGGGGTGCAAAAACTTACACATTAATTATTTAAGTTTTACAAAATTTTAAGATATACAATGAGTGAGAGCCAATCAAGATATAGTATTGTTGAAAGATTAATCAAAAGAAAATTAGGGATTATGAATTCTAAATCTAATCTTAAAGAAGATGTAAAAAAGAAAGAACAGAAAATTGGTAAATTAAAAAAAGAATTGGAAAACTGGAAAAAAGATATCCAGGAAGATATTAAAAGGGAAGAAAGAAAAAAGGAATTAGAAATCGACAGGTCTAAACAAGAGTTTGAAAATTTAAAAGAGCAAATGGAATATAAAGAAAAAGTATTGGATGAACAGATTAAAGCAATTGAAGAAGCATCAAAATCTATTGAAGAAATTTCAAAAACATCACCCACCATTAAATCATAAATTTGTTTTTGAATTAATAGATAAATCTGTAGAGAAAAAAAGATGCCATGTGCATCAACAGATATTAAATAACAAAAATAAACCAAGGCCATGTTGCCGGTTCCTTACAGATTAATTCTGCTTAGGTTAAATTTTAATTTGTTGCCTGCAATATTCTTGCAGGCTATTCTTAATTAAATAAAGTCAAAAATGCAAAAAATTAAAGATATGCCGAAAATTGAAAGTCCTTTTGTAAGAGTTATGAAAGATGGAAATTATGTTGTAAAAGATTTAATTGTAGCAGGATATAATTGGGTTTTTGAAGATGATTCTGTAATGGCCATTGAGAAATTGCATGGAACTAATGTAAGTATTTTGATTCAGGAAGGAACAGTCATTGCTGTTTTTAATCGAACTGAGAGAATTCCTTTCATTAACAAAGGAAAGAAATGGTTAATAGAAGGGATATTAAATTCAAAAGAGCGAGGGTATTTAGAATTTTTGGGAGATGGTCAACACTTCGGAGAATTAATTGGTCCAAGAGTAAATGGCAATCCTTACAAATTAGAAGAACATTTGTGGATACCTTTTTCAGGATTTTGTCAGAAACATTTAAAATTTAAATCATGGGGAAAATATCCTAAAGACTTCAAAACAATTTCAGAATGGTTCAAAGAATTATTACCTCTATATTCGTGTATGAAAGGAAATAAAGAAGGATTTATTGAAGGGATTGTTTTCACACACCCAGATGGTCGAATGGCAAAGTTAAGAAAAGACATGTTTGAATGGTATTTTAAAAAAAATAATGAAATCAACTGTAAGACATAAAATTGTTAATGGAAAAAGAAGACCATTATGTGATTATGAAGGAAAATGCAAAAATATTGCATATAAAGAAGTTTATCCAGATTTAGGAAAGAAAAACAAAGATTCTGGTTGGTGTTATTTATGCAAAAAACATTTTAAACAAGAGCAAAAAAGATTAAAAAATAAGTTGCCTTATTGTTCAGTTTAATCTTTCTTCTCAACCCAACTCCAAAATTTCCCATCACCAATAATAACATGATCCAAAACTTTTATTTCTACTTCGTTCCCAACATTCATTAATTTTTTAGTTATCTCTAAATCTTCTGGACTTGGATTTGGATTTCCTGAAGGATGATTATGCAAAAGAATTATTTTACTGGCAGAATTTTTAATTGCAGGTTTAAATATTTCTCTTGGATGAATAATCGAAGCATCTAAAATGCCCTTGCTCACCAATTCTTCGCCAATAATTATATTCTGAGTATTTAAAATCAAAACATAAAAATGCTCTTCTTTTTTGTCTTTTAATCTTTCATGAAATAAATTAAAAACATCTTCTGCACAAATGATTTTCTTAATTGGTTTTTTAGATTGATTAATACGTTTTTGGAGTTCTGCTATTGTTAAAATTTGCATTGCTTTACCTGGACCAATGCCTTTTATTTCTTGGAGTTCTTTTAATGAACATTCAAATAATTTATCCAACCCATATTCTGCAATTAACCTATTTGACATATCAATAACATTTTCATTTATTGTTCCTGTCCTCAAAAAGATTGCAAAAAGTTCAGCATCACTCAAAACTTCAGGTCCATGTTTTAGAAATCTTTCTCTTGGCCTATTTTGTTTTGGAAGATCTTTTATTTTCATAAGAATTATAAATATTCAATAATTATAAATCTCCCTAATCAATAACCCAGGTCTGAATTATAATAACAACAATCGCAATTATGCTGATTATTCCTTTTATCGCAAGAAAAGAAGGATTGACTATTCTTATCAATGGGAAACTAAAAACTCCGGCAACAATTGCAATCAAACCAATAATCACAGTTGTTAGATGAGTTATATTGCTCGACGTTATCCCCTTTGAAAGAGACTTTAATTTTTTTACCTTCGCTTCTATTATCAATCCAGACCCAATTATCAACATAAGAAAACATTCAATATATTCACCTGAATCAAATCCAAAAAAACTTTGGCTCATAATTCCCAAAAACCCAAGTATACTCACAATGGCAAGTGCAGTTACAAACTTCTGTGATACCCTAACTTCTCCACCAACCCTCTTTTTCATATTTATTTAATAAAAAACTTTTATTTAAATCTTTTCTTCCAAAACATATAATAATTCTTTTATCATATATTTTTCTCCATGTAAACAATTTTATCTTTTGTTGGTTCTAAAACCATTTCACCTTTTTTGTTTGCGGGAAATATAATCTTTGAATTTTTAATCTTATTTACAATTAAACCCTCGCTTCTCAAATGCCAAGAACCAAGAAATACCAAAATTGGTTTTTTTGATAAATTATTCTGATTAGATATTTTTTTAATATGGTATTCTTCTCTTTTATCCACTAATTTTTCTATTTCTTTTTCCTCTTCTTTTGTTATTTCTTCTTTATTATTAATTTTATTCGCAATTTTCTCAGAAAATCCAAAATTCTCAAAATCAATCCCAATTAATTTGATGTTGTCCTCTTTGTATATAGAAACTAATTTTTCAACATCTCCAAAAGAAGTCATCAAAGAATGTTTTTTATTTTGTAAAAAAGAAGAATAATCTCCAATAGAAATAAGTGAAATATCCTGCATATCTTCAGAGAAAATAAACTCAGGTTTTATTTCTTTAATAAGTTTTTTTTGTTTATTAAAATCATCAATAAAACCATGGGTCATGCCTAAAAAAATAAAAGAAAAATTCTTTTTCATCTTACAAAATCAAGAGAAAGTACATTATTTAAAGTTTATCGGGTTTAAGTTTAAAGAATAAATAAATACTCCCCTAAAACATGAAACCAAATCCAAAATGTTTCAATAGAAAGATTTATAAATAACTAACAATTATTTATGTGTATGGATATTAGTGAGATAATAAGCAAAGAAAATTTATTAAGAATCAACAAAGGATTTGGCGGAACTCTTAGAAGCGATTCAAGTATTGACTTTGCATTTGATAAACTACAGGAAAAAAAATTAGGTCCTTATAATAAATTAGCATATTTAGTAAGGGCAATTTTAGTTGATCATCCATTCTCAGATGGAAACAAAAGAACTGCAACATTCGTCTGTTTAGCTTTTGCAAATAAATACAATAAAGAAGCAGATAGAGATTTATTACTTCATCACATAATCTCAATATCAAAGAATAATATTCATAAAATAAGAAATATAGAATGGAGATTAAAAAATGCAATTAAGTGAAATTAAAAAAATTTTGAAAGAATACAAAGATGTATTTGAGGCTCTTGAAAATTACGACAAAACTAGAGAACTTCCATTTCAGAGAAAGAGAATAGATATAACTTTGTCAGTGGGAATAATAAATAAACTTAAGAAACTTAGAGAAAAAACAGGCAAGCCAATTTCACAAATAATTGAAGAAAAATTAAAATGAAACCAAATCCAAAAGTAATAATCTTCTCAATAATCGCATTAGGTTTCCTAGCTCTAACTTTTTTAGTTGATTGGCTCTTTATAATTGGAGCAGTGATACTATTATATTTAAATCAAAAAGAATTAATGAAAAAGAAATTATCTAATGTTTAATTATTTCTTAATATAAACTCTATAAATCGGTCTTGCAGCAATTATAACAGCCACTATTAAAAAATACCAAGGATTCATTGAATGTACCCAAATCATTGCTGCTGGCCAAATTGTTATAACAAACAAAGTAAAAGCTACAACACTCCACTTAATCAATCCAATATCAAAGACATCTAATTTTTTAAGCCTCTTTTTCCAAAATTTTATCATCTCTTTTTATACCCCCTTTTACGTAAATATTAAAGATAAAAAACTATATAAATCTTTCAAAATAAAAACAAATAAATAAAAAATTAATTTAAGATGTCTGGCATATAATCTAAGGATTCTGGAATTATCTATTTTTTTGTAATAAACTCCAAATAATGTAAATTAGGAATATTCCTATAATTGCAATAATCATTGGAGAATTACCTTGAATCTCTGCATTATTTGTAGTTAATTCAATTATTAAACCAAAAAGAAAAGGAATAACTATCAATCCTCCTATTAAAGATAAGATAACTTTCCAAAAATTTGGTTTGAATTCCATAGCTTACTTTATTAATTAAAATTATTTAAACTTTTCTAATCCTAGTCTTTTCTAAATAAAAAACCTAATCGCTAATCCCAACAACCTTTATTTTAAAATTCAATTTTTTCCCGGCAAGAGGATGATTTAAATCTAAAACAATTTTCTCTTTATCAACTTCAATTATTTTTGCAGGTATTTGCTGTCCTGTTGGAGCAGTCATCATTAAACCCATTCCAACTTGAGGTTCTTGCCCCTCAGGAAGAGCACTTCGAGGAACTTCTTTCTTTAACTCAGGTTTAACTTCTCCATAACCATCTTCAGGATTCATAGAAAACTCTTTTTCCTGACCTTCTTCCATTCCAATTACTGCTTCATCAAAACCTTTAATCACTTTGCCAGCACCAACTTCAAATTCTATTGGATTAGAAACATCTCCACGATTAGAAGAATCAAAAACTTCCCCAGTCTCAAATTTCCCTTCGTATTCAATCTTAACTTTATTTCCTTGTTTAATTGCCATATTCCTCCATACAAAAATCCCTTTTTAAAACTTTTCACTTAAATGACTTGCTTATATTTTCCTTCCAAAAACTTGGCAGAGGGTTGCAAATAAAACCTCTGAAATTTCCAGAATAAATATGCGCGATTCCTTTTTTCTCTTTGAATTTATCAAAATGTTCTTCTGCTTCTGAATATATTTTTTTAATTATTTTTCTTTCAAATTCTTTTTGCAATAAAGAACTTGGTTTTAAAACAAGAAAATCTGCCTGCCTTAAAATATTAACTTCTAGATTAGATGAATTTTGTGAAATAAAAAGTATCCCCATGTTCTTGTGTCTCGCAATCATTATCAACTGACTTAACATTTTATTTGCATTGCTCATAGAACTCCTGGAATTAAATAATATCCCTCCTTCATCGATAAGCACAAAAGAATTATTTTCCAGCAAAGAAATATCTGAAACAGCTTTTATCCATAAGGGCAATTCATTTTCATTAAATCCAATAGCAAAACAATTTTTCTTATATTTTGAATAAATATTCTCTAAAAATTTAATCCCAAACGCAGTTTTCCCAGAACCTCTTGCCCCTAGAATTATCCCAATCTGGCTTTCTGATTCATACACTTCTCCAAGCCATTTTTCATAATCTCCAGAAATAACATGAATTTTCTCAAAATCATCATATTTTGAAATAATTAACTTCCTCTTTTTTACTATCTTCTTTTTTTCAATTCTTTGAGAATTTTTCTTGCTCAAACCATACACTCCTTTAACTAAATAATAAGGTGTTTTCAAGACAAACAACAAACTCTTCCCAGCATATTTCATTGCCTTTGATTTTTTCTTCATTATAAACAAAGGCTCTTTATTATTATAAACTTAACTTAGAAAATAATAAATCCTTCTTTTTTTCAAAAATTAATCTAAAACTTCCCCTCTACAAAAATCATGCAGGATTTAATTTCATAAAAAATTATTTTTTCTTCCTAAAATTTTTCGCAATTGCGAAAAATAAAAATCCTGCCCCAAGTCCAATGAAAAGCCCTACTACCAATTGGTCATATAAAAATCCTAAACCCATTCCTACAAACAAACCTGCTGGAATGAATAAAGCTTCATTGTCCTCTTTTTTCTTATTCACCTTCTTTTTCATAAATAAAAAATAAAAATAAACTATTTAATTCTTTCTAAAATTTTTTTAGAATCTTCTATTGTTGTTGAAACTTCTACCACCACCAGATCTTCCTCCATTAGAAGGTCTTCTAGGTCTATCTGGATCAATTGGTCTAGCCTCATTAACAGTTAATTTTCTACCTTCAACTTCTTTTTCATTCATTTCTGAAATTGCTTTTTTAGCAGTTTCATCATCTTTGAAAGTAACAAAACCAAATCCTTTTGATCTGCCTGAAAACTTGTCTGCAATGAGAGTAATCTCTTCAGTTTCATAATCTGAAAAAAGATTTTTAAATCCTTCGTCATTAATACTAAAGGGTAAATTCCCTACATAAACTTTCATCTTAATTTTTCCTCCTTGTACCTATCTACTCTTAGAATTAGTTTTTCCTTATTCTAACAGTTACTTAATTATCTAATAAAATTCGTTTTTAAATGTTGTTATAGTCAAAAATAGGATTATAATTTTTTGAGGGGATGCTTAGAATTATTTTAACAATGCTACAATTCCTTTTGCAACTCCAACCAAGATTGTTGCATCGTAAAATGAAAGTAAAACTCTCCGTGTGATGTATTCTTTTGAATTAGATTTACTTTTTTTATCCCCTTTAGAATAAGCAATAACATTCCTTCTTTCAAAATCCACCCCATTATAAATAGGAATTTTTTCCATAACAAATCTAAAAATTTAAACTTTATAAATTTTTCTATCATGTTACTTCTATAAAATAACAACTATCTTAGAAAAAACAAGAATATAAGTAGAAAGAGAATTTCTAAACAATACTAAAATTGAGGCTTTTAGTAGTTCTATGCTGAA
>JAGLOA010000004.1 GCA_023139205.1 Candidatus Pacearchaeota archaeon | reverse complement strand
ACGACATATGTCAGTAGATTGCACAATTGAGAGATTTGGATAAACTTTAAATAGATTCTTTTTATAATTGATTTATGAAAAGAGGTTTAACATTTATTCTTTGTTTATCTTTAATATTAGTTTTGTCTTTATCTTTAATTTCTGCTGGGTGGTTTTCTGATTTTTTGGGAAAGATAACTGGGAAAGTTGTAGAAGGAGAATGTATTGATTCTGATTTAGGAGATGATATTTATATTAAAGGTTATAGAATAAATAATAATTCTAATTATGCAGATCATGGAATAATAAGTTGGGATTATTGCATATATAATCCAGAAATTTCTGGTTCAGGAAGTATAATTAGTGATAGGGATAAGGAGGTTTCTTCATGTGAAGGAGAAGATTGTTATATTGTGGAATATCATTGTAAATCTTCTTTATCAGATGCTCATAAAGGGTATATTTGTCCAAATGGCTGTAATGATGGAGCCTGTATTCCTGAGATAAATATAACTTGCACAGATTCTGATGGAGGAAATAATATTTATGTTAAAGGCACTGCTTCAGGTTATGGGTTGCTGGTAGGTGAGATTATTTCTGAAACAGATCAATGTCAAACAAATGGAGATATAGCAGAAGCAGTTTGCAGTGAAAATGGACCTGGTGTTAATTTCATAAATTGTCCAAATGGCTGTAATGATGGAGCCTGTATTCCTGAGATAAATATAACTTGCACAGATTCTGATGGAGGGATTAATTATCCTGAAAAAGGAACTTGTTTAGATTCAAGTGGAGAGCTGGTTGATGGATGCATTGTTGGTGGTTTACATGATGGTTGGTTAAGAGAAATTTTTTGTAAAGAAGGGAAATGTGTTATGCATGATTATGAATGTCCTGATGGTTGTCTTGAGGGAATTTGTGTTAATGAACCAGAAATTAATCTAATTATTTCAATTGCAACTTTAAATGATTCTTATATTGTTGGAGAACAAATAAAATTAACAGATCCTCCTGAAAGTGGAATTAAAGATGTGGAGAAAGGAATTACTGGATTTGTAGTAAGTGATATACAAGATGAAGAGACTTATGTTCTTAATAAAGTGGGAGGGGATGGGATAAATGTCCTAACCAAGGGAGGTTTTGAACCAGAACCAACAAATTTTAAAGGTTATATCATTGAACTTAAAGATGATCCTATTTTAGTTAAGAAAAATAAGTTAGATAAAAAAGCAAAAGAGAATGAAGATAATTTATTTTTTCAAGCTGTAGCAGTTCTTTTGCCAAAAGCATTAGAGCCTGTTCTTCCTTCAAATGTTCAGGATAAATTAGAAAGTGAAATAGCTAAAATAAAAAATAATAAAGAGAATTTTAAGAGAGAGGTTTTACGAGTTTTAGGAAAAAACAATTTTATTACTGGAAATGTAATTGGAAGTAGTGAATTAGTTTTTCTTGGAGAATATGAAAATGTGTTTAATGGAATTGCTTTGGAGGTTACAAGACAAGAAGCAGAGAAACTTAAAAAAGTGAGTGGAGTGAAAAAGATTCATCCAAATTATGAAGTTAAAACTTTGTTGATGGATTCTGTTCCTTTGATAAATGCCGACGATGTTTGGGAGTTGGATGAAGATGGAAGTGATTGTTCTGTTTCTGGAAAAGATTGTTTAACTGGTAAAGGTGTAACTATTGGGATAATTGATACTGGAGTAGATTATACTCATGAGGATTTAGGAGGTTGTTTTGGAGTTGGGTGCAAAGTTGTTGGAGGTTATGATTTTGTTAATTGGGATAATGATCCTTTGGATGATCATGGTCATGGAACACATTGTGTGGGAATAGCTTCTGGAAATGGAATTCTTAAGGGCGTTGCTCCTGATGCAAAAATTTATGCTTATAAGGTTTTGGATGAGCAGGGATCTGGTTCTTCTGCTTTGGTAATTTTAGGAATTGAAAAAGCAGTTTTAGATGGTGTTGATGTTATTAGTTTAAGTTTAGGAGGTTATGGAGACCCAGATGATCCTCAATCTCAAGCAATTGATAATGCTGTTAGTGCAGGTGTTGTTGCTGTTGTTGCTGCTGGAAATTCTGGACCTGGTGAGCAAACAATTGGGAGTCCTGGAACAGCAAGGAAAGCAATTACTGTCGGTGCTTCTGATGATTTTGATAATATGGCAAGTTTTAGTTCCAGAGGTCCTGTAATTTGGGAAGATGATGAAGGAAATGAAAAAGCTATAATCAAACCAGATGTTGTTGCTCCTGGAGTTGATATTTGTGCTGCACAATATGATTCTGCTTGGGATGACAGAAAATGTTTTGACAATGAGCATATCGCAATTTCAGGAACAAGTATGGCAACACCTCATGTTGCAGGTGCTGTTGCTTTGTTAAAACAGAAAAATCCAGATTGGAGTCCTGATGAAATTAAAATGGCTTTGAGAAATACTGGAGTTGATCTTGATGAGAGAATTATTAAACAAGGACAGGGAAGAGTTGATATTCTGAAAGCTGTTCAATCTGGAAGACCGCTTGTTGCCGAGTTAGCCCCAATTAATTATGAGCCCTCTGTTTTAATGGATATTTATGGAACATCAAAGGGAGAAGGTTTTAGTTCTTATGAATTATTTTATGGAGAAGAAGGAACTATTAATTGGGATTTAATTTGTAGTGGAAGTCAGATAATTGAAAAGGGTATTTTGTGTAAGGATTTTGATGCTTTAAACTTGGTTGATGGGAGATATGAGATTAAGTTGGTTGTTTATGATTCTGGAGGGGAACAAAGTATTGATTTTGGGATTTTTAAGGTAGATAACCTTGAAATTATAGAGCCATTTAATAATGGTGTTTATAGAGCAGGGGATTTAGTTGATATAAAAGTAGAAATAAAAAATTTAGAGTATGGTTTTTATTCTGTTGATATTTTTGGGGAGGATGGAGTTTCCTTAGGCCCGATAGGGATAAATATAATTGACAATTCTTTTGCAATTTGGGACACCTCTTTGTTAGAAGATGGGTTTTATAGTTTGGTTTTAACTTTTGAATTTTCTGGTTCTTATTTTGAAGAATACATAGAAAATATTTATTTAAGTTCTAAATTAGAAGAAGGCTGGCCAATAAGATTAAACTCAATTTCCTTGGGTGAAGATGGAGAAATAAATAATCCAGGGGAATTAGCACCTCAATTTTATGATGTAGATTATGATGGAGAAAAAGAAGTGCTTTTTTTAGAGAGAACTGGTAAACAAGAACTTGGAAAAATTCATGCTTTTAAAAAGAATGGATTAGAAGTTTCTGGATGGCCTATTCGCATAATATTTGAAGAGATACAAGGTAGGGAGTGGTTAAGTGATTCTCCAATAACAATAGCAGATATAGATGGAGATAATAAAGATGAAATATTAGTTCAATTTGTTCTAAATGATGATGAAACAATGATTTATGGATATGATTTTTTAGGAAATAAAAAATATGAATTAAGAATAGAAAATTGCAATTTTATGGAGAATTCAATAATTGTTTTTGATTTTGAAGGAGATGGAAAAAATGAAATTATTATTCAATGTCAAGAAAGTTTTGTTATAGTTGATGATTTGCAACAAATAAATATTCCTTTATCCCCTTTGTTGGGGGGGTCTGCATTTCTTCCTTCTCTTGCTATAGGAAATTTCGATGATGATCTTGACTATGAAATTGTAATTGTTGATCCTCAGGTTGGAAAAACAAAAGTAGAGGTTTATAATTATGATGGTACTACTGTAGCTGGGTGGTCGAGAGAGTATGAATATGAGGTTTGTTTTGGGGTCCCTGTTGTGGGAGATATAGATAATGATGATGAGGATGAAATTATTTTTGGGGGTTATGGAGGTCTTTTTGTGTTAGAAAATGATGGTTTTTTAAAATGGTATAAAGAGGGTAATTATGGGGGCAGGATAACTTTATCTGATTTAGAAGATAATGGGCAAATTAAAATTTTGGCAATGAAAAAATCTTTATTATCTTTATCTTTAAGAATCTTTAATTCTGATGGAAGCGATTATTTCAATTGGGGTGGGTCTCAAAAAGGAGGGTTTTCTTCTGTAACAAAAGATATTACTGGAGATGGGGTGAAGGAGATTTTCACTTCTTCGCATTTAGGGGTTTTGGGATACAAGAATGATGGGTCTCTTTTAGAAGGATTCCCCCTTCCAATTTCTGAGTTTTATCATTCTAACATCCTTCAAATAGAAGATATTGATAATGATGGTAAAATTGAGTTTGCAGCTTCAGCTGATGAGAATTTAGATGATTTGGGAGTGGACTTATATCTTTGGGAAATTGAAGGAGAAGAAACTAGCAGTGATTGGTCAATGTTTCAACATGATTTACAACGTACAGGTTGTTATGATTGTGGTTTAGGAGCCCCTCAACCAAGACTTCAATCAAAAATAGTTAATACTGGTGGTGAAGATTTATTAGGAAATTTAATTATAAAAATTCAGAAAAAAGCAGAAGAATGGCAGGATTATTTAACTCCAGTTAATCAGGAAATAACTGTTCCTGTAAAGGGTCTTATAAAATTAGATATTGGAGAAGATAATTTGGGAAATCAAATATTTGCTGGGTTTAATAATATGAATGTTTCTGTGAATGAGGCAGGAGAGTATAGAGTTTATGTAGAATTTTTGGAGAAGAGTGCTAGTTGGGAGTTTGATGTTGTTTAGTTTCTAATTTAGAGGATCATATGTTAAGATTTAAAAAGTGTTTTTTATTTGTATTAAAATGAAAAGGGATTTAATTTTTGGAGTTTTATTTGTTTCTTTTATTTTAATTTCGTTTCTTTCTTTTGTTTCTTCTGCAACTTGTATTAATTCTGATGGAGGGAAAGATATTTACAATAAAGGGGAGGCTATTGGTAAGAAATGGGGGACTGGTCAGGAGGCTTGGAATGAACAAAGGGAAAAAATTTGGATAGAGGAAGAAATAATTAATGTTACTGATTATTGTATTGTAGATGGATTAAAGGCAGGGAGATTGATTGAGTATTTTTGCTATGGGGATTCAGTGGCTTCTGAGTCTTATGGTCCTGAAGATGGATGTATTTTGTGTGAAGATGGGGCTTGTGTTGATGGCATCCCTTTTCCTTTTTGCGATGAAACACAATGTGAGAGAAATAAAGTTTGTTATGATGTTGGAGAAAAAATTGGAGGTCATAATACTAGCATTGAATATTGTAGTGATGGAATCTGTGAGGAAGTAGATACTGAGATTTCTTATAGTTTTGGAGAATATTGTAGTGAAGAGGGGGTTGTAAATCCTTTACTTACCGAAGGGGAGAGGTGTGAATTTGATTATCAGTGCACAAAAGATCTTTGTATTAATAATGTTTGTGGGGACCATGGAAGTGTCTGGAAAAGAGTCTTGAGTTGGTTTAGAAATCTCTTTGGTTAATTATAAAAACAATTCTTAGTTTTTTTTAGAAATGTTAAATAGAACTCATTTAGCAATTGCGATTTTTGTTTCTTTGTTATTAATGAATTATTTTGATTTTAGTTATGTTTTTGTTTTAGGAATTTTAATTGCAACTTTTATCCCTGATTTAGATTCTTATAATTCTAAATTTGGGAAAAGATTTATTTCAAGGGTTTTAACTTCTTTTAGCAAGCATAGAGGAATTATGCATAGTTTGTTTTTTGCTTTAATTTTCGGAGG
Source organism: Candidatus Pacearchaeota archaeon (assembly GCA_023139205.1). Taxonomy (GTDB): domain Archaea; phylum Nanobdellota; class Nanobdellia; order Pacearchaeales; family GW2011-AR1; genus JAGLOA01. The sequence goes on along the minus strand of JAGLOA010000004.1, from coordinate 51,823 downwards.
AATTTTGTTTTGGTTAACAGGTGAATTTGGTTTGGGATTTTTTATTGGTTATTTTTTGCATTTGGTTGTTGATTGTTTTACAAAACAAGGAATAAAGATGTTTTGGCCTTTTGAGTTTAAGATTAAGGGTTTTATTAAGTCGGGGGGAAGAATAGAATCTTTTGTTTTTCTTTCTTTTATTTTACTTGATTTTTTCTTGTTATTTTCGAAAATTTTTAGTATGGTTTGAGATATATATCTAAGAGCCAAATAATCTTTATAAAGAGAGACTTTTTGTTCCTTATATATATGGCAATTAAAAAAGAGACAAAAGAGATTACTGAAGATGCTGTTTCTGGTGAAAAATCTAAACCAAAAAGAGAACTTGAATTAACTGATTTGCCAGGCATTGGTCCTGCTGTTGCTGCGAAATTAGAGTCTGCAGGAATTTTTGATTTAATGGCTTTGGCTGTTTCAAGTCCTGCTTCAATTGGCGATGCTGCTGGTGTGAGTCCTGCTGTTGCCCGTAAAGCTATTCAGGCTGCCAGAAATATGTTGGAATTGGGTTTTACTGATGGTCTTGAGTTTGAAAAAAAACGTTCGAATGTTTGTTATATTACAACTGGAAGTAAAAATTTGAATGAGCTCTTGGGGGGAAGAGGTATAGAAAGCAGGTCCATTACTGAAGCGTTTGGTGCTTATGGTTCTGGGAAAACTCAATTGGGTTTAACTTTAGCAGTTAATACTCAGTTGCCTTTAGAAAAAGGAGGTGCAAATGGGAAGTGTGTTTTTATTGATACAGAAGGAACATTCAGGCCTGCGAGAATAAAACAAATTGCAGAAGCAATGGGAGCAAATCCTGAAAAAGTTTTGAAAAATATTTTTGTGGCCAGAGCGTTTAATTCAGATCATCAAATGCTTTTGTTAGAGAAAGTTACTGAAATGATAAAATCTGGAGAGCCAATTAAATTAATGATAATTGATTCTTTAACTGCACATTTTAGGGCAGAGTTTGCTGGAAGAGGACAATTAGCAGACAGGCAGCAAAAATTAAACAGATACATGCATGATTTAATGAAATTAGCTGAAACTTATAATTTAGCTGTTTATGTGACTAATCAGGTGATGGCTAATCCTGCTCAGATGTTTGGAGATCCTACAACAGCTATTGGGGGGAATATTGTGGGGCACGCTTCTACTTATCGAATGTATTTGAGAAGAGGGAAACAAGGTTCAAGAGTTTCTAAATTAATTGATAGCCCTAATTTACCTGACAATGAAGCGATTTATTTTGTAACTGAAGCAGGTATTGTTGATAAGGTTTAAAAGACAAAATTTATTAAGAGGTTTTTTCTAATTAATTTATGAAAAAGGTGATTGTATTTTTATTTTTGTTAATTTTATTTCTTTTTCCAATTATTTCTGCTGATTTTGTTGACGATGAAATGCAAAAAATTACTTATTATGCTGAAGAATATGAGATAGGAAATATAAATTATGTTCAGCTTTTGGTTTATACAAGTGCTGTCAGGCAAAGTTTAAATGAAATTTTAGGTGCTACTGAGAGAGAGCATGGGGGAATTTTAAAGCAGGATCAAATTAAATCAATTTTAGGAGAGTCAAATGAACAAACAAAATGGGTTTGGGTCGATGGTTTAGAGCATGAGACAAGACTTAGTAGTTATGTGCCTGTTTGGAAAAAAATAATTTTCGACGGAAAAAAGATTCAAATAAGACTTAATGCGTGGCCTTCTGTTTTTATGAAAAAGGAATTTGAAGATAAAGAAAAATTTAAAGAAGAGGAACAAAATTTTAAAGAAAAAGAATTTACTGAAAAAGATATAATTTATAGACTGGATTTTGAAACTGAATTTAAAAAACCAAAAGAGCAATTAGATATTCAGGGAAAAATAAAGAATATTCAAACTCTTGCCCAGATTTTTAATTCTGATTCGTCGCGTGGAAATGGGGATAAATTAGCGAAAGAGAGTGTGAATGCTGAAAGAATATTTGAAAATTATTTTAGGCAGAATCAGGGAAAATGTGAAGATTTAATGAAAGCTATTTTTGGTTCTGAAAATCAAAGGCAGACTCAAAAACTTCTTGTCCAGGAAATTGATTTTTATGAAGGAGATAAGTTTGAGGTAATTGCAAGATTGGAAATGTGTGATGATTGTGAATGGAACTGGATTAATCTTGATTTATGGTTAGAAGGAAGAGGTTTTGGGATTAAAATTGAAGAAGGGGATTTGAAGATGATATCTCCTGAGCAATTTAAAAATATGGATTTTAGAGGGTTTGAGAGGAGGATTACGGAATTATTAGATGAATATAAGCAGGCAATAGATGAAAGACAATGGAAAAAAATTAGTGGGATAAAACAAGAAATCTGGGTGATAAATGATGCATGGAATCAAAAATCAAATGATGTTTGGGAGCAAATTGATAATATGTTTGGAGGAGATAATAATGCTGGAAAAATAATTGAAGGAAGTAGAAATCAAGAGAGAGTAGTTGAGGATAAAGTTGTTGAAGGAAATAGTCAGGATGATGTTATAGTTGAAAACACAATTGGCGAAGAAGACACTCAAACAAATGTTGTAGTTGAGAATACTCTTGTTGGAAATATGATGATTAATGAAAATAAGATAGAATGGCTTATGGATGATTATGATAATTATGGATGGATAAAAGAGGAGCAGGCAAAAAAGAAAATGGAAAAGAAATTGAGAAAAGAAAATTATGAAAAGAGAAAACAATTTTATCTTAATCTTTTTTCTGGCTATGAAAAAAGAGAATCTTATTTTACCCAGGTAGAATTTGAAAAAAGGCTTGTTGAGGAGTTTAAGGAGTTTGGAGAAGAGATTTGTGATAACAATATAGATGATAATGAGGATGAGAAAGTGGATTGTGATGATAAGCAATGCGGGGGAAAGTTTTGCGGAAAAACAACTGTTGTTTTAGAAGAAGGAAATCAAACTAGAGAAGGGATTTTGGAATTGTATTGCATTGCAGGGGAATGTAAAGTTAAAGAAGAGCTTGTGAAAAAAATAAAAACTATTTGTGGGAATCATATTTGTGAGGAAAATGAGACAATAGAAACTTGTGCCGAGGATTGTTCTCTTTGCCCTCAATATTCTGCAATAAATTGTTCTGGAAAAGTTATATTTAGCGGTAAAGATGAAAATGGTTGTCCTATGGAGCCTGTTTGTATTGTGCAGAAGGATGATTGTGAGTTTGATGAAGATTGTATTCAGCCTTTATGCGGAAAAGCAGATTGTATCGAGGGTAAATGCATGTTAATTGAGTTATCTGAATGCAGAGAGTCAGATTGCGTGGATGGGGATGAAAAAGTAAAAAATTGCGATTCAGGAGAGCAAATAGTTGCTGAAAAATGTATTGATGGTTTATGGAGAGAAACAGGAGTTGATTGTGAAGTGTCTGATGAAGTTATTGAAGGAGTTGTGGAAGTTGAAATTGTAGAAAATGAAATTGTTGGGGAAGAATGTTCAGTAAGAGGAGATTGTGGGGGAGAAAATGATGTTTGCAGTAATGGGAAGTGTGTTACAATTCCTCAGGTGATTGAGGCAGAAGATTCTGAAATTGAAGAAATAGTTCTTGGAGACGAGATAAGTGAGGAATCTGAAGATGGAGAAATTATAGAAGATGGAGTGGATGAAGAACCAGCAGAAGAAATTGAGGAATCAGGATTCGAGGAACCTGCAGAAGAACAAGAAGAGGTCGAAGAAGTAGAAGAAAGTGAGCCAGAGGAACAAGAAGAAAATATAGAAGAATCAGCACCAGTAACAGGAGAAATTATTTTTAATTTTTTTAGGGCAATTTTAGGCAGGATTACAGGAGCCACAGTTGATGAAGGAAGTGATAATGGAGGAGATACTGCAGGAGAAGGTGCATCAGAATCATTTGATGAAGGAGAAAGTGATGATGGTTCTTCACAAGGGGATGAATCTGATGGTGCAGATGATGTTGAAGAAAATTTTCTTGATGAAACAGAAGGCGATGTAATTGAAGAGAATTTTGATGAAGAAGAAAAACATGAGGAATTTTTTGATGAAGAAAAATCTGATGAGAATTGGGAGGATAAAGAAGGAGAGAGAAGAGAAAGGGAAGACAAAGAACAAGAAAGAGATGAGAAAGAAAGAAGAGAAGAGGATAAGAAAAGATGTGCTAAAGATTGTAGCAGACCTTGTATAGAAAAATGTATTCGTGAATCTTGTGGTGAAGAGCTGGACTGTAATGTGGATGAAGAGCAAAGAAAGTGTGAAGGTTCTTGTAAAGCTGAAGAGGATTGTGTTGAGAAATGTATGAAAGGAGGAGATTGGTGGAAGGAATTTGAGCAAGAGCAAGAAGAACATAAAGAGGAGAAAGGAGTTTTTATGGCAGGGGGATCTTGCAGAACTAGTCAGGGAAAAACAGAGGGATTTATTTGGTTTAATGGATGGGGAAATCCTTTTGATAAAATTCAACCATTAAAAACAAAATATTATTCAGGAGGGGAAGCTGAATGGTGTAAGTATGATTTAGAAAATTTGAGAAAGCAAAGAAAAGAATTTGAAAAAGGATTTAATCAGGAATTTGTTGCATGGTTTTTTGAAAAATATTTAGCTAATTCTGCAGAAGATTGGGAGCAAGCACAAAGTGGAATCTATGAATTATATTGGAATAATGTTGATAATCAAAGACAGACTGCAGAAAGAATGAAATGCCTCGGAATTAATGAGCTCCCCGAATATAATTTAATAAGTATGAATTATGAAACAGAGTTTGGAAGTTTGGAATATTGGGAAGAAGTAAAAACAGTAAAAATTCCCGGATTAGAAGGAGAACATAAAATTATTTCACCTTATATGAAAGTCTGGATTTTCCCCCCTAAAAAATTTATTATTTATGAAATGAAACAATCAATGAAAAATCATGAGTTTCCAGGATCTCCAGAAGAAAAAATGGAAAGAGGAAATCAAGAGGGTCCTACTGAAGAAGAAAGAGAGATGATAAAACAAGATAAAGGGTTTATGAAAAAGATAAGAAAAATTTCAGAGAAGTATGGGGGAAATGTTAATGCAGTTGTTCAGTTTAAAGATTATGAAACTGATGAGGTTGTTTTTAATTTGTATGTGCAGGTTAATGAAGATGATATCTTAAAAATGGAGCCAATGTTGGTTGAGGAAGTTCCAGAAGAAGATGTTAGAATAGAACTTGATTTTGAAAAAATTTATGATATGATTTATGTTATGGAAAAAGAAATGAGGGGGGCAGAGATAGAATCTCCTCCTTGGGATAGAAGAGCCAGACCTCTTCAAAAAATAAAAGAAATAACTAATGGAATAAAAATGTATTTTAAAGTTAATGCTATAATTAATTCTGCAAAAGTTTATCCCGAAGAAGCTAAAAAAGATGTTAAAACTTTATTTAAAACATTTTTTTCTATGATGATGAAAAAAGGAATGGAAGGAGAAGACAGAGAAGATTTTGAGGACGAAGATAAAAAAGAAGAAAAAGAAGTGTGGGAGTCAAAAGAAAAAATTACTGGAGAAGCTATTTTACAATATTAACTTAGAATTATTCAACTAATTCATCGTCGTTAAACCAAAGAGTTATTTCTTTTTCTGCTGATTCTGGAGAATCTGATGTATGAATCACATTTTCAAAACAATCTGTTTTACTATGCCACCTTCCATATTTCCCTCTAAGTGTTTTTGAATCTGCTTCTTCAGGGTGAGTTTTTCCTGCAGCATTTCTTATTTTTTGAATTGCATTTTCTCCTTGATAAACGATTGCTACAACATTTTCATGATTATGCAACTGCCCTGTAATATGATCTACGAGTTTTGAGAAAAATGGTTTTTCTTTGTGTTCTTTATAATGTTGTTCTGCAAGTTCTTTTTGAACATTTACTAATTTTAAACCAATCATCTTTAAATCTAAATTATATAAATCAGAAATTATACTTCCTGCTAATTTTTTCACCATAGCATCTGGTTTAATTAAGACTAAAGTTTTTTCTTCCATTAAATCTTTTTGTAAATTTTATTTATAAATTTATTGAATTAAAAAAAAAACATTTATAAAGCATATCTTGTAATATATATAATAAAAAGATGGTGAGGAAAAAATCTAAATTGTTTTTGTTATTAGTATTCTTAGTATTTTCTATTTTAATTTGTTTAAATTTTGTTTCTGCATGGATTGATTGTTATCAATATGGAGCACAAAATGGAGGGACTCCAGATTCTTGTGTTGCTGCAGGTTGTGTTGTAACTTCTGATAATGTTGCTGGTGTGGAAACTATATATGGATATAATAGTGATAATGTTTCTTTTGATTGTATGTGTAGTTCTGATTATTCTAGTTATTGTTGTTTAGAAAAAATGTGTTGGCAGTGGGATGCAACAAGCCAAAATATTTGTGAAACAAATGATGGAACTTTAAATTGTACTTGGAATGGTTTTCCTGCTACAAATTATTATCAAAATGGAACTTCTTTTGAAATGAATGGAACCTGTTATGGAGATTGGAATGCCATGGGCGACGATAATTTTGGTGGGGCTGCAAGTGGTTGTTGGCAATATGATGGAGATAGAGGACAATGTGCAAGTAGTGCGAATACTGCTACTTGTGAATGGAAAGCAAATGATCAAAATCAAAATCCATGGTGCTGGATAAAAACCTTGGGTGATGCTTTAATTGAGAATTCTTTTGCAACTATAAATGATATTGGTTGTTGTGAACAAAAAGGTTGTTGGACTTATGATGGTAATGAATCTCAATGTATGTCTGAGGGAGTTTTTGCAGGACTTTGTACTTATGTAAATAAAACAGATGATCTTTGGTGTCCTGATCCTGCTGGTTGTTGTTATTCAAAAATGTGTAATGAAGCAGGTGATAATCATACTCTTTGTAATATGTTAAAAACACAAATGATGATGCCTTGTACTAATGAAAGTGGTACTTGCCAAGATATGGGTGGAGGAGGATTTATGTTTTTTGATGATACTGATTCTTGCATGGGAACTGGTGGTTGGTGGAATGGAACAGCTTGTGAAATGCCAACTATTACTGATGGTGGAGGAGCATTTATGTTTGGTGGAGAAGCTCATTGCTGGTTTGCAGATAATCAACCTTTAGTTTGTGGGAATATAACTGGATGTGCTTATTGTGCTACAGGGACAGGAAATTATGGGGTAGATAATTCTTCAGATAATAATATTTGTTATAATAAACAAATTGGGTATTGTGAGGGACATGATTCTTGGGATTCTCAAATTTATACTAATGCAAATAATACTGCTAATTTAGTTTGTTCAGATATTCAAATAAAAAGTGCTTGCAATTACGGACCTTTGCCAAATTGTGTCTGGAATAGTTCTGTTAATGTAACTGGAAGTTATTGTGCTGCTGGAACAAGTTCTGAAAAAAAAGCAGTTCCGCCTGTTATGTTTTGTGAACATCCTGATGCAAAAAATAATTATACTTTATGTAAGAGTTTGTGGGAAGAATATATGATGCCTTGTAAATGGGATAATTCTTCTACGATTATTAAAAATTGCACATTTAATTCAAATGCTGTTTTTGGTTCTGGTTCTGGAACAGGGAGTAATGAACAGGAATATGAAATAATTAATTCAGAGTATTCTTGTATTGCTGCTGGAGGAACATGGATGAAAGAATATTATTTGGATAATGGAATTTTAAAACAAGATCAATGGTGTGAGAAAGGAGCATTATTTGATTTATCTACTGGAACAGCAGCAGCAAATAAAGGTAGTTGTGATTCTGATTGTTGGGCTTGTGAATTTAATTCAAGTGGTGGAGCCTGGGAAAATAATGGGACTTTGGCAGAAGCTGCTTGTGTTGGTTCTGCATTAGGATATTGTAGATGGACAACTGATACAAATTCTCCTAATAAATTGGGTTGGTGTGATTATCCGGAAGAAATGAGTTATGGTGCAGGAGACTGCCAGATAAATTGTAATGATTGTGGAATGATGTTGGATGCATATAGTTCTTGTCTTTCAAGTTCTGCAAGTTGTAAGTGGGTAAATGATACAAATATGACTGGAAGTGTTTTAGCAACTGGTTCTTGTGTTTCTAAAAACAAAAAAGTCTGTGATACAGATTGTTTTAGCTGTTATGATTCTCAATCCTGTTTTGCAAGTTCTACTGATTGTATGTGGGATGCAACTAATATTTTGTGCAAGCCGAATAATTTTGACGGAGAGATTTGTTTTGACGGAACAGATAATGATAAGGATGGGATGATTGATTGTGCAGATCCTGATTGTAGTTTTGATATGGCTTGCGGAGGTTCAAGTTTTGGTGATTGTGCTATGTATGATGATGATCAAACAGCTTGTGAAGCAGCAATTGCTTTTGGAAATACTAATTGCACTTGGATAAATAATACCTGGGAACCAAACGGGCATTGTGGTATGCCTGGAGAAATTTGCTGGCAGTGGGATGGAAATTTAACTGGGTGTGGTGCTCAACCAGGATGCACAAATGAGTCAAGTGTGGATTTTGGTTCTGGTTTTTGTGATGTTAATATCTCAAAAATAGATAGTGCTTCTTGCTGGAATATTGGCTCTGAGGAAAGTTGTACTGGAAATTGTTCTTGGGTTAATTGGACTAATCCTGGTGGTTCTATTAGTGGTTTTTGTGATTATTATCTTTTTGCAGATTGTATTTCAATGGATGGAAATGTAAGTGGCTGTCAGGCAAATGGGAATTGCACATGGTTTGCGTCCGAACAAATTTGTGAACCTGTTTGTTTTAGCGAGGATGTAAATGAATCTGCTTGTACAAGTGATAATAGAAGTGGAATTTGTGAATGGAGAAATACTACTGATATGTGTATGCCTGAATTTTTTGACATTATGGGAGGTGGTGGTGGAGGTGTAACTGGCTGTATGCAATATGATGGAAATATGACTGCTTGTTTGTTGAATAATTATACTTGTACTTGGTTTAATGATACTAGTGTGGATAATAATCTTAGTGCAGATGAACCAGATGGTTGGTGCGATCCTAAAGGAAATTATGATTTAGTTGGTGAAATGCAAGGGGAGCCAGTTATGCTTGGTATGGATAGTGATAATAATCTTGGAGGTGCTGAAGCAGGTATTTCTGGTTATGTAGATATTATGGGTTTTGGAATGAGGGTTACAGATAATGCTTATGGATTTGGAACCGGCGTTTATAATATTACAGATGCTGCTATTTGTAATGGTTATCCTATTTCTATTCCCGGACAAGAAACTATTTCTTCTGGAATTGGGATAAATGCAACAAGATTTAGGTGGTATTTAGATACTGACGGAGATTCAAGTTCTTTGAGTCATTGTAATGCTACTGATTCAAATGAAGTTTCTTTAGGTTATCCTAATTATGAATTTTATATTGATTATCTTGTGCGAAATAATACTGATACTGGAAGTATAGAAACAACAAAAAAATTATATGTGTGTATTCAAAATTCAAATAATGAATGGCAATGGGCTCCAACAAATGTGTTTATTACAGATGATAAAAAGTTTACCTGTTTTACTTCTAATATGGGTTCTCCATTTGTTTCAATAGAAAAAGAAACCTTGGAAAATTTTAATTTGTTTGATATAACAGAACCTATGAGGGTTTTTGCAGTGAGTTTTAATGGAACAGGGGAGGGAGATGGTGCAGATGAAGTAGGACCTGCTTATTATACTCCAGGAACAATTGATTTTGATTTTGTAGATTGTTCTAATCCAATGATTAAAGATCCGAAGTGTAAGAGTTTTCAGAAGTTTGGGGCACAAATGTTTGAAGATTGCAAAAACGGAGTAGATGATGATAGTGATGGATATGCTGATTGTGCTGACCCTAAATGTATATTTAGTCCTGCATGTGTTGGTAGCGGAACAGCATTTAATTTTATAATTGATACAAATGACAATAAAGCGCCTGTTGTAATGTTTAGCAAGGTTGAGAAGATGGCTGACTCTGCAATTATAATTTATGACACAGATGAGCCTGCAAATGGTTCTCTGATGTTCTATAACACAAGTTCAACTTGTGCTTTAAATGTAACCCCAAATATAGATGATCTTGGGGACATTGGTTTTAGTTTTGATGATTATAAACCATTTCACCGGGCTAATTTAAATAATGATACCCTAGGATTTGATTTAATTAATAATACTGCTTATTATTATAAGGTGAAAGTTTGCGACCCTTCTGGAAACTGCGGAATTTCAAAGTGTTTGAATTTTACAACAAGAAAACAAAATAAGAATTTTATATTTAGAATTGATTTACCAGATGGTTATGTTGTTAATATTACTGCAGGAGATGGCAGTACTCTTTATGCGGGGAATTTTACTTATTATGATAATTCAAGTACTAATACTTATGATATTGGTATAAAGACAAATACTTCCCAAACTAAAAATATGAATATTACTGTTAGTTATGAAGATATGCATTTTAAGTTTGTCGGGGCTGATTTGTATAAACCAAAGACTTTAAGTTTAGACGGAGCTTTTATTGCTGATACAGACAATGAAATTTTAGGAATGAATTCTTCAACAAAGGCCTGGAATTTTCTTCTTAGTGATTTGGGAATGGGTGGCTCTGGAGATTCTGTTGAATTGTCTTTTCCTGTGGCATATAGTGCAAGCAATACTTTAACATGGGCAGCGGATGATGGAAGTAATTCTTCAGATGTTAAATCTTATTCAAGTTGTTCTGGAGATTCTTCTCAGACTAATTGTAAGATTCCGACTTCATTAGGCTTTTCTAGTTATACAATAAGTGTGCCTGCTACGACCCCTCCTGCAGATAGTTCTTCCGGAGGTGGATCTTCCGGAGGTGGATCTTCTATACCCACATTTACTATAAGTGATGAGCAATTTGAAGAAGGTTATACAAAAGCAATACCTGTAAATAGTCGGTTTAGATTAAAAGTAGAAAATAAGACCCATCATGTTCAATTAATTGAATTGACAAACACTACTGCTAAGATTAATATTTCTTCAACACCTCAAATAGCTACATTGAGTATAGGAGATACAAGAAGATTTGAAGTTTCAGAAGATAATTATTATGATTTAAGTGTTACCCTTGATAGTATAAATTCTACATCAAATAAAGCAGAATTTACAATTAAGTCTCTTTATGAAGAAGTAACACCAGAAACAATTTTAGAAGAAGAGGAAAAAGAAAAGATTGCTAAAGGTGAAGAAATGCAAGAAAAAAGCAATTTAATTTGGTTATGGATTATTCTTGGAATTTTCGTTTTAGCTGGAATTATTTTTTTAGGAATTTTTGTTAGGAGGAGGAAATAAAGTGAAAAATGGTGAATAAAAGGTTTTTAAGACTATTTCTTGTTGGGATAATTGTACTAGGAGTAATCCTTTCAATTTATTTTGTTTTGGCTGCTGCTGCAGCACCTACTGATTTAATAATAGAACAAAATGTAACATCTCTTTATGATGAAGGGGTTTTTACAGTTAACTGGACCCCAGGTGGAGGAGATGTTGAAGCAAATTATACAATTTACATCTGGATGAATGATAATTATGTAAGTGGAACAGAAAAGAATAATAGTAATTTTGGTTATTCTTGGTCTAATACTACTGAGGCAAATTATACCTTTACAATTGAAGCTCTAAATGGGACTGCAATAGCAATAAATTCTACTACAAATGTTTCTATGTATGTTGATTCAACTGCTCCATTAGTAAACTGGACAAATTCTGGATATAATAATATAACCTACAAGAAAAATACAGAACTTTTAACAGTAAATATTTCTGTTGGTGATGCACTTTCTGGAGTGGAAAATAGTGGTTGTATATTTGATGTTAATGGAACAAATGAGACGGTCATGGTTTCTAATGGGTGGTGTAACACAACTCAATTAAATCTTACTGGATTGGCTGATGGGAATCACTCAATTGATGTTTGGGCAAATGATACTGTTAATAGTGTAGGGGTTAATCTTTCATATTATGTTGTTTGGGTGGATACAACAGTACCAATAGTCGCTTTTAGTTGTTCTCCTACTTCTGTTTATGCTACAGAAACAATTACATGTTCATGTTCTGGTACAGATGTAGGTTCTGGAGTTAGTAATACTTCTTATACTGCAAGTCCTTCAACATCTGATACAGGTAGTTATACAGCAACATGTACTGTTACAGATAATGCAGGCAATTCAGGGAGTTCTTCAATTTCTTATACTGTGGGGAATATAAAGAGTAGTACAACAGAATCTTCCACAAAATCTTATTGGACAAAAACTTATGTTATAAATGATGAGCAATTTGAAGAAGGTTATACAAAGGAGCTTGCTATGAATAATCAAGTAAAGATTAAGGTTGAAAGTGCTTATCATCATGTTGGAATCATAAAATTGACAGAAACAACAGCAACGATAAATATTTCAAGTAACCCAATTCAAGTAATCTTAAGTATTGGGGAAGATTCAAAGGTAGATGTTACAAATGATGGGTTTTATGATGTTTATGTTCTTTTGAATTCAATTGAAAGTAATAAGGCAAATGTAACTATACAAAAGATTCATGAAGAGATATCTGATAAGGAAGAAAGTTCAGCAACAACTGGAGAAGTTGAAGAAGAGGAGGATATTGGAAAGTTTGACGAAGAAAAAAGTAGTCTCATTTGGTTATGGATTATCCTTGGAATTGTGATTTTGATTGTTGGAGGATGGTTTTTGTTTAAGAAAATAAAAAAGTAAAATTATTTAACTTAATTTGTTTCTAAATATTTATGGATATAAAAAATTGGATGATTGGGGATTTTCATATACATTCTCGATTTTCCAGAGCATGCAGTAAAAATATCGATTTTGAAAACTTAGCTAAGTGGGCAAAGATTAAGGGTCTTAATTTGTTGGGAACAGGAGATTTTACTCATCCTGTTTGGTTGGAGGAAATAAAAAAGCTTAAGAGTAATGGGAAAGGATTTTATTATTTGAATGATTTCCCTTTTATAATTACTGGGGAGATTTCTTTGATGTATACTCAAGGAAGAGGCAGAAGAATTCATTTGGTTTTATTGGTCCCAAGTATTGAAATTGCTGAGAAAATTAATTCTTATTTAGATACTCAAGGTAGGCGAGATTATGATGGCAGGCCTATTTTTAAGCTTCCTGGAGACGAGTTTGTTAGAAAGATGATGAAAATATCAACTGAGATTGAAATAATCCCTGCGCATATTTGGACCCCCTGGTTTGGAGTTTTTGGGAGTATGTCTGGTTTTGATAGTTTAAAGGAATGTTTTAAGGAGCAATTTGAAAATGTTCATGCAATTGAAACAGGGATTTCATCTGACCCTGAAATGAACTGGAGAATAAAGGAGTTAGAAAATAAAGCTATTGTAAGTTTTTCAGATGCACATAGTTTTTGGCCTTTTAGATTAGGAAGAGAAGCAACGATTTTTAAGAAATGTGATTCATTTAAAGAGATTATAGAACAAATTAGGGGAAATGATTTTATTGGAACAATTGAAACAGAACCTGCGTATGGAAAGTATCATTGGGATGGGCATAGAAATTGTAATTTTTCTTGCAGCCCTGAAAAAACAAAAGAGCTTAATGGGATTTGTCCTGTTTGTAAAAAACCTTTAACAATTGGAGTGGATAACAGGGTAGAACAACTTGCAGAAAATCCTATTGGATTTAAAGCAAAAAACGAAAAACCTTTCCACAAGCTTTTACCTTTACATGAAATAATTTCTTTATGTTTTGGATTTAATATGCAAAGTAAAAAAGTTTGGGATGTTTATAATAATTTGATAAAAGAATTTGAAAATGAATTTAATATTTTACTAAATGTTTCAAAAGAGGAATTATTAAGCGAAAATGTCGACGATAAACTAGCAAATTTAATTATAAAAAACAGGCAACAAAAAATAAAAGTAAAACCTGGTTATGATGGAGAATATGGAGAAGCTTTATTAGGAGAACAGCAATCAACTTTATTTAGTTAGAAACGTTTTTTATCTTTGAAAATTTGTAGTGAGCATCAGAAGTTTTTTCATTACATTTAGGACATTTATTTTTTAGTGTGTAATTATTGCATTTTGCACATTTTCTTAATTTCATTTTTCAATCACACTAAAATTAACACCTTGTTTTTTTGATTGTTTTTCTATTTCTTTGAAAATCTCTTTTAATTCATTGTCTGCTTTTTTTAAATCAGAAGCTTCTTTTTTAAAGGAATATTTTCCTGCAGAAATATATTTTATTTCAATATTTTTTATATCTTTTAAAAGATCTTTTATTAATTTTAATCCATTTGGTTTGGTTGTTGTTAGAGATATTTCTTTTTTTAGAATTACTTTTTTTTGTTTTTGGTTTTTTAAAATTTCTAATACTTTATCAGAATCTTCTTTCCCTAAAATTTTTTCTAATTTTGTAGGATTTTCTTTTGCTTCTTCTATAAAATCGTATAATCTCTCTTGGCTTTTTATTTCTTCAATTGTTTTTTCTGCTTTATCTTCTAAAACCCTTTTTAAAATACTTGCATATCCTTTTTCTTGTTTATATTGTTCTTTTAGCTCTTTTTGTTCTTTTAGTGTAACTCTTCTTAATGATAAATCTATTCTGTCTCCTAAAATTCTTAGAATTTTACAAACTATTTTTTTCTTTGGAACAATATAATCTCTTAAATTTCTAATTCTTCCAGGAGCAACCTCGCTCATAATTATGCTTCCTTCACCATTTCCTTCTATTTTTACAAATACAATTGTTCCAACTACTCTATCTACAGTGCATAAAACAATGTTTCCTACTTCTAAATTTGTCATGAAAAGAAGAGATAATTTGGGGTTTTAAATTTATTGATTACTTCTTTAATAAAAGAATTAATTCTCTTGAAGTTTTCTCACTAAATCTCTTGTTTTAGAGATAGAGTTTTCTATAGCCAATTTCTTTTGTTCTTCGTAAGCTTTTTCAATTTTCGAGTAAATTCTATCAATTCTTATTTCATCATTTGTTTTTTGGTGGGTTCTATCATCAAATCGTGAACTATAACTCGCCAAGTTTCCATAAGGCCATTTTGTAGATATTGCTTCTATCCTTATATAAGAAGGAGTAAAATTTGTATTTGGTTTTGCTTTTATCTTTACATTTTCTAATGAACCAACAAGAAAAAAATCATCTTTTCCAAGTCTCCACTTTTCTACATTCTCTACGATTAATTCTAATTCATCAATTGTTAAACGATTTATCATGCTTTTTTTAATTAAAGATGATTTTTAAGGATTATTGTGTTTAAACCTTGATTAATTCTATTTCTAGATTCTTTTTTAGAAGATCAATAAATAATTAATTAAAGAAATCCTCTACCCCTTTAAATTTTATTGGGGGAGTTTCATAATATTCAGTAAGTTCTTTAATTGAGTCTCGGATTTCCTTCTCTTTTTGTAGTGTTATTTTTAGTTCTGGAAATTTTTTTGAGTAATAATCCTTTTCCTCAATTGTAAAATGTTTAATAACATCGCCTCTTTTTATATTATATTTAGTTCCATTATAATTTTCAACAGGTTCTACAAGATTGCTGTAGTTTTCATGTTTGATAAATTCGATTGTTGAAGATTGATATTTTGTCCTTATGCAATTCTGATGGCTTGGACACATCTTATAATCAAACATATCCCATGTTTGGTTTGGATATTCAATTATATTCGCATTTACATCTTTTTCTCCCTTTTCTTTTACCATTTCAAAAAATTCTTTAATATTTCCTGGATCTTCTGTAAAATGTCTTTTTAATGTTTTTCCAGTCAATAATTTTACTATTCCCATATCCCTCTGAGAGATAAGAAACTTTTATAAGTTTTACCCTTGTAGAATGAATACAGTTAAACTTTAATTAATTCTATTTCAAGATTCTTTTTTAGAAGATTAATAAATTCCTGTTCTTTTTCCTGAGAAATCATGCCTCCTGCTGCAAATTCATGACCTCCAACTTCTCCTCCTATTTCATTCACAACTTTGTTTAAAATTTCTCTGACATTTCTTCCGGTTCTTCCAACATTTCTTGCAGAGATTTTTATTTTATTGCTGTAATATGCCATGGCGATAATAATTGTCCCTTCTTTGTAAATTGAAGAATAAGATAAAATACTTGCGATTGTTCCTATTACTGTGTCTTTTATTTTGTCTTTAGCGTTTATTATTGTAAATCCTTCTCCCTGTATTTTTTCTGTTTCTGAAGCAAATTTTAATCCTGATACAATTAATTGTTTGTATTTGACATAAATTGATTTTGCTTTTTTCTTGGCTTTTGAAATTTCCATGCAAAGCTGGATTGCCAATCCACTTTCTCCTAGTCTGGAACAAGCATTAATCATCGCACTTAATTCTCTTGCATCTTCGAGTTTATTGAACAATTTTATTAAAAAAATATCTCCTATTATTTCTTTATTTTTTACTTTTGGATTTCTTAATATTATTGCAGTAACTAACTTTGACATTTCTTTTTCATCCAGTTCTATGAGACTTTTGTATTTGCCTTCTTTAGGGTTTAGTCCAATTTCTCTTAATAATTCTAAAGCTCCTTTTGTGTCTCCGGTAACTCCTGGGATATATGGTTTAGAACAATATTCTAAAGTTCTGTTTAGGGGTCTTGTCGACGGATAAATTAAAAGTCCTCTTTTTCTTTTTACTTCTCCGTCATTTAAGATATCATGATTTAGTTTATCTATTTCTTTTTCCATACAATCTCCAATCATCCCCAATATTGCTAATTTTGCAGATTCTTGATTTTTTGGATTTAGTTCTTTGCAAAATAAATAGGTTAAACTTGAACCGCTTATTTTTTGTTTATCTTTTAATTCAGGATTTATAATATTTATTTCTGGGGGAATTTCCTGGATAATTTCGTGATGATCTATTATAAAAACATCTTCTAATTTTGCATCAGAAATATGGTTTAAACTTCCTGAAGCTAAATCTAAAAATAAAGTTAATTTGTCTTTTGGTAGTTTTTTTATTAATTCTTCTTCGAGGCTTTTCACTATTTTTACAGTAAATGTTTTATCTAATTTTTTGAGGGTTTGAATCATTATTGCTGCAGAAGTAATGCCGTCTGTATCAAAGTGGCTTATAACCTGAATTTTTTTGTCCTTGGATTTTTCAAGAAATTTTTTGGCTACAGATTTTATTTCTCTTTCTAGCGAATTTACCTCTTTTTCCATTTTTAAAAATAGTTTTTTAGATAGAAAGTTCAAATCTTAAAATATTTTTTTAGTTTTCTAAGTTGTGCAAATATTCTATCTTTTTCTCTCATTGCTCTTTTATCTTGCTTATTGTTCTCGTAATGTTTCTTTATTCTTTCTAATTTGTTTTCAACATTTTTTAAATCTGGGTTAATGTATTTTTCTCCTAGAATTTTAGAGATTTTTTTGTTATAGTCTTTTGAATGAATTCCCTGTTTTTTTAATTCTTCACCTATTTTTTCACTTGTAAGCCCTTTCCCAACTAATTCTATTACTTTTTTTTCAAATTCTGCTATGGAAAGTTTTTTTGGTTTTGCTTTCTTTTTTTCTTCTGTTTTTTCTTCAACTTTTTTTGGCATTTTATTAAGTTGTAATCTTGTCTTTTAAATCTTACTAATGAAAGATATTTAAATAAAAATTGCTTATTGATTTAATGAGAAAGGTGATAGAGATTCTTAGCTTGAGAAAATTTCAGGAGAAATTAAAGTGAAAACTATCGGCATTATTTCACTTAAAGGAGGGGTTGGGAAAACTTCTGTTGTTTCTTCTTTAGGAGCTTCTCTTTCGAGATTTAATAAAAAAGTTTTGTTAGTTGATGGAAATCTTTCAGCTCCAAATCTTGGTTTGCATTTAAATGTTTTTGACCCTGAGATAACTCTTCACCATGTTTTGAATAGAGAGAACAATGTTACCGAGGCTGTTCATGAATTAGATAATTTTGATTTGATTCCTTCTTCTATGTATTACAGAAAAGAGATAAATCCTTTGAAATTAAAAGATAGAATTAAATTTTTGAAGAAAAAATATGATATCATTCTTATTGATTCTTCTCCTGCTTTAAATGATGAGACTTTGGCAGTAATGTTGGCTTCTGATGAACTTTTTGTGGTGACTACTCCTGATTATCCTACTTTGGGGACTACAATTAAAGCAGTTAGAAATGCAAGGAAAAGAGGAACACCAATTACTGGTTTAATCTTAAATAAAGTTAATAATAAAAAATTTGAAGTTTCTTTAAGAGATATTGAGAAAACAGTTGAAGTCCCTGTTCTGGCAGTTATTCCCCATGATCTCAATGTTTTGAAAGCTTTGTCTGAATTTACTCCCTCTACTATCCATAATCCTAATTCTAATGCAAGTGAAGAATACAATAAACTTGCAGCAACTTTAATTGGAGAAAAATACAAACCTGTTAAATTAAGGAATTTTTTTAGATGGGTTAACCCTCCAAAACAAGATATTAACCGGGCTCTTTTTTATGAAAGGGCGTTTGAGTAAACCTTATAAATTATATAATTTCTTAAGTATTATAGCCCCATAGTACAGTGGTCAAGTATTCAGCCCTTTGAAAGTAAGATGCTTGCATCTTTCATTACTCCAATTCCTTTGGAGCTTGAAGTAAGGCTGGGACCCAGGTTCGAATCCTGGTGGGGCTATTGATTCGAACCAAGGTTCGATATTGCCTCGCTAATGCTCCCAGCACGAGAATCCCAAGGAGGGACAAGACCTCTTCGAGGATCCTGGAGGAGCTATTTAACAAATTTTTCCCATAAGTTTTATATATCCCTGATTTTATATTTGTGAATGGTATTTAGTTTATTTGGTATTCTTGGATTAGTTGTGGTTTTTATTTTGTCTGGATTAAAGGTTGTTAAAGAATATGAAAGAGGAGTTAAATTTACTTTTGGAAAATATGTTGGGATTATGAAGCCAGGTTTGAGGATTGTTGTCCCAGTCATACAGACCTGGAGAAGAGTTGATATCCGTGTTAAAGTAATAGATGTTCCTGACCAGGATTCTATTACAAGAGATAATGTTTCGCTTAAAGTTAATGCTGTTTTGTATTATAAGGTGGTTGATTCTCAGAAAGTAATCCTTGAGGTTGAGGATTTTAATTATGCTGTTTCACAATTAGCTCAGACTACTATGAGAGATGTTATTGGAGAGGTTTCTTTGGATGAGTTATTGAGTCAGAGAGATTCTGTTTCAAAAAGGATTAGAGAGATTGTGGATAAGGCAACAGATCCTTGGGGGATAAAAGTTAATTCAGTTGAGTTAAAGCATGTTGAGCTCCCTGAGCAATTAAAGAGGACAATAGGGAAAGAGGCTGAAGCTGAGAGGGAAAAAAGGGCGGTGATTATTAAGGCTGGAGGAGAGGTAATTGCTGCTACTGATATGGCAAAAGCTGCGAAAACTCTTGCAAGTGCGCCAGGAGCATTACATTTGAGAACATTGCAAACTCTTAATGATTTAAGTTCTGATAAAAGCAATACTGTTGTTTTAGGACTTCCTTTAGAAATTCTTAGGGCTTTTGAGGGTAAGAAGAAATAGTTAGTGTTTATATCTGCCTCTTTTTTCAACTGCCTTTAATCTTTCAAAAACAATTTTAGAGTCTTTGGATTTTTTATAGGCTTTGAAAACTTCTTTTAAAAGTTCTTTGTAATTTTGAAAATGTTTTGCTTCTAAGGCTTGTTTTAGTAAATGCAAATCAACTGCTTTGTCTTCATATTTGTGACTTATAAATCCTAATCCGAAATCAATAAAATAAACTTCTTCATTTTTTAGAATCATATTTGATGTTGTTAAATCTCCATGAATTATATTATTGTCGTGAAGTTTTGCAATTGCTTCTCCAAGTTGATTGCAAATTTGTTTTTGTTGTTTTAAGGGAAAGTTATCTAAATGTTCTGAAAGTTTTTTGCCGTCGATAAAAGGCATTTTTATTTTATCAAATTCTTTTAGTTCTTGAGGTTTAGGACAATTAATTATTTCAGATGCTTTTGTAAGAAGTTTTGTTTCTGAACGAGTTCTTAATTTTCTAATTTTTTCATCAAGTTCTGGGATTCTGTATGATTTTTTTATTCTATCTTTTATGATTGAATTTCCTGAAAGAATTATTTTTGCTTCTGCACCCTGCGAGAGAACCCGTTGATTTCTCTCGCGCTCTCTCCTCGAAGCACTGAACGGTGGCATCTTTTAATTGCCTCCGATGGATGCCACATGCAAACAATTTTTTTGTGATGTCATTTTTCAAATAAACTCCTTTCATAATCTCTTAAAGATAAATTGATAGGTTTGGTTTTTCTCATTGCTAAAATATATTCCTTGTAAGTTTTTGGATTTTTTAAATAATCTTTCATCCATTCGGGTTTGTTTAATTGTTTTATAACTCTTCTGTCAATTATAGCATATTTTTCTGGAAATTTCATAGCAAGAATTGTAGATGCAATGGGTATGGCTACACCATTTAATTTGAGCAATTCTTTTATTGATCCTTCAATTTTATCTTTTTTTGCTAATTCAAATGCTTTAGATGTAATCTCTTTAATATTCTTTTCCTCTTCAATTGTAGAATTTTGTAATTTAAAATTTCTAATTCTTAAGAAATCAAGATAAGATAATTCTTTTTTGTTGTGAATAATTTTACAAATCTTATCAAATTCTTCTTTATACCAATCTAACTTTTCTTTTCGGTTCATCTTAAAACTTAATTTTTTTACTTTTTATAAATTTCATCATTTGCTTTTGGCTCATTTTATTCAAGAAAAAATTTCCTCAGCAGTTAACCCTATTGATTTAATGATTTGGTTTAAAGTTCCTTTTTTGAGAATTTGGTGGTTGGGGATTGTGATTTTGATGGTTTTGTTTTCAGTGTTTTTTTCTAATCTTATATGAGAACCTTTTTGCCTTGTCACAACAAAACCAAATTTACGCAGTTTTTTTATTAATTCTTTTCCAGAAATCTGAGGAATTTTCATATTGTGATTGTTTCTGTTTTTACATTGTCTTTGTAAATAATAAGTTCATTTTCATCTGCTTCTAGATATAATTCAATTGCTTCTTTAATGTTTTTTAGTGCTCCTTCAATTGTTTCTCCCTGGGAGGTGCATCCTGGCAAAGAAGGCACATAAGTTGTGTATCCTCCTTCTTTTTGCTCTTCTAAAATTATTTTTATTTCCATAGTTTTTCTTGTTCTTTTTTATTTATAAGATTATTGATTTTATTTTGAATATAATAAAACTTAAAAACTTTTATTTTACAAATTTATTATGAAAGAATTAGGGGAATTGCTTTATGAAGGTAGTTTTAACTTGGAAGTATCTCATAAAAACGATCGTAATGAACATCTTAATAATGCAGATTATTTTCAATATTGTGAGTATGTTCGGGCAGAATTTTTAAAGCAGTTTGGTTGGAGTGATGCATTTTTTAGGAAAGAGAAAAACATTGCTTATACAAGGAGAAGATTTTTTGATCTTACTTACAGAAGATCTTTGAAGTATGGAGATAATTTTAAGGTTGATTTAAAGATAACTAAAATTAAGAATCCTTTTTTTCAAATGGATTTTCAGTTTTTTAATGATTCTCAGGAATTAGTTTTTACTGCACAAACACAAGATCTTTTTGTTGATGTTTCAAAAGAAGAACCAATATCTATTCCAAGTTTTTTCTTAGAAGCTCTTAAAAAAAGGCTAAAAATTTAATATATATTCTTGAATAGGGATTTGCTTAAAAACTTAGTTATTTTCTTATATTCATGAGTTTATTTAATGGAGATATGATCAAGAAGAGAGTTATAGCTTATCAGGGACATATAGGTTCAAAAGACAATCCAAATTCGGCTTTAGAAAAAAGGTTAAATAAATTAATTAATTCTGGGGAATTAGGGGTTGTTTCATATCCTTCTTTAAAAGAAAAGAGTGAACATATAAAATTTCATGTAGAAAGTGATGTTTATTTGCTTTATGAAAGTTCTCCATCTCCTTATGGTTGTAATGAAGATTTATTTATTTTGAATGATTCAGGAAAGAGTTCTCCTAAATATTTAGAGAAATGTGAACAATGGTTGAAGAAGGAATTTAAAGATTTTTTAGATGAGAGGAATATTTAAAAAAGAACAATTCTTTAATGTTTTTAATAAAGATGGTGAAGAAAATTAAAATAGGAAAACTTCAGATAAATTTTTCTAACAGATTGTTTTATACTTTGATTGTAATTGGAGTTTTAGCTGTAGTTGGTGTTGGAGTTTATGCTTATAACTCTGGAGGACCTGCTTCTGTTGTAGGACATAGTGCTGAAGAACTTGATTTAAGTGGGGGAGTTGATGGAGTTGCTGTTTTCAATGATGGGATAAAAACAGATAATATTGTTTTGAAAACAAAAGTTATTGAAATTGGTGATTGGAATATGGTTTCTTCATTTGGTTCGGGGGTTGATCATGGGCTTGGGGTTAATTATTTTAAAATTAGAAGTATAGACGTTATAATAAGAGATGATGCTAATACTAGGATTTATCCGATTTTATTGGGTGATAGTGTTGAGCTAACGAAAGGTGGATCTATTGGAGATACTACTAGTAATCGTATTTTAATAAGTAGATTCACAGGAGGATTTTTTGAGAATTCTAATTTTGATTCTGAAGAATATGATGATCCTTATAATCGGGGTTGGATAACAATAACATATGAAGCATAAATAAAAATTAAACTTTTTATAATTTTAAAAATAATCTTTTTAAAATCTCATCTTTTTTCCTTTCATAAATTTCTTTGCAAATTTCATCATTTGTTTTTGGCTCATTCCTTGTGACATGTCCATATCTGCTCCACCTTTTATCATTTCATTAAGCATTTTGTATTGTTTTAGCAGAGATCTCACGTCGCTTGTGTGAACTCCTGAACCTTTTGCAATCCTTGCCATCCTTGAAGTTTGTTTTTCTAATATTTCTGGATTTTCTTTTTCTTCCTGAGTCATTGATTTCACAATGTGCTCCCATTTTTTTATTTTTTCTTCCTGAGTTCCTAAAACATTTTCAGGAATTTTTGCATTTCCCATACCAGGAATCATGGATTTTATTTTATCAAGTCCTCCTAATTGATTCATTGATTTTACTTGCTCGATAACATCATCTAAACTTAATTTTCCTTCTTCTAATTTTTTTTGAATTTTTTGTTGCTGGGTTTCATCTGTAACTGATTTTATTTTTTCAATTAAAGATTGTAAGTCCCCCATGCCCAAAAGTCTTGAAAGGAAACGTTCAGGGTCAAATTCTTCCAGATCATTTATTTTTTCACCTGTTGCTATGAAATAAACCGGAGCTTGTGTTTCTGCACAGGCTGTTAAAGCTCCCCCTCCTTTTGCAGTTGAGTCCATTCTTGTAATAATTACTCCAGAGATATTTACAGCGTCTTTGAATTCTTGTGCTTGTGTTTTTGCTGCTTGCCCAATATCTGCAGGCATTATTAAAATCGTTTCTGTTGGTTTTATTTTCTTTCCTAATTCTTTTATTTCTTTAACTAGTTCTTTGTCAAGATTGTGTCTTCCTGCAGTATCTATTAAAATTAAATCATAATCTTTTAGTTCTTTTTCATATTTTTTCCAAATTTTCAGAGGGTCTTTTTCTTTTAAATCTATAAAGCAAGTAAGTTTATTTTTTTCTGCAAGTTGTTTTAGTTGTTCTGGTGCAGCTGGTCTGTGGACATCTAATCCAATTAATGCTACTTTCTTTCCCCGTTTTGCAAAATAATTTCCTAGTTTTGCGATTGTTGTTGTTTTTCCTGCTCCATATAAACCTAAGAGCATAATTTTATTTTGTTTTGGCTGTAATTTTAGCTGTTTATATTCTCCAAGAATTTTTTTAAGTTCATCATGTAATAATTTTATTATGTGTTCTTTTTTATCTATCCCTTTGATTCTTTCATCTACAGCAGCTTTTTTTATTTTATCACTAATTTGCTTGACTAAAATAACATTTACATCTGCTTCAATTAAAGCTCTTTGTAAATCTCTGATTATAGAATCAACAAGGTTTTTGTCTAAGAATATAGCATTTGCTATTTTGTCTGTGGCTTTTCTTAAAACTTCTCCTAATTTTTCTAGCATAGAATACTGAGTAAAAGTATGGTTAATAAATTTTGGGTTTCTTAGTTATAAAAGATTTTATGGTCATGGTTGTTGACTTCTTTTTTCAATAAGTTTAGAAATATTCCTTTCAAGATTTTTGTAAACTTTGTAAGGTTTTCTACTTAATTTTTCTATATAACTTTCTCTAAAAATTTCACTGAATTTTCCTCCGTTTTCATCTATCCATTTTATACATAGGTCATTCTCATGATGTTTATAATCTTCGTTTATGTTTTTACGTGAGCAAAACAAGGAAAGTGATAGTCCTGCTTGTTCCTTTAAGGACAATACATTATCTGCACCTTCTTTTATAATTAAGTAATTATGGAAAGGATCTTGTTTGAATTTTAAAAAGTAACCCCTTTCTAAGTCAGATAAGTTTTGAGGAGTTTTTTCTCCTTTTGTAGAATTGTTGTATAAACAGTCTACAAAGCCTCTAACTCTGTCAGGATTATCGCTGTCCCTAATGTCTTTTAGGATTAGGATTAGTTCGCCTCTTTTTTCATTTAGGACTTCTTCTTCAATCCCACTTTCTGTACAATGTTCTTCTTTAATGAAAGAGTGGACTTCAGAGATATTATCATTATGAAGAAGGAATATTCTGTATCCTGCAACCATTTGAAAAGCTCCTTTTATTGCCATTGTATAGTAGTTAATACTATCTTTAATCCTTTTTAATCTTTTTGGTTTTTTATTAATCTTTGTTTTGTGATTATTGTTCTTTAATTTTTGTGTTTTTGATTGTTAGGTCTGCAAATCCAGGATATCTGTCTCCTCCTGAATAATATGCTCTTATTTTGTTTTTTCCTATAGGAATTGCCCCGCAACCAAACACTACATTTCCTACTTCTGCAGGATATTTTCCTCTTCCTATTTCCCAATCTAATTCTGTGGAGAGAAGAGGTTCTATTGATCTTTCTAAAATTTTGTTTGGGTTTTTACCGTCTAATATAACATATCCCATTTGATATCTGTTTCCTTGTTTACTTGCCCCATGATATAACATAAATAAAATATCCCCGTAAATTTTATGTTTCATTTTTATGGGAGGGGTGTTTACACCAGTTCTTGCATTATCCCATTTTTCTTTTCTTGGCATTAAAAAAGGTTTGAATTCTTCAATTTCTGTTTTTTCTAAGTTTTTTATTCTTGCTATTCTTGCCCCTGGAGAAAATTCATCATTTCCATCCCCTCTAAATTTTCTGTCAATTATCCATGGAGTCCCTTCATGCTCAAAAATTAATGAATTTTTATTATTTCTATGCTCATCAAGTATAATTTTTCTTTCAAAAAAAGATTTGAAATTTTTTGTTTTTATAAGCCCCACCCTAGTTGTGTTTGCTTTGTTTTCATACCCTTTATAGGCAGTGAATGTAATAAAATATTCTTTTCCGATTTTTGAAACTCTTGAATCTTCTACTCCTTCTTGTGCATCCGGGTCTAAATCTATGAATGGATTTTCTTCAAGACTAAAATCTTTCCCATTTTCACTCCATGCTAGATGTAATCTGCATTTATTATCTGAAGAATATCTTACTGTGCAAAGCAATCCAATTTTATCTTTATAAGTAAATGCTCCAGGATTTCTAATAGAACTATATTTCCCTTTAAGCATCTTTGGAGAGAGTAGAGGTTCTGTGTTTTTTTGGACTATTATTGTTGTTAATTTTCTTTCTAGAGAATTCGTTCTTGAATCAGGAGGTTCATCATCGTTCATTTTCTATTGATTGAAAGAAATCCCTTATTTTTAAAGATTTAGATGGTCTTTCATAATCCAAGTTTTTCTATGAACTTTTGTTTGTCAAAATAAAAGAAACCGGCTGGTTTCCTTTAGAACCTTCCCCCAAAACACTGAACGGTGATTTCCAATTTCCTCTGGAGAAATCATATAGACTGCACAAAAATTCACAATCCTAATTTTTCTATGAATTTTTGCTTGTCAAAGGGTTCTATCTTGTCATAGGCCTGACCTGTACCTAAATAAAGAATTGGTTTTTTTGTTATATAACCTACTGACAAAGCTGTGCCGCCTTTTTCATCAATATCTGCTTTTGTTAAGACCACTCCGTCAATTCCAAT
Source organism: Candidatus Pacearchaeota archaeon (assembly GCA_023139205.1). Classification (GTDB taxonomy): domain Archaea; phylum Nanobdellota; class Nanobdellia; order Pacearchaeales; family GW2011-AR1; genus JAGLOA01. Next base: position 25,621 of record JAGLOA010000004.1, on the reverse strand, counting down.
TTCCCAGTCAAAACTTTTTGCCTGTTCTATAACATCATTTCCAGTTATACTTTCCCCAACGAATATTTTTGTATCTGGTTTGCAGACTCTTGAAATTTTTTCAATTTCTTTTAACAAGTTTTTTGAAGTGTGCATTCTTCCGGCTGTATCAATTAAAACGCAATTTATGAAATTCTTTTTTGCATATTTTATTGCATCAAATCCTACTGCTGCAGGGTCAGAACCATATTCTTGAGACACAACTTTTACTCCTATTTTTTCTCCATGTTCTTTTATTTGTTCTATTGAGGCTGCTCTAAAAGTGTCTGCTGCAGCAATTACACAAGAAATTTTTTTACTTTTTAAAGAATCTGCAATTTTAGCCAATGTTGTTGTTTTTCCTGTCCCATTTATCCCACAAAATAAAATCACATAAGGGTCTTTTTTTTGGTTAGAGATTTTCTCTTTAATTTTTTCAACTAAATCAAAAGGATCTATTAAAATTTCTTCAATTATTTCTTTGAAACAATCTTTTATTTCTCCTTCAACTTCTTTTTTCAAAAGTTCTTTTCCGATTATTTTTTCTTTTAATTCTTTAATCATTTTTTCTGCTACTTCTAAAGCTACGTTATTTTCTAAAAGCAACATTTCAAGTTCTTCAGAATAAACTTCAAATTCTTTTTCAGAAATTTTTACCTTGTTTATTTTTGAAGTTATTTTTTTGAAAAATCCTTTTTTTCCTGGTTCGGGGGTTTCTTCTTCTTTTTTGATTTCTTCTAACTTTTCTAAATCTGGTTCATATGCATGTGTTCCTGCATTAAATTTTACAGGAATTTTAACTTCTTTTTTAGTTTCAACTTTTTTTTCATTAATTTCTTTTTCTAAATCTTGTTTAGATGTCTGTTCTTTTAGATTTATTTTTACAGGAGTTTCTATTTCTTTTGGTTTTTCTTTTATTTCTGTTTTTTCAGAGACTTTTTTTGCCCATTTTCCTATTTTATCTTTTAAAAATTTAAACATGTTTTCTTTAGTGTTTGGAGATTTATAATATTTTCTTTATTGATTTTTGAAATCCAAATTTTTATAAAGAAATTTTTGTTTTATGTTTTATGAAAAAGAAGGTGTTTAAGATTTATCTGTTTAGGCATGGAAGAACTGTTTATAATGTTAATGGACTTTTTTGTGGGCATAAACATACAAGATTAGTTTTAAGAGGGAAAAGAGATGCAAAAAAGATATCTAAGAAATTAAGGGATAAGAAAATTCAGGTTGCTTTTCATACAAGTTTACCACGTTCTAAACAGACTTTGAACTATGTTTTAAAATTTCATTCTGAATGTAAAAAAATTATTATTGATGATAGAATGATTGAAAGAAGTTATGGGGATTTAGAAGGAACTACACATAGACAATTTATTGAAAAAATAGGAAAACGTTCTTATGATTTGAGAATTGAGGGGGATGCTATTGAAAATTTAGAACCAAAATTCAGAAATAAAGTGGAGAAATTTTTTGGGGAAGAAGAATATGAAGCAATTCATAGAGGGTATGATGTTGCGGCACCAAATGGAGAGTCTTTTGCAGATGTTGAAAAAAGAGTTAAGAAGTTTATTGTTTATCTGAAGAATTTTATGAAAAAGCATAAAGTTAATGTCGCAATTTCTGCTCATGGTAATTCTATTCGTTTGTTTAGAAAGATTATGGAGAATGTTTCTAGAGAGGATGCAATAAAATGGTTTATTCCTTATGATAAAGTTTTTGAGTATGATTTGAAAATTTAATTCTTAGATATAAATTTTTATAAAGAAGAGAGTCTTGTTAAATTTATGAAAGTAAATCAACCAAGTAGGTCCAGAGGAAGATTTTTCATTCATTCAAAAAGATTTGGAGGTTATTTTGAATGAAAGCAAAAACAGGGAATTTTTGTATTCATTCGCTAAATAGGAAATTTATCAAATGAAAGGAATTTTTGTTATTTTGGATGGAATAGGTGATTTACCTTGTAAGCAATTTGGTGAGAAAACTCCTTTGGAAGTTGCATATACTCCTAATCTGGATTTTTTAGCTACCAGAGGAGAAATGGGATATCTGTATTCTGTTAGGCCGGGATTTATCCCTGAATCAGATGAGGCAATTGTTTCTATTTTTGGTAATGATTTAATTTCTAGTACAAGAGGACAATTAGAGGTAAGAGGTACAGATATTAAATTGACAAGAGGGGATTTGGCCTTGAGAGTTAATTTCGCGACAATTGATTCCTTTGAGGAAGGAAATATTCTTGATAGGAGAGTAGGGAGAACTCTGACAAATCAAGAAGCAGATGTTCTTTCTAAAGCATTGAATAAAATAAAGCTTCCCTGTGAATTTGTTTTTAAACCAACAATTCAACATAGGGCTGTTTTAGTTTTTAGAGGGGGTTTTTCAGATAATATTTTAGGTAATGATGCGACTTATCATCAGGGAAAATCTAGAAGGATAGATAAGATTGGTTTTTGTAAAGCTTTGGATGATGACGAAAATTCTCAATATTCTGCTAATATTGTTAATGAATTTTTAGAAAGAGCTCACGAAGTTTTGAATGAACATCCTTTGAATAAAGAAAGAAAAAAAAGAGGATTGCTGCCTGCGAATTATCTTTTTATAAGGGGTGCAGGAATTGAAATCCCTAAATTAAAATCCTATGCTGGATGGATTTCAGCTAATTACATGCCTTTGGAAATTGGTTTTTCAAGAGTTTGTGGTATGAAAAATTTTTCTTTTGAATACCCTAAATTAAGGAATTTAGATGCTTATGCAAATCTTTATGAGGGTTTAGCAAAAGCCTGTAAGTTTTCAATTAAAATTTTGAAAAAAAATTATAAAAACGTGGATTATGCTTACATACATCTGAAAGAAACAGATACTCCTGGGCATGATAATAAACCTTTTGAAAAGAAGTTAATGTTAGAGTATATTGATAAAACTTTTTTTAAGTTTTTGAGAAAATTTGCTCCTCCAAATAAAATTAAAGTTGTTGTGACTGCAGATCATTCAACACCCTGTAATCTTAAGAATCATTCAGCAGATCCTGTTCCTGTTTTATTTTATAATGATTCAATTCCAAAAGAGAAAAAATTTAATGAAAAAGAAGCAAAAAAAGGGACTTTGGGGCGTATGGTTGGAGGAGAATTATTAAAGAAAGTTGGGTTTGTGAGATAAAATGGAAAAAAAACAAAAAAGAGAGGAAATTTATTGAAGAATTTATTAATACTTACCTTGAGGGTATTGATTCAGAATTTAACAAAGATAAGAAGAGTTTGGAAGAAGCAAATAAAAAATTAAATAGCATGTTACCTAATTATGGTTTTTTATTTAAGGATTTAAATCTCTTATATAAAGTTTTTAATAAGGTCGCTAAAGATAAGGAAAGGGAAGGTTATTTTTTTAATGAATCTTTTAAGTTCTTTTTAAAATGGGTTTTTGAAGAGTTGTATGCCAAAAAAATAATCGATAAGAAAATTTTTAATGAATTGAATAGATTTTTGACTACATTTCATTTAGAGTCTCGTAAAATGGGTCCTGGAGAAACTGCTGGAGCTGGTCTGGGCTTTTAATTATCTTTTAGGATGAAATTATTAAAGAAAGTTGGGTTTGTGAGATAAAATGGAAAAAAAGATTAGTAAAAAAGATAAAAAATTTATGAGAGATTTTATTAGTTTTTATTTTGAAAAAAGAGAATTAGAATCCTCTTTATTAGAGGATAAAGAAGATTTTATATCTAAAAGAAAACTTGAAAAAGTAGATGCAAAATTCAATAAATTATTGTTGAGGTATCCGATTTTATTTGATTCTGATTTAGAAATTTTGTATGGTGTTTTTAATGAAGTAATTAAAGAAAAGAATGTAGCTTTTTTTAATAAAGACTTTAAACTTTTTTTAAAAGGGGTTTTTGAAGAGTTGTATGCCCAAAAAATAATTGATAAGAAGACTTTTGATGAATTGAATAAATTTTTGACTACATTTAATTTAGAAGTGCGTGGAAATTTTACTGGGATTTCTGGTTATGCGTAAATAATTTGTATTTGTTAATCACAGCAATCATTAAAAATTAGATATTATTGCTTAAAAGATGATAACTTATAATGAAATTTATGAAGCTGCGAGAAAAGAAAGATATTCTGAACAATTGCAACCAATTCCTAAAAATTTTGTTTTAGATGTGGCTAATTATTTAAAAGAAAAAAAAGATGTTTCTTCAAATGAGGAAGATGTTTTTTCTGATGTAGTTATAAAAGCTAAAAAACAACTTGAAAATGCTTTAACTCTCTTTAAGGAAATTATGTTGAGGAGAAGAAAGAAGATTTTAAATTTAGTTTTAATTGCGACTGAGACTGGAATTTCAAAACAAGATTTTGAGAATATGTTTAGTTTTGAAAAAGATCTTTTTGAGGATTTAATGAGGTCTGTGAATCATTCAGATAAAAAAATAAGTGAGATTCTTAATGGAAAAGAAGAAGTTAAACAAAATGAGTTAATTGTTTTTGTTGAAGATGTTGAAGAATTTGTAGATTTAGATGGGAAGAAAATGAGTTTTGAAAAGGGACAAATCGCGAATATTCCTAAAGAGATTGCTAAGATTTTGATTGATGGTGGAAAAGCAGAGCTTGTTGAAGGAGAATCTTGTTGAAGTATTTAATATTTTTTAAATAGTTTTATTAACCTTTGAGAATTTGTTTTTTATGAACTTAGTCAGTAGAACAATAACTGGGATAATCATGATTTTTTTAGGATTAATTTTAATTGCGATTTCTTTTTTTACCTCTTTTTTTATTTTGATTTATGGAATTTTAATTTTGATAATTGGATTTTTTATTTTTTTTAATAAAAAGGAAGATAAAATAGAGGGGATAAAAAATAAATATCTGGGAGGTAAAAAATAATGGTTAATATAATTGTTACAACAACTACCGAAGTTCCTGGAAAGAATGTTGTAAAGATTTTGGGAATTGTTAAAGGAAATACTGTGAGAGCAAGAAATATTGGGCGAGATATTGGGGCTGGTTTTAAGAATCTTGTTGGTGGAGAAATAAAAACTTATACAGAGATGATTTCTCATTCAAGAGAAGAAGCATATAACCGGATGGTTAATCAGGCAATTGATTTGAAAGCAGACGCAATTATTGGAATGAGGTTTATGACTTCAATGATAATGCAGGGTGCAGCTGAAATGCTGGCTTATGGAACTGCGGTTAAATTAAAATAATTATTTATATTTTATTTTTTGGATAAGTAAGGTTGTCCATAAGACTGCATTAATAAACATCATTATTGCTGAGAAGAATAACCCCAAGGTAATGTAAGTAACGCTTAAAGTAAATACTCCTATTGTAGTTATTATTGATGTTTGTAGATGTATTGTCCCTTTTTTTTCTTTGAATCCATGATAAACTTGAGGAATTAAAGCATAGCTAAAACAAAAAGCTAAAATTGTTATGATAATATCTTGCCACATTTTTTATAAAAGCCTCCAGAGAGATTTGAACTCCCGACCTACTGCTTACAAGGCAGTCGCTCTACCACTGAGCTATAGAGGCATAAATTATTTAGAATTAATTAGTTTAAAAGATTTCTTATTCTTTATCTTTACTTTCTTTTTCTGTTGGTTTTTCTAGTTCTTTTTCTACCTTCAGAATTCTTATTTCACATAAGGCTAAAGGATAAATCTTTTTTAATTTTAAACTTAGAGGTTTTTGTATTTGATTTTTTAGAATTTCATCAAATAATACTTCTGAAGTTTTGTTCTTGGCATATTTTATTAATTCTTCTTTTGCTTTTTCTCTTAGAGCTTTTCTAACAACCCGAGAAATTTTTCTCCTGGAAACTAAGAAAGGTTTTATTCTTATTTGTGCATCTTTACAATCTGTTGAAAATGAATCTTCAATATAATTTGTTCCTTTTCTAACCATCCTCCTTAAAAAACAGGGAAGAATAATTGTTTCTTTTGGAATTGCTTTTGCTTTGTCTTTTTCTATTACTACTTTTAGTTTAATAAGCATGTTTTTCCCTCTAAGCATCCTTGTTAAATCATATTTGATTGTTTTTCCTTCTAATTCTTTGATTTCATATGCTTGAAGTTGTGTTTCCTTTTTTATTAAAGGAATTTCAACATCAAAAAATCTTTTTTTTCTTTTTGCTATTGCCATTTTTATTCTTGTATAACTTTACTTGCTCTTTCTCCTTTTTTTTGATATTTTGATTTTCCACATTCTTTACATGTATACATAATATTTGTTTTTTTAGTTGTTTTGGATTTTCTTTTGTGCTTTGCTTGAGCTGGTTTTGAGCCCCATTTTCCTAAATTTCCAATTCCAACTCCTAAACCTCTAAGTTTTGCTCTTGCTCTTCCACCACCGCGAGTCATTGTACCTCTTGAAAAACCTGTTCCCATTGGCTTAATTTTTTGTTCTGTTTTCTTTTTACAATATGGACAAAATCTATTTGTTGTCTTTGGAATTTTCATAATTTGATGAGAGAATTTAGGTTTTTAAAACCTTTTGGTAAGAGTTTTATGTAATTTTAAACAAATTTCTTTGAAGTTTTCAGAAATGTTTAAATAGTTTTATTTATCTTTTTGATAATGGATAAAAAATTTAAGATCATTTTCTTTTTATCATATCTGGTTTTTGGAGCATATTTTATTAATTCTTCTCTAAATTTCATTACTCTTCCGGAATTTATTTCTAAAATAGATAATTGGATACTTTTTATTGGAGGAATTTTGATAATTGTTGGAGGAATTAATTCTCTTAGAGCTGGAAAAAAACTTTCATATTAAGTTAGTTCTTTAATGGACTTTATATAGATAATTTTAAAAACAATTTTTGTTACTAATTTATTAACTTACTTAGTAAGTTAATAATAAACATTTATATACTTATTTTATTAGAGATAATTGTTAAAAGAGGTTTATTAAATGAAAAAATATTTGCTTCTTATAGAAGATGAGAAACTTTGGGAGAAATTTAAAGAGATTATTCATAAGGATCTTAATACAGAAATTATAAATTTGATAAAAGAGAAATTGGGTTTAAAGGTGAAAAATGAAAAATAAATCTGGGCAAATAACAATTTTTATTGTCATCGCGATAATTTTAGTTTCTTCAATTGTTGGTTTTTTTATATTTAGAAATTCTTTTATTACTGAAAAAATTCCTGCAAGTATAGAGCCGGTTTATACTAGTTTTTTATCTTGTATAGAAGAGGATACTTTAGTAGGGATAGATGTTTTAGAAAGTCAGGCAGGTTATATTTCTCTGCCAGATTTTGAACATGGTTCGTCTTATATGCCTTTTTCATCTCAACTTAATTTTTTGGGAAATCCTATTCCTTATTGGTATTATGTTTCTGGAAATAATATTCAGAAAGAACAGGTACCTTCTAAGAGAAATATGGAAGATCAACTAGGAGCATTTATAGACGAGAAGATAACTGAATGTATGTTTGATAAATATTATGAGCAGGGATTTGAAATTAGTTATGGGGAACCAAAGGCAAAAGTAATTATTGGGGATAATGAGGTTGAAGTTAGTTTAGATATGAGATTAGATGTAAAAAAAGAAGAAGATAGTGCATTAATTAAAACTCACAGAGTGGTGGTTAAGTCAAAATTAGGAACACTTTATGATTCTGCGAAAAAAATTTATGAATATGAGCAGAAAAGTTTATTTTTAGAGAATTATGCTGTGGATACATTACGGCTTTATGCTCCTGTTGATGGTGTTGAATTAACTTGTTCTCCTGTGACTTGGGAGGCTGGTGAAATTTTTGATGAATTGCAAGAAGCAATTGAAGCAAATACCCTGGCTTTGAAAGTTCAGGGAGGAGATTATTCTTTAAGAAATAAAGAAAATAAATATTTTATTGTGGATGTTTCTGTTGATGCAGATGTTATGTTTATTAATTCAAAGAGTTGGGCAAGTAGTTTTGAAGTTGCTCCTTCTGAAGAAAGTATTTTAATTGCAAAACCTGTTGGAAATCAGCCTGGTTTAGGAATTTTAGGTTTTTGTTATGTGCCATATCATTTTGTTTATAATGTTAAATATCCTGTTTTAATTCAGGTTTATAGCGGGGAAGAAATTTTTCAGTTTCCTGTAGCAATTGTAGTCCAGGGAAATAAACCAAGAGAAGCTTTGGATGTTAGTGCAGTTGAAATTGGACTTCCTGAATTGTGCAAATATAAAAATACTTTGCTTGATGTTAGCACTTATGATGCAAGTTTGAATCCTCTTGAAACAGATATTTCTTATGAATGTTTTGGAACAACATGTAATATTGGAAAAACAAAACACGGAGTTTTAGAAGAATATTTCCCTCAGTGTGTAAATGGGTATCTTTTAGCAAAGGCAGAAGGTTTTGAAGACGCTAAATATTTATATTCCATAACAGAAGACGGAAGTGTTGATATTGTTCTTGATAAACTTCATGAATTAGATGTTGAATTAAAATTAGATGGAAAGAATTATCAAAAAAATGCAATGATCAGTTTTATCTCGGATAAATCTTCAAAAACAATTGTTTATCCTGATACAAAAGCTGTTGAATTAAGCGAGGGTCAGTATGAGGTTCAGGTTTATATTTATAGAAGTTCTTCTTTAAAATTAGATAAGACAACTCATGAGCAATGTATGGATGTTCCTAAATCTGGTTTAGGAGGGTTTTTTGGTCTGACTCAGGAAAAATGTTTTAATGTTGAAATACCTGAACAGATTGTTTCAGAGGTGTTGTCTGGAGGAGGAAAAGAAAATTATTATATTTTAGAATCTGAATTAAGTGATTCAAATGTGATTGAAATAAATGCAGAGAGTTTGGATTTGCCAAAATCAATTGAAGAACTTCAGGATAATTATATTTTATTTGAAGAAAAAGATTTGGAGATATTGTTTAAATGAAAATAAATAAAAAAATTAATTTTGGAATGTTTTTGTTAGTTGGAATTTTAGTAATTTTTTCTAGTTCATTTATTTCAGGAGTTTATACAGAGACAAATTTTGGAGCATCTTATTTTGGAGGAACTGGCTTGGGGGGATATCAGGAGTTTGATAAATCAATGTGCGAGGCTGGACAGGATTTTGTTATTCAGATTGCTCCTTTTGGATGCACTCCTGCTGTTGTCAGAAGTGATTTGCTTGAAGAGCAAAATGTTCCTGTGTTTTGTCAGCTTGGTGCAACAAAAATTAATCCTTTGATTGATGTTGAAGCAATTGAAAGTATTTCTTTTCCAGAAAAAGAATTTTCAAGAGAGTTTGTTTCAGATGTGGGGTTTCATCCTGCAAAAGCAGCTTTAGGTGTTAGAGGAAATCTTAATTCTCCTGTTTTGAATAATATTGGTTATGTGGTTATAGTTTTGAAAAAACAAAAAAATTCTTCAGAAATGCCGGAATATGTTGAAGGACGTTTGACAGCAAAAATAAAATATGATATTAAAAATGCTTTTGGTATTGGTGATGCAAGTTTTTATCTTTCAGAACTTAATGATGAAGAGTGGGAGGATAAGCAGATTCAATATGGATTTTGGGATGGAAGAGGATATTTGAGAGCAGAATCAATTAATGATGACGGAGCTGTAATTTCAATTTATGACGATGTTAAAAAAATTTCAACTGTTAGTTTAGAAAAAGGAGAAACTTCCAAGAAAATTTATCTTCCTGGATTTGATTGTTTAGCTGGTTTGGAATTAAAATTAAATGGTTTTGAAGTCCCAGATACAAGAATTAAATTAAGGGTGGGTTCTGATGTTGTTGAAGTTAAGGAGAAAGAGAATTTTTTGGAGAATAATTGTTATGTTGTAAAAAATAGTATAAAAAAACAAGGGCTTGTTCAGGAAATTAAGATTCGTTGTAAAGGAGAAAAAGCTTTTTCTTTAAGTATTAGCCCAAGAGTGATTTTGGATTTTGATGGAGCAAAAGAAGAAGGTTATGGAATTGGTGATCAATTGTATGAGGTTGAGGGGAAAAATAAATTTGTTTATTTAGGTTATATTGGAGAAACTTTTGATGGAACTAAATTTATTATCCCTGTTGTTAGTCCTGCAAAAAATTCTGAGGAATTTAAAAATACACAAATTTATAAGAGATTACATGGTTTAACTAAAATTGCTCAACAGGATACTGGGAATTTTTTATTGAATTTAATGAAGGGAGCATTTTCTGTTTCTGGAGGAGGGCTTTATAATTTTGGAAATTTTTTAATAACCGGGAGTTATCCTGTTGGGTGGATTTATGAAAAAAGTTCTGGTAAAAATGAAATGAGTACTACTGAGATGATTGTTCGTGGAGTAATAGCATTAATTCCTGGGGGGGCAGTTCTTCAGGGGTTGGAATTACTTGTGAAGAAAGGTGTGGAAGAATTGAAAAATTTAAAGGAAATGGATTTTATTGGTTTTGCAGGAGCACAAAATAGAGAACTTGGTGAAGAAGGATATTATGAAAAAGCAATGAGGGATTATGATAATATTTTGGATAGTTTTTCTTCTGAAGAGTATATTGATGGAGCTAATGAAATAACTTATGGGGAACAAGCTTTGTATAGGAAAATAATACTTGCATGGGATATGGACCAGAAAAAAACTGTAATAGATTTATGCGGGGAGTTTAAGGAAAGATATCCTAAATCTAAGAAAAATTTAAATTTATGTGATGATGAGTATAAACTTTCGAGTTCTGTAATATCAAGTGAAAATATTATGATTAATGGGAGAGTTAGAACAATTTCTTTTGAAGGAATTTATGAGCCGAGTTTTGAGGAATATGGTGCAGAGGTTTTTGTTTCTGGAGAGGATGAAAAAACTGGAAAGAAAATACGTGAATCAAAGAGACTGGTGAAAGGTGCAGAGGTATTTCTTTTAGGAGGTGAGAGTATTGAATTAATTGAATTAGATGAGGATTCTATAAAAATTAAGTTAAGCATTAGAGAAAGGGTTGGTGAATTAATGAATGTTGGAACTACTAAAACAATTAAGCTTGATGATTATGAGGCGAATCTTGGCAAAAATAAATATAAAATTAGAGTGGATAAAATAAATCTGAAAAAAATTGCAAAAGTTTCTGTTATTTCAAATATTGATAATGCCGGGACAGAAGCAAATTTTAGTTTTAAGATTGGAATTGAAAAGAGGTCAATAAAACTTTCTCCTGAAAAAACTTTGGAGATAATTGAGGGGTTGAATGAGACAATTGAAAAATGGACAAAGATTTCTGATGATCTTGGGAAGGTTGTGAAGGGGCTTAAAACAGCTTGTCTGGGTGTTGGTGCTATGTTGACTGTTAAGAACTTTTTTGCAAATACTGGGGGAAAGGCAATTGCAAGACAAGAAGTTATGAGGGGTGAAGGAGGATGGTATGCACGTTGTGCTGATGGTTATGATTCTGTAGATGAATGTTTGAATGATAATGCAGATGAGATTGATAAGGATGTTGAGGTAGAATATAAGGCAATGCAAAAAGTAAATGAAAAGATGAAAAAAATACAAAGTGAAGTTGGGGTTACTGAAGGATTGTTTGGTGAAAAAGTTTATGATGAGGATGAAGTTTTGGATGGACTGCGTCCTGAGATTTTTCAAGATTTAGAAAATTATGGGGAGGGTATGATTAATCCAAATAATCCTGATGAATCAATTAAGTTTTCAGAAGGTTCTACAATTCATAATGCTTTTTCAAATAAAAAGAAAAATCAATATCTTTATTTGGATGATTTAAGGGATATTAAAAAGGATTTTTTTATTTTGGAAGATGATCCGAAAAATGAGCTGGCTAAGGCGAGAATTTATTCAAAACTTTATGAGATACAAGAAACTTCAGAGGTTAGTGTTGAAAGAGAAACTCTTGCAGAAGAATTGAAAAAAAGTAACTTGGAATTAGGTGTTACTTCTTATGGGGAGGAGGGTTCTATTGTAGGAACTTATTCTGGTGGGACTATTGTTTCGAATCAGATTGAGGGAGTAAATTTAGAAGATAAAAATGAAGAAGGTAAGGAAATAAATTATCCTGTAGAGATTATTACTTATAATGGAAAAAAATATGTTGCTGTTTTAGAAAGGGCAAATAGAGATTATATTGTCGATAAAGTTTATGATTATGAAGGAATTAAAAATGGAATTATTCAAGTTGGGGAAGAAAGAAAAGATATTGTTGGAAAATTTAAATCTTTTAAAAAATATGACAGAACTTCTTATGAAAATACTTACAAAGCTTCTTTGGGAGAGTCTTATGCTTGTTTGAGATATTATGAGACAGAGCCGTATAAGGGGCTTCCTGCGATTGTGCCTTTTGATTTGAAAAATGGATGGTATGCTTATGTGGGTCAGACACTGCCTGTTTTTGGAGGAATAAAATCTTATGATGAATCTGGAAGAGTTACGAGTTTTTGGGTGTGCAATGTTGGAGAAAATGAAATAGAGGAAAATAAAGGGGGAGATGATATTTGTCAGATGATTAATACTGGGACAGGACAGCCATATAATACTTTTGCAGGTTTAAGTCCAGGAGATGCGTCAAAAGTTATAAGAGATGCTCAGGAAGCTGTTGAGGAAGCTTCCAGGAAATATAAATCAGCAAGTTCAGGGAAGAGTGTAAGAATTAATGGACAGGATGTTAGGGTTTGCAATCCTGCTGTGGATATTCCTGAAATGAAGTGCCAGGATTTTATGTCTCCTAAAGATTGTAATTTATTATTTAATGTATGCGACCCTGTTATTTGTCCTTCAAGCAGATGTGATTTTGGAGGAGCATATCCTGTTAAAGATGTTGTTCAGTCAGGAATAATTGGAAGCATTGTATTATGTTTGCCAAATATTAAGGAGGGGATTTATATTCCAGTTTGTCTTACTGGAATAAAAGCAGGAGTAGATGGGTTTCTTTCTATTTTTACTTCTTATAGAGATTGTTTACAGCATAGTTTAGATACTGGGGAGATGATTGGGGTTTGTGACGAGATTTATAGTGTTTATATGTGTGAGTTTTTATGGAAGCAGGCACTTCCTCTTGCGAAAATAATGATTCCTAAAATGATGGAAATGGCGATGGGGCAAAATACTCGCGGTGGAGGAGAGTATTTAGGAGTTCAAAGTGCATGGGATAATGCAGAAAATTCTGTAAATTATTTTACTGATTATTATGCTGCAAATTCTTATGATGCATTTAAAGCAAGAAGTGCAGAGGATATTGGAGGAGAAATTTGCAAGTCTTATGTTTCCGGGGTTTTTCCTGACGGAGGAAATTTATTAGATTCTTTGACAGAACCAGATTCACCTACTCAGTTTCATGGAAGATTTGATGAGATGCCTTTTACATCTGCAACTGTTCCGCCTATTTCACAATATAAAGTGTTTTATCATATTTATGCAGGAAAAGATTCTGGAGTTTATTACAGGGTTTATTTAAAGGGAAGTTCAGAGAGTTCATTTTATCAGGATACTGCAACAACAAGAATGGTTGATTCTGGTTATATTGCGTCAGGAGGATATGCTTCTGAGACAAAGGATTTTACTGCTCCTTCTGGTTATCAGGAAATGTGCATTATGGTTAATAACCAGGAGCCAGAGTGTGGGTTTAAACAGGTTTCAACTAATTTTGCAGTTAATTATGTTGAAGATAAGTATTTAGCAAGTCAGGCAGGAGAAACAAATATTAAGACAGAGACAGGATGTATTGCAGGAAGTGCAAGCGCTTATAGTTTGCTGACTCCTAATCTTCAGGGTGGGGCAGATGAGGTGATTAATCCTGCAATTTACGATAGAGGAATTATACGGATTTGTGCAACTGATAATCCTGGAAAAGGAACAGATGCTAAGTCAGGAGGAGAAGGAGCAAGATGGTTGGAAGTAGGATATTGCGGAGATAAAAAAATAAAGTGCTGGCTTGATACTAAAAGTGTTAAGGATGTAATAGAAGTAACAACTATAGAAAAGGAAGTTTTAGATGGTGTTACAGACGATTATTTAGAAGTATTAAGAAATAGAGATGGCTATATTTCTCAGAAGGATTTCTTTGATGAAATTGAGAAGATTAAGGGTAAAAAGGGTTTAGAGCAAATCGATTTAATAAATGAACTTTTAGAGAAGGTTTTTTATAATAGTGAGAAAGCTCGGCTGCATTTATTGAGGGGAGATGCTTATGCTGGTTTGGTTAGAAAGCCAGAGATAAAGACAATAATTAATGAGGAAGAAATTGATGAAGAAGAGATTTTTGATGAAGAGGAAGAAGAGAAGTTTGTGGATTATAATTCTCTTGTGTTTGAGTTTAAGGATGGGAAACCTGATGGGAATTTGTATTATAAATATTCTAATCAAGGATGGGAATGGTATGTTGATGAGGAACCTTGGAGAAATATTCAGGAAATGGATGTTGAAGATAAAAAATGGAGAGATTGGTATTTTGGTGAAAAGAATGAAAAATTTATAAAATTATTGAAAAAAGAAAATCCTAATTTTGAACAAGGATTAAATTTGTTGATAGAAAGAACTCTTGAGGATGATGAAGGAAAGACTATGCTTGGTAGTTGGGGTACAGAATTATCTACAGAAAATGTTGAGTTATCTCATAAAGGAATTTTTACTGTTGGGAAAAAAGGAGCAACACCTCTTTATTTTAGGCATAAGAATGATGAATGGGAATGGTCTTTTGATAAAAAAAATTGGATGAATGTTCAGACAATAGTTGTTAAAGGTGGGAAGTGGGACGGGAAAAAACCTGTTCAAAGCACTCTTGAATTAATAAATAGTTTAAATGAAATGGGTTTTGATGAAGGGGCTGTTCTTATTTTTACAAATGCAGGGGTTGTTGGAGATGGAGGAGTTGAAATTGGAGAAGATATTTTGAAATTAACTGACCCTAGACAAAGAGTTTTGAGAGTTGTTGAAGAATTAGATGAGAGTTCTGCAGCAAAAGATATCATAAAGGAGTATTTATGTACAGAAGGTGCTAGTTGTTGGAGTTCTGTTATGTATGTTTATAAGAAAGCAGGAGTTGAAGCAGGAGTGTGTTCTTATTCTGATGAAGTTGGGAAAAAATATTCGCTTGAATGGGAAAAAGATTCTTCTGGGGACAATAAAAAATATGTTAGAGAAATGGGCATTTCTAAGAATGATAAAGAGCAAACTATTTTTTTAGTTTATCCCGATACATGTCGTTATAATTCTGGAGATGTAAATGTAAAACAAAAATATGATAAAATCCAACCTGGAGATATTTTATCTATTGTTTCAGATCCTTGGAATGGTCATAATGTTATTTTTATTAAGTGGGTTGATGAGCGGAAAGGAATTGCAAAATTGTTTGGTTGGCAGAGAAATGAACAAAATGAACTTGTTTTTGGATATCAGATAACAGACATAAGTGAAACAGGAAATCATCCTGTTTATGTAATCTTTAATCCAACGATTTCTGGAATTACTAAAGAAGCTTCAAAGGAAGAAGAACCTGAAAAAGTTGAAGAAGAAGATGAAAAAATTACTGC
The DNA here is from genome assembly GCA_023139205.1 of Candidatus Pacearchaeota archaeon. Lineage (GTDB taxonomy): Archaea > Nanobdellota > Nanobdellia > Pacearchaeales > GW2011-AR1 > JAGLOA01. Next base: position 10,153 of record JAGLOA010000004.1, on the reverse strand, counting down.
TCTAAAGACGTATAAAATAGATTCTGTGGAATTTAAACAAGAAAATAATAAGATTATCTTAAATGTTGAGCATGGTTGTGATATTGTAAAATATGAAATTAATTCAAATAAGGTTCATTTACCCTTGGATATTGGAGATGAGACTATTTTTGGAATGTCAACTCTTATTGGTGGAACTAAAACATTTAATTTATTTAATCCTGGAAAGTATTATGCTAAGATTTATTGTTATAAAATAGATGAAGAGGGAAAAGAGAAACGTAGGCATACTATGAAATCAAAAGGAGTTCTTGAGATTGAAGCTTCTTCAGAAGAATATCAAACAGAGAGGGAAGGGATTGATAGAGAGACATATAATTTAGCTATAAAGGATGTTGAGTCTCAGATTGAAAAGAATATAGGGGAGGCATGTGGGAATAAGGAGAGGACTCGTGGGGGGATATATGCTTGGTGTGATAATTTTGAATTAGTTAATAAAATTTATAATGAAGGAATGTTAAGTGAGAAGGAATATGAAGAGATGAAAAAAACAGGGCTTTTTACTAAGGAAAAAGATATGGTTTGGTTGAAAGAGTTATTAGAAGAAAAGAGGGATAAAAAGATTCCAATTATTAAAAAAGAACTCCCAGAAGATAAATCTTTTGTGGATATGTCTCAAGATGATATTTTAGATGAATATGAATTAAGGGTAAGGGAGTTTGATTTGGAGCAACAAGAAAAAGAAAGAGAAAGTTCTTCAGTTGAATCTTCTTCTTCTTCTTCTTCTTCTTCTGAAGATCAAACTGGGGAGGATTTAGGAAATCAAGTTTTAGAACTTGCTGAAAAACTGGAAGGAACAATTGTTATTCCAGAAAGAGGAGAGAATTGTTTTTCAGCAGTAATGGCTCTTTATAAAAAATTAGGTTTTAATCATAGATGTGTTTATACAGATAATGTTGGCAGGGAATATACTTTTGCAAATATAGATACTGATTTTGTTAAATTTAAAGAAGTAATTGGAAATTCAATTTTTGCTGTTCCTGAGAGTGTAGAATTGAGAAGTGCTTGTAAGTTCGCGGACTTTGAAGACTTTCCTGAGAGAGATAAATTAGACCAGATCCAGCCAGGGGATTTGTTGTCTATCATTCATAGTGAAGGTGCTCCTCATAATGTTATTTTTATTAAATGGATTAATAAAGAAACAAGATTGGCAAAAGTTTTTGATTGGATGGATTATGTGGAGAAAGGTCAGAAAGTTCGGAATATTGATAAAGAAAAAAGACAAGAGTGTACTGATGACTTAGTTTCTCCTAAGTCTAAGAATAAAAACAAATATGAGAAAGAGTGGTGTCATGTTTATACATATAGAATAATTTCTTTAAAAGATAATAGACATCCTGTTTATATATTTTGGACTCCTGTTAGGTAGACAAGGTGGAGAACCAAATGCAGGCACTTAAAACTTCCTTGAATTTAAGCGACTGACAAATTCTAATATATTATCTGTGATAAGATAATGCAGGAAAAGGATTCGTGGGTCGTTTCACTCTCCGTCATTCGTCTGCTTAGCATCCAAATGAAACCCAAGGCTTCGAATCAAATGATATGCGGAGAAAAGGATTCGAACCTTCGTAGGCACTAAGCCAACAGATTTTGAGTCTGTCCTGTTTGACCACTCCAGCATCTCCGCTTAAATTTATTTAGAGATTATGCTATAAAAAGTTTTAGAATTAGAATTTATTTCTTTTTAGATTCAACTTCTTTTTGTTTTATTTTATCTTCTAGCTTTAATCTTTCTATTAATTCTTTATATCTATTTCTTATTGTTACTTCTGTTATTCCTGCTATGTCTGCAACTTCTCTTTGGGTTTTCTTTTCATCATTCATTAAAGCAGCTACATACAATGCTGCTGCTGCAATTCCTGCAGGACCTCTACCCGAGGTTAATTCAACTTCTTCTGCTTGTCTTAAAACTTTTAAAGCATCGTTTTGAGTTCTTGGGGATAATTTCAAAACAGATGAAAATCTTGAGATATAATCTTTAGGAGAGCTTTGAGTTACTTTGATTCCTAGTTTTCTTATGATAAATCTGTATGTTCTTCCTATTTCTTTTCTTTCTACATCTGATGCAGTTGCCATTTCATCTAGTGTTCGGGGGATGTTGTATGATCTGCATGCAGCATATAAACAAGCTGCTATTACTGATTCCATGCTTCTTCCTCTTACCAAACTTCTTTGTAAAACGTAGTTATAAATTCTTGATGCTTCATCTCTTACAACATTAGGCAAATGTAAATAAGAGGCAATAACTCTTAATTCTGCCATTGCGAGTCTTAAGTTTCTTTCAATACTTGTAGAAACTCTTTCTTGCCATTTTTTTAATCTTAAGAATTTTCTTGTTTGTTTTGGTTCTAATCTGTATATGTCAGAAATTTCTCCTACGTTTGTTGTGAGACCTTTATCAAATTTTTGCATACTGATTGGTGCTCCACCTCTTCCTTTTTTTTCATCTTTGTCAAATCTTCCCTGTAAATCAATTCCTGTGTCAGCCATTTTTTCTTCAATAACTAATCCACAATCATTGCAAATTACTTCTCCTAAATGTGCATCATATGTTATGTTTATACTTCCACATTCAGGGCATTTTTTTATAAAGGACATATTAGAATTTTACTATTTTTTAGTTTAACGTAACATTTATAAAGGTTTTCCTTTTAAAAACCTTTTGGTTTTCATAGTTATGATTTAATAGTAAAATTCTTCGTATTTTTTTAAAGAAATATTTTTTATCGATGGAGATTACTCAACAAGGATACCATTTATATTCCCTTCCTGGGTTGGACGGTTTGTTATTTTAACTTTTCCAAGTTCTGTTTCAATAATTGTTCCTTTTGTAATTATGTTTCGTCTTGCTAAGAATCTATTTGAAGGAGTTTCTAAAACATTTTTTATCTCTGTTTTTGAGGTTTTGTTTTTTTCTTTAACATTCACAAATTTTGATTGAAGTAAGTAGGTTTTTTTATTTCCGCCTTTTACTTTTTTTGTTTTTCTTTTTTCTTCCCCAAGTTTTGTGACTTTCTTTTGTCCTCTTGTTTCGTAGGATTTCTTTTTTCTGTTTCTAATGTATTTCCCTCCAGATACTTTTCTTCCTTTGTTCATTTTTGTTTACCTTATTAAGAAAGCTTATTTTTTATTTAAATAACTTTCTATTGACGAAATATTTATAAAGAGTTTATACAAGTTTAAATTATGGTTAATGGAATTGAACGTCCTTTGGATTTGTTGAATACGTCTAAGGGAAAAGAAGTTTTAGTGCATTTGAAAAGTGACAAACAGTTTGTTGGAACTTTGTTGGCTTTTGACATCCACATTAATTTAGTGTTGGATAATGTGAAAGAAATGCAAAACAATGAAATAAAAAGAAATCTTGGATTGACTTTTTTAAGAGGAGATACAATTATTTTTATTTCTCCTGCATCTACTGCATTAAAGAAAACTGAATAAGCGTTGTGCCTGTTGATTTTCGCTAGGTATAATTCTGATGTTTTATTTTTAGTTGGAACTTTAAGAAAACATTATAAATCAGTTTATCTTTTTTCTTTTATGATAAAGATAAATTTTTTGGGAACTGCAGATCAGATTCCAAGTGCTAAAAGAAATCATTCAGCTATTTTGTTGACTTATAATGAAGAGAATATTTTAGTAGATTGCGGGGAAGGGACTCAAAGGCAATTTAGAAAAGCCAGACTTAATCCTTGTAAGATAACTAGGATTTTAATTACTCATTTGCATGGAGACCATGTTTTAGGACTACCTGGTTTATTGTCTACTTTGGCTTTAAGCGGTTATAATAAAATTCTTTTTATTTATGGTCCAAAAGGAACTAAACTTTTTATGAAAGATTTATTGAGAGTTTTTGGTTTTAAGAAAAATTATAAGATTTTTGTTGAAGAGGTTGATAGGAAATTTTTTGAAACAGATGATTTTTTTCTTGAATCTGAAAAAATGAAGCATGGGATTCCGTGTAATGCTTATTGTTTTGTGAAAAAAGGTCAGAGGAGAATTGATAAGAACAAATTGAAAAAATCTGGTTTGCCTTTAGGTCCTTTGTTGCAAAAGTTAAAACAAGGAAAAAATATTTCTTATGAGGGAAAAAAATATTTGGTAAAGAATTTAACTTTTAAAGAAGATGACAAGAAGATTTCTTTTGTTTTAGATACTTTAGATAACAAGGAGATTGTTCCTTTTGTAAAGAATTCTGATTTACTTGTTTGCGAGTCAAATTTTGGTTCTGATTTGCAGGATCAGGCTAAAGAACATTTACATTTGACTTCAACACAAGCTGGAGAAATTGCCAAAAAATCTAAATCAAAAAAACTTGTTTTAACTCATATAAGTCAAAGATATGAGAATAATTTTAAAAAAATTTTGGATGAAGCAAAAAAAGTTTTCAAAAATTCTTTTGTAGCTAAAGATTTAGATGATTTTGAGGTCGAATAGAAAGATTTTAAATAGGTTCTTGTTCTTTAATTTGGTAGGCCCCTGTAGCTCAGCCTGGATAGAGCGACTGCCTTCTAAGCAGTAGGTCGCAGGTTCAAATCCTGTCGGGGGCATGAAATTTAAAATGAATCAAAAAAAAGAATTCCAAAAAATTTGGGATTCATGCAATGATCCTGAAAAATCCTTTATGGTTAAACCCTTCCCAAAAAATCAAGGTTATTATTTTGGGGTAAGTATTCCTCTCCCAAAACAAATTATTTCAAATATAGATTTTTTAATTAAAAAACTAAAAAGAAAATTCCCAAATAACGAGTTTATTTTTAAAGAAAGATATCATATTACAGTTTCAGGTTTAGAGATAGCGAATAAAAATTATAATAAAATTATCCAAAAAAAATATGAAGGGGGTTAAAGAAAATTTGTGATAAAACTTCTTCTTTTGAGTTAGCTATTAATGGTTTGAATCATCTTCCAACACTAATCTTTGCACAAGTTTATTCTCCTAACAAAGCTATCTATGGTCTAAATAAAAAAATTTTAGAAAAATTTAGTCTTAAAGAAAAATTTGGTTTTGTTCCTCATATTTCTACAACATTTTTCAAAAACAATCCCTCAAATTTGTTTAAAGAAATAGAGAAGAGATATCGAGATTATTCCTTTGAAGAATTTAGTGTAAACGAGATAGAATTTATGGAGTGGGATTTGCATCCAAAAAAAGGTTTATCAAAGCCGAGATTGCTTAAATCATTAAAATTGAAGTGATACTTTCTAATGAGAGAAAAAGTAGCAATAATAAATGTTAAGTTAAAATGAAAAAAGAGTTGAATAATTGTGACTAAAAACCTTTAAATATAGAATTCTTAATCTTTAGATATGCGGAGGTGGCACAGCGGCTACTGCGTTCGCCTGCAGAGCGAATTTTCGTGGGTTCGAGTCCCACTCTCCGCTTTCTATCAAAAAATTTAAATACTTCGTAGTGCCTAATTTATCAATGGCTTTTGTTGTTAAGAAAAAAATTCATGGGAATGATTATTATTATCTTAATGAAAATAAAAGAGTTGAAGGAAAAGTAAAAACAAAAACTCTTGCTTATCTTGGAAAAGAAAAAAAAGAAGCTGAGAAAAAAGCAAAAGATATTCTTGAGGGGAGAAAAGAAGAAACAAAAAATTCTGTGGATAAATCTGTTGTTGAACTAAAGAGAGAGAAAATTTCAATTGAAGATTTAGCTAGTTTTTGTAAAAGAAAAGGATTTGTTTTTAGATCTAGTGATGTTTATGGGGGGTTTTCTGGTTTTTGGGATTTTGGTCCTTTTGGGATAGAGTTGTTTAAGAATATTAAAGATAATTGGTGGAATTTTTTTGTGAGGAAAAAAGATAATGTTGTTGGAATTGAGGCGAGTATTATTTCTCATCCTCGAACCTGGAAAGCTTCAGGACATTTAGAAAATTTTTCTGATCTTGCTGTTGTTTGTAAAAAATGTAAAAAAGCGACAAAGATTGATAAATCTGAGGAAGGGAAAGTTAAATGTGAGTGTGGTGGAGATTATGAGGTTAGAGGTGATTTTAATTTAATGTTTGAGACAACTATTGGAGCTTTGGAGTCTGTTAAATCATATCTTCGAGGAGAAACTGCTCAATCTATGTTTATGAATTTTAAATTAGTCCAGCAAACTTCCAGAATGCAATTGCCTTTTGGAATTGCACAAATTGGGAGATGTTTTAGAAATGAGATTGCTCCAAGAGATTTCTTATTTAGGAGCAGGGAATTTCATATTGGAGAGTTTGAATTTTTTATTAATCCTGAAGAAAAAAAATGTGATTTATTAACTTCTAGGCATTTAAATTGTAAATTTAAATTTTTAGACGAAGAAACTCAAAATAAAGGAAAGCAAGATTTAAAAGAAATTACAATAAAAGAACTTTTAGAAAAAAATAAATTAGGAGAGTGGCATGCTTATTGGCTTGCAGAACAAATTTTGTGGTTTAGAGGTTTGAATTTGAATAATATTAAGATTAGAGAACATACTAAAGATGAACTTTCCCATTATTCTTCTGCAACTTTTGATATTGATTATGAATATCCTTTTGGAAGCAAAGAAGTTGCAGGGAATGCTAATAGGGGACAATTTGATTTAACTCAACATCAAGATGAAAGCAAACAAAATTTGGAAATATTCGACGAGAAATATGGAAAAAAAGTTTTGCCAAGGGTTATTGAACCAACTTTTGGGATGGAAAGAATTTTTTTAGCTGTTTTAGCAAATTCATATTGTTATGATGAAAAAAGAAAAAATGTTGTTTTAAAAATTCCTGCTAAACTTGCTCCAATAAAAGCAGCAGTATTTCCAATTATCAAACAGAAAAAATTTGAAAAGATCGCAGAGGATATTGTTTATGAATTGAAAAAAGATTGGAATGTTTGTTATGATAAATCTGGAAGTATTGGAAGAAGATATGCGCGTAATGATGAAATAGGAACTCCTTATTGTATAACTATTGACGGGGATTCAGATAAAAAGAAAGATGTCACAATAAGATTTCGTGATACAACTCAACAAATTCGTGTTAAAATTTCTGATCTTAGAGAAGTTTTGAAAAAATTAATTGAAGAAGAAATTAATTTTGAAAAATTTGGAAAATTAATCCATACAAGAACAAAGTAATTTGTCGAAGCTGTTTTCTTTTTTAAAATTTTTAATCCTTTTCACACCGAAGAGTTTTTAAATATTAGTTTCTTGTTTTAATTAATTAAAAAGAGAGGTGAAAAATGGCAAAAGCTAGAACACCAAAACAGCTTGATATTAAGATAAGATCTCTTAAGAACCAAGTTAAAAAACTTGAAGCAGCTAAGAAAAAATCTGTTGTGGCAAAAAAGAAGAAACCTGTAAAAAGAACTGTTAAGAGAAAAGTAACAAGAAAGACAGTTAAGAGAAAGCCTGCAAAGAGAAAAGCTGTTAAGAAAAAAAGAAGATAGTAGAATTCTCTTTTTTATTTTTTTATAATCTAAATTTTTTTAAAGTATTTTTTATTCTTATTTAAATGGATTGTGTTTTTTGTAAGATAGTTAAGGGGGAAATAGCTTCTGGGGAAATAATTTATGAAAATGATAATTTTTTTTCTATTCCTGATGCTAGTCCGATTGTTGAAGGGCATAGTTTAATTATTTCTAAAAAACATTTTGAAAATATTCTGGATTTACCAAGTAGTTTGGGTTCAGAGTTAATTGATTGTATTAAAAAAACTTCTTTAAAGTTAATTGAAGAGAAGAAAGCTGAAGGTTTTAATGTGATTAATAATAATCTTGAGGTAGCAGGTCAAGTTGTGAAACATTTTCATTTTCATATTATCCCCAGAAAAAAAGGAGATAAAGTTAAGATGGTTGTTTAAGTGTTTTTTGATTTATATGAGAATAAATTATTATTGAGGAAAAAATTCCAAGAGTGTCTGTTAAAATATCTTTAATACTGAAATTTCTAAAAGTTACAAATAGTTGATGAATTTCATCTGAGATTGCGTATGCTATTGAAATTATTAAGACAATTAAAAGATGTTTTGTTTTTATTTTTTTGTTTTTATTTATTGTTGCAAAAAGGAAAAAACTAAATAGAAAAAATACAATGAAATGATATGTTCTTGAAATCTAGATATTTCCTCCACTGGTTCCTGCCAAAGTATTTCCAGGGATTGAGGAAAAATAAAAAATCTCTATTGCGATTAGAATGGTTATTACCCATGAAGTAATTCTTTTTTTCTTAAACCATTTAATCATGCTTTTAAATCTTTTTATAATTTAAAAGAATTATGATGATTAAATTTAATCTGAGATGTCTCTGAGGAGATTTTAACTCTGACTCAGTCATCGAAAAGACGTTATTAATCTTAGAAATTTGTCGCTGTTCAATAACCTCGCGACCTCTTCTCGGTCGAGGAAATGTCTCTGAAGGGATTTTAACCCTCGACCTCGGCCTCATGAGAGCCGCGCTCTAAACCCTGAGCTACAGAGACAAGGTTAGTAGAATTATTGGATTTAAAAAGTTTCTTAGTTAGAATTCTTTTTTGCTTTTAATTGCTTATAAGTTAATTTTTTCTTCTTTTTTCTTGAATCTAGATAAAAATCCTGCTATTTGATTTCTAATTTTTTTACTCGGCATAGTGTCTTTTAGGATCTCTTTATTTTTTTCAAAATTTTCACTGAATTCTATCTTTTTTTCTAAGAGGTTCTTTGCTGTTCTTTTGATTAAGTTTGTTTTTATTTTTCCCATGTTAAATTTTGTTTTACTTTGTTTTTAAAACTTTTTATTCTTAATTTTAGTGTATAATCTGGGTAGGACATATGTCTATGCCGAATACATTATTCTTAATTTTAGAAAGATATTTAAATTCCTTTTTCTTTAATTGGTTATGAGTTTAGTGGCTAGTTTAACCAATTCGAATGTTGTTAAATCAGCTTCAGCTCTTAAAGTCCAGTACTAAGGTTGTGGGCTTTTATTTCTAAGGTTTTATTTGAGGGGAGTAAGGGCCTGGCTTGGCTGGTTAATTAAATAGGAGAAGAAAAAAATGGATAACCAATATAGGAAAATAAATGGGAGAAGTAAAATGGATAACCAATACTTGGAAATGCCTGGAATAAAGGTAATGTGGGGTGAAAACTCTGAGGGTTATGTTATTCCTAGAGATTTAGAAAGCGATATTGATTCTGAGAAGACTCTTGTAAGAAAATTAGAAGAAAATTAGTCCTTTATTTTTTCTAATTTTTCTAATTTTTCTAATGCTTTTATTAAGCATTTTAATTTTCTTAGAGGTTCCCCTAAACTTAGAATTACATAATTTAAATTAGACTCTTGGGATTTTTTGAATGCTTTTATTATTTCTTCTTCTCTTATTCTTTTTTTATTAAATGCTATTAAGAGTTTTTCTTGATTGTTTTCTTTTATTCTTAAAATTAAATCTTCTTTGTTAAAATTTTCTATATCTACAATTTCTATTTGCTTTTCTGTTAAAAATTCTTTTACTTTATTGAAAAACTTTTCATTTTTTTTGTTAGATGTTTTCTTCTTTGTTATTGTTTTAGTTTTTTTAGGAGGATTTTCTCTTGTTTTGTCAAAAATATTTAATTCTTCTAAAGATTTTGTTTCTTTTACTTGAGAGATAGGTTCTATTTTTTCAGGAGGTGTAATCGGAACTACCTTTTCTTCTGTTTTTATTTCTGTTTCTGGAATTGTTAAGTATCTCCAAAAAATTTCTTCATTTTTTTTAAATGGAACTGCAAAATCTTTTATTGCTCTTAAGGCAACTCTGATTGCCGGATCTTGTTCTTGGTCTGTTAGAAATTTTTTTTCTTTTAATAAAATAAATGCATCTTTTTCCCTGCTTTTGAGGTATTGGGAGAAATTTTCTAATTTGGGTTCTTGTCCAGAGATGAAATAAACTGGAGAATTTCCAACTTTCATGTTGCTTATTTTTATTTTTTTTTCAGAGAGAAGTTCAGATAAAAATGCTGAGGCAAAAAGCATACTTAAATTTAATTCTTTTGCAATGTGAACTGGAAGACTCGGGCCTCTTCTATTTAATATTGATATTATTTTTTCTCTTATTTCTGATGTGTCTTGAGTAGGCATAGTTAGAGAGAAATGTAAGGAGATTATAAAGATTTTTATTTCATTAATTTTATAAAT
>JAGLOA010000003.1 GCA_023139205.1 Candidatus Pacearchaeota archaeon | reverse complement strand
CCGTCTTTTCCAAGAAGATATGAATTTAATACAACCAAGTTTGAATATTTTCTTTCAACTCTTTGTTCTGCTATCCATTTATAGCTCATCTTTAAATTTTTTCTAGTGTGCAATCTTTTACTTCTTCTCCCTTTATTTGGTCTTGGTCTTTTGTGTCCTCCTCTTTTTACTCTAATCCTGATTATTACAAATCCTTTCTTATCTTTGTATCCTAAAGCTCTTGCTCTGTCTAATCTTAAGGGTTTTTCTTCTTTAGTGAAAACTCCTGATTTCCTCCATTCTATCATTCTTTCTCTAAGAGTTTTCTTGTCTGGTTTTTTCCAAGCTTGACTTAAATAATGATATAATCCTTTTACCATAATTTATGTAGAAAAAGTTTATTTTTAAAGATTTGGGAAAGCCAGAACTTTTATAAATCCATTAATAATAATTTTCTTATGAGCCTGTAGCTCAGTCTGGTCAGAGCACTACTCTGATAAGGTAGGGGTCCACAGTTCAAATCTGTGCAGGCTCATTTTATTTTACCCCTAATTCTAGAGTTAACTTTCCTTTTGAAAGATTATAGTCGGTTATTGGAAGAGTTAGTGGTATTATTTTTGAGTATGCCTTTGTTTTTGCCAGAGCTTTTATTTCAATACTGCTTTCAAGTTTTGTTATTGAAATATCTCCCAAAGAATTTACTCCAGGAATATTTATTTCATAAATTACCTTCTCAGAAAATCTTCTTATATTTGTAAGAGGTTCTTCTCTCTGGAGTTTTGAGAAGTTTTTTAGATTATTTTGTGGAAGATCTTTTTGAGAAATTTCTTTTAACTTTATTTGTTTTATTTTGTTATTTGAATTTTGGTTTAGATTTATTTCTTTCCCATTTATCATAAGTCTCATATTTGTTCTTGGTTGCATATTTTTCTGTTGATTCATTTCTCTTTGCATTTCTTTTTCTATCATTTTCATTGCATTGTTTATCATTTTTCCTAAAAAATTTCCCCCCATTCCTCCAAAAATATTTCCTGAAAAATTATCTGTTTTAGAATTATTGTCGTCTTTTCCTAAAAGTCCCCAGTTCTCAGAATTGTTTCCCTGAGAATTTCCACAATGAGGGCAGAATTCATAGCTGTCGCTTATTTTTTTCCCACATTTTCCACATGTATTTTTTTTGAACATCTTTTAAAAAATTTTATTTTATTTAAATAGTTTGAGGTTAAATTAAAAATGTTATTTAGTTCTTAAATATTCCTTAATTGACATTATTTCATGAGCTTCTTCCATGAGAGTAGATTTTGCCTGTTTAAATCTGATGTTTTTAATTATTTTTGAGCTATCAAATTTTTTTGTTTTTTTCATTTCTTTTATTTTAGGAATGCCAAAAAATACAACCATCATTCTTGTTATTCCCCCGATAATAAAAATTAAGGAAATAGGTTCAATAAAACTAATTGTTAAAAATTTAATAAGGAGTGCTCCAAGACCTGCTCCTAAAAAGATTCCAATACCATTTAACATATTGCAATAAGAAATAGCTAAACCTCTTTTTTGCTGGCTTACATTGTCATATATAAAATTCCCTGTTGCAAGAGTAAATCCTGCCCAAGAAATCCCACTAATAAGTGCAGGAATGAATATTAAATAAACTGGAAAAGGAGAGAAAATCCATAGAAAAGGGACAATAGGGATTAGAATAGATGTGATCCCCAAAACCTTGTAGTTTCCATATTTATCTGCAAATTTTCCCCAACCATTTAAAACAATTAATGAAAAGATTGATGAAGACATAATAATTATCATATATGTTGGATAATTGAATTTTAAATTTCTTAATAAATACACTGCTAAAAGAGGAGAAGAAATAGAACATGCAAAGTTGAGTAATGCCCTAAAAATAGAGAATTTTCCAAAATTATTTTTTGGGGCGTTTTTTAAAAAATTCCAAAAAGAAAAATAATAACCTTTTTTAAGTTTTATTTTTGGTTCATATAATTTTTTAAAAATTTTCCAACAAACTAATCTGGAGATAAATGCTAAGGAGAATAAAATTATAAACCCAAACATGACTAAGTTAATTTGCTTGAAATAATTTAAAAAGAAAGAGGAAAAAATTGCTAAAATTGCTGAAACAAATCCTGTTATTAAATTTCTTTTTGAAAACCATCTTCCTCTATATTTTTCATCAACAAGGTCCCCTACCCATGAAAACCATGCAGGACTTCCTATGTTTGCAAGAATAATGTACAAAGAAAAGGAAAGCAAAAGTAAGAGTGGAAGGGTGTTTACTAAAATTCCTTTATAAAACAAAATTGCCATTATAATTAAAGGCAGCCACATTAAAGATTCAAAGAAAATTGCTTTGAGAATTATTTTCTTTCTACTATGTTTTTCAATTAATCTTGAGCTGAATATCTGAGCTAAAGGTCCTAAAAGACCTGAAACAGAGCTTAAAAGAGCCACCATAGAATTACTAGCGTTAATTGCTATTGCAAATGGGGAAATATAACGATCTCCGAAAGAACTTTTTGCTGAAAAGAAAATACCTTCTTTGATACTTTTTCTTCTTGCTTTATGTTTTAATTCTTTTATTTTAGGAGAATCCTTTTGTTTTTTTGTCATCTGCTGTTTGCCTAAGTTTTTATTTTATTAATAAACTTGCTCCTAAAATTTCTGCATGTTTTAATTTTGTCCATTTGACTGGTGTTTGTCTTGGTAAAAATCTGTATTTTTTTATTTCTTTTTTAATCATATTTAAGAAAGGTTTGCCTGTTTCTTTTATTCCTCCTGATAAGATCACAATTTCCGGATCAAAGATATTAATGAGAGAGACTATTCCCTGCCCGAGATATTTAGAAATTTTATCTAAAATTTTTTTTGATTTATAATTTTTCTTTTTTATTAATTCTTTTATTGTATATTCTTTCCCAAAACATTCTTTTGATAATTTATTAACTATCTTTCCTGATGCTAAATCTTCAAAAAATTTTCCATTGTCTAGAATAATATGCCCTAATTCTGCTCCATAACCTTTCCCAGAATATAGTTTTCCATTAATTATAATTCCTCCTCCAATTCCTGTTCCTAAAGTTAAAACTATAAAATTTTTTTTCTTTATGCCTAATTTTTCTTCAGCAAGAGCTGTACAGTTAGCATCATTTTCAATTTCAACATTTATTTTAAATTTATTTTGAATAAATTTTTTCAGATTAAAATTTTTTAAGGGAAGATTTGGAGTTTTTTTAATAACCCCTTTTTCAACAATCCCTGCATAAGCAACTCCAATTCCTTTAATGTTTTTATTTGTTAATTGTTTTATAGAATCGCAAAGTTTAGTCAATAATTTTTGTTTTTCTTTTGGAGTTTTATTTTTAATATATTTTATTATTTTATTATTTTTAACAAGAGCAACTCTTAAGTTAGTTCCTCCTAAATCAACTGCGATTACCTCTTTTTTCATACAATGAAATGATTTTGAGACTTAAAAACTTATTCACCAAAACATTTAAATATTTTTGATAAAATATAATAAAAAGAGAGAAATGATAAAAACAGATATTTTAATTATTGGTGGAGGACCAGCAGGGATTTTAGCTGGTATGGTTGCTAAACAAATTAATCCTAAATTAAAAATTACTTTAATTAAGAAAGAAAAAGGTATTGATATCAGGTGTTCTGAGCCTTATGTTATTTGTGGTTTAGTAAAATTAAAAAATATGATTCATTCTGATGAGATGATTAGTAATGCTATAAATTTGATAATTGATGAAGCAACTAAGATTTCTCCTTCTGAAAAAATAGTTTATACAAAAACAAAGCAAATTAAATATAAAAAATTAATAATCGCCACTGGTGCTTTGCCTTTTGTTCCTGAGATCTTTAAAGAAGTTAAAAATGTTTTTACTTTAAGAACAAGTCAGGATGTTAAAAAAATACAAGATAAACTTAATACCTCAAAGAATGTTGTGGTTATTGGAGGAGGAGCAATTGGAATAGAGCTCGCGTCTTTTATAAAAAATAAAAAAATAACTTTAATCGAACTCTCCTCTCATTTGGTTTCTGGGCTTTATGATAAAGAATTTAGTAAAAAAGTAGAAGATATACTTAAAGAACAAAAAATTAAATTGTTATTAAATACTAAAATTAAAAAAATTGATGATAAGATAATTCTTTCAAAAGAAAAAATAAAATTTGATTTAATCTTATTATGTGCTGGAGTTAGATCAGATACCAAATTAGCTGAGCAGGCAGGGATAAAAATAGGTAAATTTGGAATATTTACTAAAAAAAATCAAGAGACAAATGTCAAAGATATTTATGCTTGTGGAGATTGTGCTCAGGCAATCTCTTTTATTGATAATAAACCAACCCCAAGCCAGATAGCCCCTGTTGCTGTAATTCAGGGAAAGGTTGCCGGGGTAAATGCAGCAGGGGGAAAGGCAGAATATTCTGGGGTTACTAATTCAAGTGTTTCTCATTTTTTTGAACAGTCAATTGGAAGAGTTGGCTTTACTGAAAAACAAGCAATAGAAAAAAAATTTAAAGTGATAATGGGAAAATCAAAATCTTTTACTAAATATGCAAACCAGCCAAATGCTAAACCTGTTGAAATAAAATTAGTTTTTGATAAAAAAACAAAAAGAATTTTAGGGGCTCAGATTTTTGGAGGAAATGAAGGACTAGCCCAGAGAATTAATTTACTTTCATTGGCAATTAAACATAAAATGACTTTTGAAGATTTAGCAAAATTAGATTATTGTGCACATCCTGAATTAACTCCATTTCCATTTGCTGAAGGAATTGTAATGGCTGCAGAGAATTTATTTCCCAAGTAAATTTCTTAATACTTTTTCAGGATTTTTTGCTTTAGTAATAGCAGAAGAAATTGCTATTCCAGATGCTCCTAATTTCATAGCTATTTTAACATCTTCGTAGGATTTAATCCCTGCTCCAACTAAAAATTTTGTTTTAAGTTTTTTAGCTATATTTTTAATTAAATCTGGTTTGGTTTTTGAAACAGAAATTTTTCCAGCAACTAATTCTGGAGGTTCAATAATAAGATAATCTGGTTTTAATTTTTTTATTTTTTTTGCTTCTTTTAAATCAGAGGCAAAAACTATTGTCTTTAATTTTATTTTTTTACATCTATTTATTGCTTTTTTTAAAACATTGAATTTAATTTTATGTTCAGAATGATTTAGAAATGTTCCTTTTGCTTTGTCTTTTTTAACAGCTTCAGGAATGATATATCCTGTGTGCCTCCCTGTTTTAAAATAATCCACATGTTGAGCATAAACTTTTAATTTAGTTTTTTTTGCGATTTCTTCAAGGTCATTTGCTTGAACTCCAATAATTATATCTTTGTTTATTTTTTCAATAATCCTTGCTAATTTTAAGACATCTTTTCCTTGTTTATATGTTTTGAAATTTATAACAATTATTGGTTTCATTTCCAGATTATTTTTTTAATTTTCTTTGTTATTTTTGCTGGTTCTTTATTTTGCCAGATATTTCTTCCTATTGCTAAACCAAGACACTTGGAATCTATAATTTCTTTTATTTGTTTTAATAATATTTTTTCATTTTTTTTAATTCCTCCTGCAATAACCACTTTTGTTTTTCCTGCAGATTTAACAGCCCATTTTAAATCATTTAAATTTCCGTTATATTTTATTTTAATAATATCTGCCCCTATTTCAAGACCTGTTCTTGCACAATAAGCCATTAATTCTTTACCTGATTTTTTTTTGATTGATTTTCCTCGTGGATAAATCCACGCAATTACTGGTAATAATTTTTTATGAGCTTTTCTTTGAATGTCTTCAAATTCTTTTAACATTATGTTTTCATGCTGGCTTCCGATATAAATTGTATACCCCACAGCAACTGCACCTAATTTAATTGCTTCTTCAACAGTGCATAATTGTCTGGAAATTGGGTCTCCCTTTACTAAATCTGTTTTTCCATTTAATTTTAAGATTAAAGGTACACTGATTTTATCTTTATATTTTTCAGCAATTCCTTTTTGTAAGATGACTGCATTGTATTTTTCTTTTTTTGCAATTTCTAGAATATATTCTGGATTAATGTTTTTATCATTAAAATCAGCTGATCCATGTTCCAGTCCTTGATCGTAAGCAAGAAACAATGCTTTGCCTTTTGTTAAAAGTTTATTTAATTTTATCATTTTAGTTTTATTTTTAATAAATTATTTTTTGCTCCAAAATATTTAATAACTGATTCACTTTCTTTTAATCCTAATTTTAAACTTTCAGAAATACTTTTTCCAACAATTAAACCTGCTACAAATCCTGAAGCAAAAGCATCCCCTGCCCCGGTTCTTTCAACAACTTTAATTTTATGAGGCTTAAGAAAATATTTTTTGTTTCCATCATAACAGCTAATTGATTTATTTTTATCTGTTATAACTATAATTTTCGGACCTAATTTATGCAATCCTAAAAGCAAATCTTTGTTTTTACATAATATTTTCGCTTCTTCTTTATTTAATATTAAAACATGACATAATTTTAAAATAGGTTTTAAATTTTTTTCTTTAATTAAATAAGAACTTGGATTAAATGCAATTTTTGTGCCTTTTTTTATTAAAATTTCAGCAAGTTTTTTTTGTGTTTTAAAACTTTCTCCTAAAACAGAAGAAAAATAAAGCCATTTTGTTTTTTTAATTTTTATTTCATTAATTTTAAGACCATTATTTATTCCTTTATAGGTTAAAATAGTTCTGTTTTTTTCTTTACTATCTAGAATAATTGAGTATCCACTTTTTGTATTTTTTTCTACTTTTCCTAAAAATTCAATTTTTTCTTTTTTTAAAAGTTCTAATATTTCTTTTCCACTATTATCCTCCCCTATTTTTCCAAGATATCCTGTTTTCAACCCAAATCTAGAAAAAGCAACAGCAGTATTTGTTCCCCCACCACCAATATCAAATTTTAATTCTTTAATTAAAACTTTGCTTCCAACAGGATAACTGATAAAATTTTTTCTTTCACTTAATCCGGTATTAACAAAAACATCTCCTACTGCTGAACCAAAAGTTATAATATCAAATTCCATTTTTATTTAACAAAAGATATTCAGCATGGCTCCATCCCAAAGGAACTGCCCAATAAAAAATGTTTTCTTTAATTTTTTTATTTAATTCTTCTGATTTTTTCATCCCTTTTAAGATTCTTGAATTAAATTCTATTTCGTGGTTTTTCCAAATTTTGTATTCTTCTCCTGTTGCAATGTGTTCTGGTAAAAACCCCTTACTTTTTTTTGCTATATTTTCTAACCATTTTTTATATAATCTATAATTTTTTTTATCTCCTAATTCTCTGTAAAATTTTGCCATCCATGAAGTATAAGGGACCCATCCTCCGCTTCCTCCAGTGTACCAATGCCAATCCCTGCAAATTTCAAATTTCTTAAATCTTCTAAATCCTCCTTCTTTATGAGATAAAACCTTTTTCAGGTGATTTATTGTTTTTCTTAAAATTTTTTTAGAATCTATTATCTTAAAATAAAAAGGTGCTATCTGGGAAATGTCAGTTACATTTGGATACTTGGTATTTTTCATAAATAATCCTGTTTTTTTATTATACATTTTTCTTTCTATATTTCTGTTAATTTGTTCTGCTTTTTTAGACCACTCTTTATTTTCTTTTTTATAACCTAATATTTCTGCAATTTTACCTGCATCATATAATCCTCTACAACAAGCACAATTAGACCATATTTCAAATCCTTGTTCAAGTCTGTATAACTCATGTATGCTTGTTCCTGTTTTTACTAAGCCGGTTTTACTAAATCCTAAAATTAATTCACAACATTTTTTTATTAATGGCCACATTTTTTTGAGAAAATCCTTATTTTTATTAAATAGATAAGTATCATAAATGCCATGTAACAACATCCCAGTATTATCGTGCTGGTCTTTTCTGGTTACACTTGGCAGCCCCTCTTTGGTATATCTGTGGAAAATTTCCTTGTATTGATGAAGTTTAGAAAATTTATTTACAAAATAATAAAATTTTTCAGAATTTTTTATCAGCCCAAATCTGTTCATGGCCTTGGTAATTACTATTGCATCCCTTATGTAAATATAAGGATAAGCTCCGTCTAGATTAGTGGCTAAGATTCCACCATTTTTTAATTGTAAACTTTTTAGTACCTCTACGCTTTTTTTAATTAAATCCATTATTTGAAAACCCTTTTTTTAAATTTAAAATTATAACTATGACCAGCATTTTTTGAGTAGATAGTTAGGACTTCTAATTTTTTATCTCCTGTATTAATTAATCTATGTCCTGATTTTTTTGGTATAATGTATGTTTTGTCTTTTTTTAAATTGAGAATTTTTGTTTTTTTGTCTTGGATTATTAATTTCCCTTTTCCTTTAAGTAAAATATAAATTTCTTTAGTTGGTTTTTGGTGTTTATGACCTTTTGTCATATAGAATTCTTTATTTATTGTTCCTGGTTCTATTACAGTTAAACCTGTTTCAAAACATCCAAAGTCTTTTATATAAACCTGATAAAGTAAAGGATTATTTTTTATGTTGTTTGATTCTTTGAATTTTTCTTTCATGTCTTTGAATTTCCTAATTATCTTCTTATCATAGGATTTTTTCAATGAGTTATGATTAAGTTCTATTTTATTCATTTTAACACCTCTAATCCAGGAAGTTTTTCTCCTGCAATATATCTTAACAAAGCACCACCTGATAAACTTATATGGTTAAATTTGTTTTTATTTGTTTTGATTGCATCGTTGAGATGACCTCCCCCGATTAAAGAAAATCTTTTGTGTTTTGTAATAGCATTTAATATTGCTTTAGTTCCTTTGCAAAACTTTTTGTCTGCACAAAATCCTGCTGGTCCTTTCATATAAATTGCTTTGGCTTTTTTTATTTCAGCAATATATTCTTTAATTGTTTTTTTGCCAATATCAAAAATTTCATATTTGCTTGGAAATTCTTTAAGAAGCAATTCTTTTCTTTTTTTATTTACTTTAACAGCAAAATCAACTGGAGTAAGAACATTTTTTAATTTCTTTTTTAATTTCTTAATTAAGTAGAGTTTATTTTTTAGATATCTATTTTGTGCTCCGAAATTTTTCCCTTTGGCGATGGTGCATAATTGTCCAAACAAACCGCAAGCTAAAACTTTATTTCCTTTTAAAAGCTTTATATTGTCCTCAGGTTTTGCTCCGCCTAAAATATAAAGGCAATTTTTTATTTTAATTTTTTTTAACGCTTTTACTTCCTGTTCAAGGAGTCTTCCAGCACAATGCGGAAGATATTTTGGAAAAGAAGTAATAGAAGTTTGTTTTCTGTGGCATATCGAAAAAGCATCATTAACATAAAAATCCAATAAAGGAATTAATTTTTTTATGATCTTATTTTTCCCTGGATTAAATTCGTCTTTAAGAAATCTGATATTTTCTAAAAGTAAAATCTCTCCTGATTTTAAATTTTTAATTTCTTTTTCAGCTTTTTTCCCAATAATATTTTTTACAAATTTTACTTTTACATATTTGTTAAGTAATTTAGCATGTTGTTTTAAAGAAATAAAATCAGATTCTTTTGGTCTTCCTTGGTGAGCTAAGATAACAACTTTTGCTTTTTTCTTTTTTAATTCTAAAATTGTTTTAACAGATTTTTTGATTCTTTCTGATGGAAGAAGTTTGTTGTTTACAACATCCGAATTTAAATCTGTTCTTAATAAGACTGTTTTATTTTTTAAATTAAAATCAGAGAGAGTTTTCATTTTATTGCTTTTATCATTTCAACTATTCTGCAACTATAACCATATTCATTATCATACCATGAAAGGATTTTTATAGAATTTCCAATCGCTATTGTTGAAAGACCATCAATAATAGAAGAATGAGGGTTATTAATAATATCTGAAGAAACAAGTTCATCTTCGCTATATTCTAAAATTCCTTTTAATTTTTTTAATGCTGTTTTTTTGAATGTTTTATTTATCTCTTCTGCTGTTACTTTTTTATTTAATTCTGCAACAAAATCAACTATGCTTCCGCAGGCAATTGGAACTCTTATTGCTAAACCGTCTAATTTTCCTTTTAAACTTGGAATTACTTCTACAACAGATTTTGTGGCCCCGGAAGTAGTGGGAATCATATTTATTGCTGCTGCTCTCCCTCTTCTTATTTTTTTATGAGGAACATCAAGAATTTTTTGGTCATTTGTGTAAGCATGGATTGTAGTCATAAAACCTTTTTTAATCCCAAAATTATCATTTAAAACTTTTATGAGAGGAGCAAGGCAATTAGTTGTGCAGGAACCCAATGAGATTATTTTATGTTCTTTTTTAAGTTTATTTTCATTAACTCCTGGAACAATTGTAATATCTGGGTTTTTTGCAGGAGCTGTAATCAAAACTTTTTTTGCCCCGGCTTTTAGATGTTTTTCACTATCTTTTCTTTCTGTAAAAAATCCTGTTGATTCTATAACTAAATCTATATTTAATTTTTTCCAGGGAAGTTTTTCTGGATTTGTTTCTGAGAAAATTTGTATTTTTTTTTCATTAATTTTTATAGAATTTTTTTCATAACTTATTTTTTTATTATAAGGACCATAAACAGAATCATATTTTAGAAGATAAGCAAGATTTT
This sequence comes from Candidatus Pacearchaeota archaeon, assembly GCA_023139205.1. Classification (GTDB taxonomy): domain Archaea; phylum Nanobdellota; class Nanobdellia; order Pacearchaeales; family GW2011-AR1; genus JAGLOA01. Next base: position 72,085 of record JAGLOA010000003.1, on the reverse strand, counting down.
TAGGATCAACTAAATCATTTATTGCTACAAAATTTATTCCTTTTTCTAAACCAATTTTCAAAATAGCCCGACCTATTCTCCCTAAACCATTAATAGCAACTCTCATTTTCCTCTTTTATGATATTGTGATGTAAAAGAAGCTTTTAAATTTTTTGTGAATAGTAAAAGTTGTTATGAAATAAATCTAAAACAAAAAATTAATTTCATTTTTTATTAAAGGACGAGTAATTTTATAAAGGTTATCTCTTTATTTTGAGGATATAGATTTATTTTTTGTAACAGGTAACGAAAACAAATTACGTGAGGCGTCACAAATCTTGGGTTTTGAGGTAAAAAGTGTGAAGATTGATTTGCCTGAAGAACAGGAAATTGAAGTAGATAAAATTATTGAAAGTAAAGTAAGGGTGGCTTATAATGAAATTAAGCAACCAGTTATTGTTGAAGATACCGGATTATATTTTGAAGCAATGAATGGTTTTCCTGGTGCACTTATAAAATGGGTTCTAAAATCAATGGGAAACGAAGGAGCTATTAAAATGATTAATGGAATGGAGCATAGAAAAGCATATGCGAAAACCAGCATTGGTTATTTTGATGGAAAAGAATTTCAAGTATTTAGCGGGATAATTAATGGAAAAATAAATAATGAACCAATAGGTGACAAAGGTTTTGGTTGGGATATGATATTTATTCCAGAGAATTGTGAAAAAACATTTGCAGAGATGAGAGACGAAGAAAAAAAAGAATAAAATAATTATCCCCCCTATTGTTAAGACCAAAAAATTTCTAACGTCAAAAGAAGTAGTAATGAGATTATTGCTGAATTCTTTAACAAGTAATGCTATTTTTGTTTGTGGAAATAAAAAAGAATATCTGAAAAAGAGAAAAGAAGCTTTTGAAGCTTTGGTTAAAATAATCTTTTTGGTATTTAACTTCGATAAAATGAATATCCCTGCTTTTATAGAATTAATTATTGGTACTAAAGAAAGAGAAGGTGAGGCTTTTTTAGGATATAAAAATAATCTTAAAATAAAAGAATATTTAACAAAACAATTTTCTAAAATTTTTAAAAATTTAGTAAAAAGAGGAAAATTAAGGAAGCAAAGGGGATTTTATTTAATAAAAGACATGAGGTGGTTTAATGAAATACTCAAGTAAGATAATTGACTTTACAAATAATCTTGCCCCCTCCAAAACGAAAAAGTTGTTAATAGGATTAAAACATATTTATCAGAAAATATTAGGAATTATCCTGAACCAGACAGCAAATCTTTGATTTTATTTTTATCTAAATATTATAAAATTCCTAAAGAAAATTTAATTATTGGATTGGGATCAACAGAACTTCTTAGAGGGATTTGTATGATTTCTTCTTATAAAACTTCTAATATTATAAGCCCCACCTTTTGGGAATATGCTTGGTTTTCAAAAGAGGCTGCTAAAAAAGTAAAGAAGTTTTATGTTGATGAAAAGTCTAATTTTGATGTTGATTTAGAAAAATTTAAAAAATTCATTAATAAAAATGAACTTATATTTATTTGTAATCCAAATAATCCTACCTCGAGATTAATTGAAAAGAAGAACTTACTTAAGTTGATTAGAAATAGCCCAAAAAATTTCTTTGTAATAGATGAAACATACCTTTTGTTTAGGAGCGATCATCTTAGGCACTCTTTAATGAAAGAAGCTTATAAATTGGATAATCTTTTTGTTACTTTTTCTTTATCAAAGTTTTTTGCTATTGGTGGGTTGAGATGTGGTGTTGGGGTTGGTTCAAAGAAAATAATTAATGCTTTTAAGAAAAAACAATTATTATTTCAAATTTCTACAATTAATCAGAAGATAATTCCTGAATTGTTAAAAGATACTGTCTGGATAAGTTCATTAAAAAAAACTCTCCAGAAAGAAAAGGAAAAAGCTCTCAAAAAATTGGATAAGATTAAATCCTTAAAAGTAATTGACCCCCAAGCAAATTTTATTTTAATAAAATCTCTAAAAAATATTGATCTTGCAAAATCATTAAAAAAGAAGGGACTTATTGTTAGAAGAGGAAATGAATTTGATGGACTTGGATTTAGATGGATTAGAGTATGTATTAAAGACAAAATAAGCAATAATTATTTGATTAAGGTCTTAGGGAATATTATGAAATGATTATTTGTTAAATAATTCTGAAAGATTTGTTGGTTTAGAGGTCTCTTCTTTTAACTTTTTTATCTCTTTATCTTCGATTGGAGAGAAAAGTTTTTCTGGTTTATTTATTGTATGTGTCTTTGGAAGTGAGATTTCATAGGCTTGATCCCATTTTCCAGGTGTATCACACTTTCCAGGCATATTAAGTTGCTCCCATATTTTTTTGGTTGAGAAAGGCAAATATGGAGAAGAAACTATTGCCAATGTTTTTACTAATCCAGTACAATTAGCTAAAACATCATTAGCTTTTTTAGGATTTGTTTTTAATAATTTCCAGGGGGCTGTTTCAGTAAGGTATTTATTCCCCTCTGTTGATAATGCTAATATATCTGCAAAACCTTTCCTAATCTCTCCTGCTTCTATGTTTGCAGTAATACTTTCAACTCTTTTTCTTACATCTTTTCTGAATTTTTTGTCTCTTTTTGTTAAAGTATTCTCTTCTTGAATTTGTAAATTTCCTCCTAATTTTGAACTTACAAAACTTAGTGTTCTGTTTATAAAATTTCCATAGTTTCCAATTAAATCTGAATTAATTCTTTCTTGAAATTCGTTCCATTTAAACTCACTATCTGATGTTTCAGGGATAATTTGCGTTAAATATGCTCTCCAAATATCGGGGTCAAGTTTACTTTCTAGAAGTCTTTCACAAAATACCCCTCTTTGTTTACTTTTTGAAAATTTGCCTCCTTCATAATTTAGATATTGTAATCCTATTACATTTGTTGGAAGATTAAATTCTTGTTGACCTAAGAGCATTGCTGGCCAAAATATTGTATGGAAGGGAATATTATCTTTTCCTAAGAAATTATGAATTTCTGTATCCCCTTTCCAAATATCTTTCCAATCTTTTCTCGCTTCTTTTGTTGCAGAGACGTATCCAATTGGAGCATCAAACCACACATAGAATACTTTGTCTTTATAACCAGCTAATGGAACAGGGACCCCATGTTTTAGGTCTCTTGTTATTGCTCTTGGTCTTAGACCTTCTTTTATCCACCCTTTTGCGAGATTTATAACTTGTTTTCTCCATTGAGATTGTGTTTTTATCCATTTTTCTAATTTAGGAGATAGTTTATCTAGTCTTATGAATAAATGTTTTGAATTTCTGATTTCTACCTCTCCTCCTGAAATGCTTGACCTAGGATTTTCTAATTGAGCTGGATCCAATACACTTGTACATTTTTCACATTGATCTCCGTTTGCATTTTCATAACCACATTTTGGACAATTTCCAATGATATACCTATCTGGAAGAAATCTATCTTCTTTAGGAGAATAAAATACTTTCATTGTTCCTTCTTTGATAAATCCATTCTTTTTCATTTGTTTGAAAAAATCTCGAACTGTTTTATGATGAATTGGTTTAGATGTCCTAGAAAATGTATCATAAGATATTCCAAACCATTTGTATATCTTAGCGTGTTCTTTATGTAACTTATCTGAAAAAGTCTGTAGATCTACTCCTATTTTTGAGGCTGCAATTTCTGAGGTGGACCCATTTTCATCAGTACCTCCAACAAAAATGGTGTCATACCCTGCTGTTCTGCTATATCTTGCAAAAATATCTGCAGGTAAATGGGATCCAACTATGTGCCCTAAATGAGGTATATTATTTATATAAGGCAATGCTGCTGTTACTAATCGCTTTTTTTTAACTAATTTAATGTCTCCTGTTGATTTTGCCATAGTTTCTAATGTACCCCATATTTTTTAAATTATACTATTATTTATAAAGTTAATTTCTTGTTATCCTGCCCGAAAACTAATTTGTTTATAAATGAGGCTGAATTTTTAACCGACAACTACTGAAACTCTTTAAGAAAAGATGGTTTTAACCGATAAGTTTATGTTTCAATTAATAATTGTATTAAATAAATTAATCCAATGATTATCACTAAATGAACAAGCACAATCCACAGGATACGAATAGTTTTATTTTTTAATAAAAAATGTTTTTTAAAATATTTGTATTTTATAAGTTTAATAGTCCTATACTCTTGTCTTATTAAACTTCCGATAATTACTGCAAGACCTAAAATAACAACTAAGTAATTAAATATAAATTTTTTATTTATGGTTATTAAAATAAGTAAATATATCATACATGCAACCAACCCTATTTTAACAGTATAATCTAAGGATTGATATCTAAATTTTTCTTTTTCATCTAAATTCTTTCCAAGAAATTTTTCTTTCTTTTTTCTATCCCAAATGGATTCAAGAAAGCGATATCCATAAGGCATTTTTATTTAACCCACCCATACATACAATCGCTTCTTTGTCCTGGATAGCACTTCTCAATATATTCCCATTTTGCAATGTAGTTGGATTTTCCATGAGAAACATCTAAAAAAATAGTAAAATTTTTGAGTTGCTTATCAAAAATGGATTTATTTAATGCAAATTCTACATTTGTGTAATCATAATTTGTTTTTGTTGGAGGGACAATTCTCGTTATTTCATCCTGTATAAATGAGATATTTTTATCATTGGAAGAAACTTTTATAGTAACCGTTCCTGCTTTTTTTCCATCGTTTCTAAATTGAAGCCCAAATTCTGGTTGAGATTTTGTTATTAAATTACTTCCAATTAGAGAACCTGTTGACGAAATATTTGCTTTGTCCAATATCCCCATAGGGATTAAGACCATCAAAGTTATCATTACTAAAGTAAGGATTATTAGAATAATTGTTAATCCAATAACAGCGTCATTATTTCTTCTTGGCATAAAAAAGATAAGAAAAATAAGTTTATAACTTTTGTTATATTTTTCTACGAAGAATTTATAAATTACAAGAAACTTTATTATTCATGAAAATAGTTGAACCTATTGCAGTTGTAGTTGGATTTGGAGCCTTGTTACAGTTTATAAAATGGATACTTGATTCATTGGGAGTTAATAATAGTCTGGGAGATACTCTTACTTTCCTTTTTTCTTTATTATTGACTACTTTGATGGTTATCATTATTATTTTAATGCAACAAGATAAAGACCTAAAAAGAATAAAAGGATTTTTAAAGAAGAAAGGTTTTAGGGAAAGAAAAGGGGCTATAGAAAAGATGGTTAAAAATAGAAAAAGCAAAAGAGGAAGTATAGCAATAGACCCAAGAATTCTATTTTGGATTATTGTGTTAATCTTACTTTATCTTTTTTTAAAGTCTATAGGTATCTTTAATTAAATTTAAATATTTTGAATAAGTTTCACAGTTGTAAAAGGTCTTCCTGTATGCTCACTTCTTTCGTGCTTAATAGTTTTAACAAATCCTAAATATTCCAACTCTTTAATCTGAGTTTTAATTGTCTCAAAATTTGTATTAACTTTTGTTTCTAAATCTCTAAAAGTTCTTTCTTTACTTTTTAGAAGTTTTAAAATTTCTTTTTTGATTTCTAAAGAAGTTCTCTTTGGTTTCCTCTCATTCATGCTACAAAATAGTAATATTTATATAATAAGAAAAGCCACTATATAGCAGTCTGTAAAATGAAAACTTGGAAAATTATATTGTTAATAATAACTGTATTAATTATTTTATTCATTGGTTTTATTTTTTATAATGGTTATCAATATTCTAAATTTTACGACGAGGCAGAAAGTATGGGTTCAGTTAGATTTGGAAGTGAATTGTTTAATAAAAAATTACAGAGTTGTGATTTAACTTATGCAGATACTTGGGAGATTAGAGGATTAGAAAATGATTTGTGTGTTGTTAGTTTTAATTGGGATAACGATGTTAATTATGATGAAGGAATTATCATCCATAATTGGATTGCTTGCAGTTTGCCTTATGAAATTTATAGTAACGCTGATAGGATTGAATGGAGTGAATTGGTGGGTAGTATTTATTGTCGATAATTATTGTATTTAATTGATAAGAAGATTTATTTAAAAATCAAATTATTCCCAATTTTGAGAGTTCTTCTTTGTATTTCTTACTTCTTTCAAAGATTAGTTTGGCATACTTCTTAGAAGGAACATCATCAAATTTTGTCTTTAATATTTTTACTATGTCCTTTTTTTCCTCGTTTGCATAGTCACAAAAAATATCAACCCCCAAATCTTCTTTAAATTTTTTCTCTAAGGATAATATTTTATCTTTCTCTTTCCTATATAAATCTAATATGAGAATGTTAAGACTTGATTTTAGGATAAAATCTTTTATGTTTGCTTTATCTACTTCATTTAATCTTATTGCTCTTATATCTGCAACTGAGGCAAGTTCTTTTAAAAAATCATTAGTAAAAGAACTTTCTTTAATGAAAACATGTTTAAGATCAGTCATATTAATTTTATAGACTAAGAAGTCATATTTTAGAGGGTTCTCTTTATCTTTCCAGTTCCGATACATAATTTTATGTCCCGTAGAATTTATCTTGGTAAGATTATTTTTCCATTCTTCATTTGAATAAATAATAATTCCTTCTTTGATATGATTTGTTAGAACATCAATTCCTCTTAGTTCTTTTGGAAGAAGATTTCTTTCGGGAATTATAAAGAAGTTCGCCCCAAGCCTAACAAAGCCTAAATCAGAGAATAATTGAGGGTATAACCTGCTTAAACGAGCATCTTTTGGAATTGTTGGACCTCCAGTGGGATAGCAAAATACAGAGATAAATTGCTCATTTGGCAGTATCTTTTCAACTTCCTTAATCGAAACATAATTATTTTTAACAAGATTTACTAAAAGTTCTGTGGAATCATAACGACTTAATTTTTCTTTATTAAATTTTTCAACTTTTCGTTTAACATTATCTGAATAAGTCTTGACAGTTTTTTGTGTATCTTGTTTAATAGATTCTCTTAACTCTTCCTTACTCTCTAATGAAATATCTACAGGCTTGTTTTCAGTTGCAACTATTCTTATAATTTCTAATATAAAACCTAAAAGAAAAAATAATGGTAATAAGTATTTTAGTATTTCATTTCTTATTAAATTTGGGAAAAAAGATAAGCAACCCGTCATCGCAGAAATGAAAGCTAATACTATTGCTAATCCATATTTACTTATAATCAACTTAAATCCCATAATTAAACTATGAAATCCTTGTTTTTATAATTTAGGTAACTAACCCTACAATAAAATTAGTAGCCGAAACAAGTAAGATGAGAAAGATGAGTTCATGTAAGTTTATCTGTATGCTTTTTTGACATTTATAATTAAGAGTAAATTTTTCCTTTTCATTTTTATCTATTTTCTCCAGCCATTTTTTCATAACTATTTTTCATTTTATCAACACCATATATCTGTATTAATCATATATTTCCTACTTTCGCCTCGTTTTCCTTTTTCTTTTTTCATAGCTTTTTTCTTTTCAGCTTCAACTAAAAGACCTTCTTTAGTCATTTGAATAAGATATTTTTTTGCAGTAACATAAGCAAGTCCAGTTATCGTTGCAAGAGCATTGGGTGTCAAAGGAATGTCTTCCTTGAATAGTGTGTTTAAAATCAGCTTCTCGACTTTGTTAAGTAGTTTTCTTTTTACCATTATTTCTTTTTTATTAACCTGATGATGAGGTCTTCTTCTTTTAATTCGTCCCATGTTTCCTTTTTTGGATTTATTATTATCCCAAATTTAGAATTTTTATTTATTCTTTTTGAAAGACAGATGTCCTTCGGTAGTCTTAAAGAAATTTGTCCTGTAAATTTATCTTGAAAAACATCTTTTTCTATCACTCTTTCTTTCTTCTCATTAGAGAATAGTTCTCTTGCTTCTTCAAATCTTGGTTTATCCTCTTTTTTTGCCATTTTTTGTCTTTGTATATATTTATTATTATATATCTATGGTATTTAGCATTTATAAATCTTACGGATTATAATAGATACGCCATACCACCGAATTATAAAAAATAGTAAAGTTTAAATACTCTGTATGTTATAGATACAGTATACAATGGATGTATAAGCAAGGAAATTAGATTATGGGACTAATTACCGACGACAAGTTAATTTATGGGATTAACTTACAGGATAAGTTATGGGATTATCTAAAAAACAATGGCTCTTTTATGGGGAGAGCCACTATACTCCAATAAAATAGGAGAAAAACAAAATGACATTACCAAAACACAAAACAATGATATGGATGAATAAAATAACTGTAGCTAAGCTTGTAAAGTTAAAACTTTGCAAAAGAGAAAGCTACGACGAAATAATCAATCGTCTTTTAGAAACAAGGGAGGAAAAATAAAATGGCAAAAATATATAGAGGAGAAAAAATTGTAGTAGAAAGCGATGGAAAATATGTAAAGAAATACAAACTTTCTGATGAAATAGCAAAAAGAGAAAAAAGAGAAGCATCTTTCAAAACAGAAAAACCTGAAGTTGTTCAGACATGTTTATCTACACATAAATCCACAAATCACCGTCTTGTTCATTTAGCTTTAACAAATGAAAAAAGAATGTTTTGGATACTTCTTTCTGAATTAGCAGAAATTTTTGATGAAGGAGAAACAGAATCATCTGGAGGAAGACCAAAAGCTAAACTCTCAGATTTAATTTTTTCTTTAGGGTTAAAACTTTATACAAATACATCTGGAAGAGTTTTAAACTCTGACTTAAAATTATTTGAAAATTTGGGGTTTATTTTTAAGTCGCCTGGCGTGAACACTCTTAATGATTTTCTAAATTGTGAGGGAACTAAAGATTTACTTTTAAGAATATTACACATAACTGCAATACCATTAAAATTTATTGATAGTGATATGATTGCAATGGACTCTTCAGGATTTGGAAGTTATCAATATGAAAGATGGATGAGGGTCAGATTCAAAAAAGGAGTAGATGGAAAAGAACTACATAACCTAAAAAGAAATTATCTTAAAGCACATATAGCTGTTGGAACTGTTACCCATGCTGTTTATTCTTGCGTTATTACGCCTGGAAACTATTCTGACGATAAACAAGTTCCTGAACTCTTAGGGCAATTGTTTTATAACTCAGAACCAAGAATGATTTCTGGAGATAAAGCTTATAGCTCCTATAGAACACTTCAGATAATTGAAAAATTAGGAGCAATTCCAATAATTCCGTTTAAGAAAAATGCAAATCCTCAAGAAAAATCTCCAGATATATGGAAAATTGCTTTTGATTATTTTAAAAATCATAAAGAGGAATTTTATTATCAGTATAGACAAAGACCTCAAGTTGAAGCAGCTTTCTCTATAAACAAGCGTAAGTTTGGTGAGTTCTTACGTTGTAAAAATTTTGTTAGTCAAACAAATGAACTACTGATGAAATTTATTTGCAACAATATTTGCCGTCTTATTGCTGAAATATTTGAAAGAAAAATTAATGTTGATTTTAAAGAATGTATGGAAGAGTATATTAACCGAAAAGCTGAACTTAAAGAAAAGTTAGCATCTACGAGAAAGACTAAAAAAACCTAAGAATTAAGGGTTCTCGGTAATGCTATTTTTTATGCCAGACTTTTCGGGCAGAATAATTTCTTGTAGTTATTCATAAATGATTGCGTTAATTTTTAAAAAATTCGATAAGAAAAAGGTTGATTCTTTGATGCTAAGAATCAACAACTTAATCATAGCAAGTTGTGGGTAAGCCCAACGAAGGAAAGTATTTTGAAAATTGCTGAATTACTTTGGCCTTTTATCCCAGAGTCTAGTGAGAAAATTACAAAACAATTTAGTGCAAAAAACATTAAAAAGCAAGAGATTTTGTTTAAGAAAATTGATTTTGGGTTGGAAGACGGATTAAAGGAAGGATTAAAAAGTTCTGGTTTAAAAAAAGGATTAAAAAAAGGATTAAAAAAAGGATTATAAAATGAGTTTGCAATTTGATAAAGAAGGAAAAATTATTTTGCCAAAGATTAAACCTAAAAATCTTGAAGCAGATAAAGAAAAAATAAGAGAAATTTTATTAAAAAGAGGCGAGGAATTAATGAATGCTCCTAAAAAATTTATAGAATTTTCTGGAAATAAAGAAGCAGATATTTTATTGAATGATCTTGAAAAAAATCCTCATGCTTATGTTCTTGCTTGTGTTATGGATAGACAAATTAAAGCAGAAAAAGCATGGGTTATTCCTTATTTATTTTCAAAAGAAATCGGAACTTTTGAATTTCAGAAACTTCTTTTATTAAGTGAAGAAAATTGTAAAAGAATTTTTCAAGAAAAAAAATTGCATCGTTTTAATGAACAAATGGCTATAAATTTTTATTTAGCCATCCAAAAGATACATGAAAAATATAATGATGATGCTTCAAATATCTGGAAAGGGAATCTAAGTAGTAATCTTTTAGTTAGAAGATTTTTAGAGTTTCGTGGGGTTGGTATTAAAATAGCAACTATGAGTGCAAATATTTTAGCAAGAAGTTTTAAAATTTCAATGAGCGATTATAATGGAATTGATATTTCTCCAGATATGCAAGTAAAAAAAGTTTTTGAGAGAATAGGTTTTATTCCTAAGAAGTCAACAAACGAAATTTTAATTTATAGTGCTAAAGAATTAAATCCAGAATATCCAGGAATATTTGATTTTTCTTGTTGGGAAATTGGAAGAAAATGGTGCAAACCCATAAATCCTAAATGTAATGATTGTTATTTAAATCAATATTGTGAAAAAAATATTTAAACTCTAAATTTTAAGAAAATAAAATGAAAAATATAATTAATTTTGAAGATTGGGAAAAACTTGATTTAGTTGTAGGAGAAATCTTGGAAGTTGAAGAAATAGAAGGAGCTGATAAACTTTACAAACTTGTAATTGATTTAGGAGAAGAAAAACGAATTGTTTGTGCTGGAATAAAACAACATTATTCTAAGGAAGATCTTGAAGGAAAGAAAATTGTTTTAATTGCAAATCTTGCTTCTAGAAAATTAAGAGGAGTTGAAAGTCAGGGAATGGTTTTAGCTGCTTGTAATAAAGGAAAAGTGAGATTAGTAGAACCTGATAAAGATATAGAAGTTGGGAGTAGGGTTAGTTAAATTTAAAACATTAATGTTGCAGTTATTATCGTTCTTTTTGGATTAATTTCTATATCAATACATGTATCTTTATCATTTCTATATTCTTCTAATATTTTTAATGTAGTTTCTACGTTTCCTTTCCCAAGTCCATGTAAGATCAATTTCCCAGTCCCATACATTTTTAGTTTAGCAAGTTTAAACATAACTTCACCGCTTAATTCATCATAGGTCTTATCTTTTGCAATAAAGGCTATATAAGGTAAAGATTTTACAATATATTCAATTTTCTTTTGATAAACTCTAATATTAAAATCTTCCTCCTCCAACATCTTAAGATACAATTCTTTGAAGTGATCGTCAAAATAGTTTCTTGTTGTTAGATTGCAAAGATTATTCCCAAAAGTTGGATATTTGTTTCTTATATCTTTTTTTAATTCAGTTATATCTTCATTATTTATGAAAGCGTTACGAACTATAAGTGATGCTTCCAACGCCTTATACATTTCAGGAGAAATTTTATTTCTATAAAATTTTAATAAAAGTTCATCTGCGTCTTTTGGGAGATTTTTTTTTATTTTTTGTGTTTTTCTAATAGTTTTATTTATTAAAAATGCATCTCCTTCTTTTTGGATTGTAATGTTTCTTATTTCTTTTTTGAATAATTCTTTTTCTTCCTCGTTTAATTTAGTTAAATCTATTTTTAAGGTATTTTCATTTTTTACTTCTAGTGGTTCATTAACATTTTTTGAAAAATGAAACAATGAAAATTTATTATTACTTAAGATATCTCCAAATTTACCTTCAAATATGGTTTTTAATTTATCTAAAAAAATCAATTTAATTTTTTTGCAAGTTCAATTAGAGAAAAAGTATCTGATTTGATGAAAGATTCTGAGCCTTTAACTACGCCCCCCCATTCTTCAAAAAGAATTTCTTCACCTTTTGTTGTTAAAACTCTTTGGGTCATATCTTCTTTTTCAACTATAAATCCTTCTTGATCAATAGTTTTTTCAAACAAATCTAAAACCTCTTTTTTCGATTCATCATCAAAAGTTAAGTTACTAATTTCCATTAAACTGTTTTACCTCCATAAAATTAGAGGGGGATTGTTTTATTAATTTTATTGTCTTTTACTATAATAAATCTTTTCCTTTTATATACCTATATTCCTTTATTTTTAAATTTAACCTTAAATCCTAATTTCTTGAGAATTAATCTTCTCTAAAAATTCTTCCAATTTTTTCAAAAATATTTTCTTTGTCTTGGTTTGAATCATATTCTATTTCTAATAGTTTTGCTGCTATTTCTTTGTAGGCTCTTGATGCTTTGCTTTTTGGGTAAGTATGGATAACAGCATCTTTAAGATTTAAGGATTTTTGAATTGCAATATCTTCAGGGACCATTCCCAAAATCTGTGTTTCTAACATTTCTTTTACTGTTTCTGGCTGCATTTCAATTTTGTTTTTCCTTACCTTGGTCATAATAACTCCTATAACTGGTTTTTTCATTTCTTCTGCTACTTTTATTGCTTTTAATGCATCTGTAATTGCAGGAATTTCTGGATTTGTTACGACTATTAATTCATCTGCTGCTTCAATAACTGCACTTGCTTCAGCTCCTAACCCTGCAGCACTATCTATTATAACATATTCTGAAATTTTTTTGAAGTCTTCTTTAAAATCTTTGATTTTTTCTGGTTTTATATTTTTTAATTCTTTTATTGATAAAGAAGACGGCATGATTTTCATCCCAGATTCATGTTCATAAACAGCTTCAAATACATCTGCTTTTTTTAGAAGTACATGATTTAAATTTACAGGGACTTCAGGAGAGTTTAAATGGATTCCAATATTTGGTGTAGATAAGTTTCCATCAATTATTAAGACTTCTTTTCCAAAATAATTTATAGCTGCACCTAGATTTATTGCTGTAGTTGTTTTTCCAACCCCTCCTTTCCCAGATGTAATAACAATTACTTTTTGCATTTTGAAAATTAATCTTAAATTTTATTTTAAGATAGAAGAAATTGCTTTGTAGTACTTATAAACTTTTCCAGTACTTCTGCGTAAATTTTTAATTGTTCTAAATTTATGTTTATTTCTTTTCCTCTGTAAAAAACTTTTAAGTTTACATTTTTTCTAAACTCCCCACTTCTTTCTGTTCTTAGTTCTCTAATTTTTCTGAACATCTCATACATATCAATTACTTTTAGAAATTCTTTATCTTTTTTGAAAAGTTTCCTTATTTGTTCTATTTTTCCAATAGGATTTGAAGAAATTAAAGAAATCTTTTTTTTCTTTTTTGCATGTTCTAAAATACCTTCTATACTTGTTTCAATCATCTTACTCCATCTTAAGAGAAGATTTGTTATTACATCACAAGTTTTTGTATATTTAAGGCTAACATATAAAAGATGATCTGCACTTATTTTTTCCTGAATTATTTCTTCCATTGAATTCTCCTTTAATTTTTAAAATTAGAAGTATAATCTATTAAGATTAAAGGCTTTTTATATTTATCTTAAGATTCTTTTTTTGGTCTTTGTTAGGATGCTTTTAGATAATAAGAGAAATTCTTTGATTTTTTCAATTGTGATGATTTTTGGATTTAAGTTTTCTGAGAGAATTATAATTTTTTCATTTTTTATAAATTCTATTGGGCTGTGTTTATGTTTTTCAATAATGTCAAATAACTCTAAAATTAGTTTAATTTCTTGTTTTGTTATTTCATATTTTTGGGAACATTTTTGGATGAATGTCATAAAATTAGTTTTTGCACTTTTGTATAAAGTAATTCTTTTGTAGATATATTCATACTGGAGTATTGAGTTGATGCAGTTGGCAATTGCGATTTTTGTTTCCAGAAGTATTTTTAATAAAAGTTTTTTTTCTTTAATCAAAGGAAAAGTTATGTAAATCATATGGTCAACATTTTTAATTATTTTTTCAGCTTCTTGGATAGATTCTAGGAATTTTTCCATGTAAAATAAAGGTATTTGGAATTATTATATTTGTTGGTGATAGAAGAAAAATGTAGATTATTGTGGTTTTTTTTGTTAGAGCTAAAATTTGGTGCAATGTTTGCCAAGCCGAAAAATTCAAAGTCAGAAGTCTGTGTCTTTAAGTGTGAAGTTCAATTAATTAAAAGAATAAAAGATAAAAGTAATTAAATTAATTTAGCTAAACCATAACCGACAGCATAACCAACTCCTGTTTTAATTGTTGTAATTCCAGTATCTTTAGCAGATTTCTTAAATATCTCTGGCATGAAGTTGTGATGAGCTATTTTTTTCAGGGCTTTTTGAATTTCTTCTTTTTCATTATTTTCACATTCATATTCCCTAATATTTTTTTCAAAAATAGATGGATGATTTTTTAAAGAATATTTCAGCATTTTTTGGAATACATAATTAGAAGTAGTAGAGAATACCGCACTTAAAACAGAAGGTGTAGCAAGAAAAGTATATCTTGTTGAAGGATTAACTGGTGTTCCCTGTCCATCCATAAAACCAACATAAAAACCTGCACCAACTTTAACAACATCAGCTCCAAATTTTATAAATGAGAGCCCCTTTTTTGCTTGAGCATAATTCTCCCCTAATCCTTGTTGTTTCTCTAAATCCATTTTATAATTGTAACTATGTAGTAGTATATAAAGCTTTTGATTTCATTCTTTTCTCTAGAATTCTAAATTAGATATAACAACTTTTAATCAAACTTTATAGAATCCTTATTAACTTAACTCAAGAATTGCCTCCGCTAAATCACCTGTTTTTTCTAAAGCCTCTTTTGCTTCTTCCTCTGATTTTCCTGTTTTTTCCATTACAGTTTGAACATCTTCTTCTGAAATTCCAATTTCCCCTGATTCTTCTGAAATTTCTCCTGCAATCTGAAAAGTCTCCTGCCCCTGCATTTTTATTTTTGTTACAGAAGGGGATTCAATAATTATCTTAGAATTATCTGTTTTTTCAATTATAACTCTTGAAGCAGAAATTTCTTCCTGGGCTATTCCCATCTGTTTCATTACTGCCTGCATTTTTTTTGGGTTTAATCCTGGAAACATTTTATTTTATAAAGAATTCTAAAGAAAATCTAAAGATTACTATTAAAATTACAAATAAGATTATGTGTGTTGGTTTTAGATTGAAAATACTTGCATATTCTTCTTTAAATCTCATTAACCCTCCAAATCCTGAGGGCATGTTTACATTGCTGTCTGCCATATTTAAGGTAGAAAAGGATAGTTTTTAAAAGTTGTTGTGGGTATTTTCCTCATGGCAAAGTCTAAATTTGATTTTAAGGGTATTGAAGAAAAATGGAGAAAATTCTGGGAAAACCAAGGGATTTACAAGTTTGATGCAAAGAGGAAAGAAGAGATTTTTAGCGTAGATACTCCTCCGCCGTATATTTCTGGGAGAATGCATATTGGGCATGCTTTTAGTTATTCGCAGCAGGATTTTATAATTAGATTTATGAGAATGAAAGGGAAGAATATTTTTTATCCTTTTGGAACAGATGATAATGGTTTGCCTACAGAGAGATTTATTGAAAAGGAAAACAAAGTTAAAAGCAAGGATATGGGTCGTTCTAAATTTATTGCATTGTGTTTGAAAACTCTTAAAAAAGTTACTCCAATCTGCATTAAAGATTTTAGGGATTTAGGAATTTCTTCAGATTATGATATTTATTATTCGACAATTGATAAACATTCACAAAAAGTTTCTCAGAAATCTTTTATTGATTTAGTTAAGAAAAAAGAAGCTTATAAAAAAGAGTTTCCAACTTTGTGGTGTCCTGAATGCCAAACTTCTATTGCTCAGGCAGAATTGGAAGATAAAGAAGAGACGAGTTTGTTTTCAACTTTGAAGTTTAAATGCAACAAAAAAGATTTATTGGTTGCTACAACCCGTCCTGAATTATTGGGGGCTTGTGTTGCAGTTTTTGTTAATCCTCTGGATAAGAGATATAAAACTCTCGTCGGAAAAAAAGCAAAAGTTCCTTTGTTTAATCAAGAAGTTCCTATTCTTGAAGATAAATCTGCTGAAATTGATAAAGGGACTGGTGTCTTAATGATTTGCAGTTATGGAGATAGATTTGATGTGGATGCAATTAATCGTCATGGTCTTAATCCAAAAATTGTTTTAGAAAAAGATGGGACTTTGAATATTGGAAAGTATAAGGGTTTGAAAATTAAAGACGCAAGAAAAAAGATTTTAGAAGATTTGAAAAAAGAGGGTTTGATTAAAGAGAAAAAAGAAATTAGTCATGTTTTGAATTGTCATGATAAATGTGGAACTGGAATTGAATTCTTGCCGACAGAGCAATGGTTTATTAAAATTTTAGACAAAAAAGATAAATTAATTGCTCAGGGAAATAAGATAAATTGGTATCCTGAATTTATGCATAAGAGATATGATAATTGGGTTAATGGTTTAGAATGGGATTGGAGTATTTCAAGGAACAGGCATTTTGGAATTCCTATTCCTGTTTGGGAATGTTCTTGCGGGGAAATTATTTTGCCTTCTGAAAATGAGCTCCCTGTTGATCCTTTGCAAGTTGAAAAAAAATGTCCTAAGTGTCATAAAATTGCTGAGCCTGAAAAAATGGTTTTAGATACATGGGCTACCTCTTCTATGACTCCTCAGATTGCTGCAGAATTAGCACAGGCAAAAGGGAGGATTGGTTTACCTTTTTCTTTTCGTCCACAGGCACATGATATAATTCGAACTTGGGCATTTTATACAATTGTTAAATCTTATTTGCATGAAAAAGAAATTCCCTGGAAAGATATTGTGATTTCTGGTTTTGTTACGCTTGGCGGAGAGAAAATGTCAAAGTCAAAAGGAAATGTTCTTGACCCAATTAAAATTATGGAAGAGTATGGTGCAGATGCTTTGAGGTTTGCTGCCGCAAGTTCTAAGTTAGGAAATGATTTAGATTATCAGGAAAAAGATTTAGTTACAGGAAAAAAAATGATAACTAAATTAATGAATGCATCTAGATTTGTTTTTATGAATTTAGAGGGATGGGATGGGTCGCACCGCTTCCCACGGGATGACCTCCCGAAGAGGGAGGCCTCGGTGTACACCAAGGAGGTGCGAGAACTTCTCCGAAGCCCCAAAACACTGAATTCTGGGGCAAAACAAAAGAAGTTGGAAAAGTTGGATGAATTGTTTTTAAACAAATTAGATTATGTTGTAAATGAAGCTGGAAAGAATTTTGAAAAATATGAATATTCAAAAGTAAAGCAAGAGATTGAGAGTTTTTTTTGGAATGATTTTTGCGATAATTATTTGGAGATTGTAAAGAAAAGAGTTTATCAGGGAGAAGGGGATAAGAAACTTTCTGCACAATATACTTTGTATAAATCTCTTTTAGCTATTTTAAAAATGATTGCCCCAATTATGCCTTTTGTTACAGAAGAAATTTATCAAGAACATTTTAAGAAAATTGAAAAGGACAAGTCAATTCATATTAGTTCTTGGCCAAGAACTGGAAAGTTTGAAGATTCAAATAAAGATTTAAGTTTATTTTATGAAGTTTTATCTAATGTTAGACAAGAAAAAACAAAGAATCAAAAATCTATGAATGCAGAATGCATTTTAACAATTAATAAAACAAATTATGGGGATTTGAAAGAGATGTTAGATGATTTGAAAAATGTTACAAATGCAAAAGAAATTAAAGAAGGGAAACAATTTAAGGTGGGGTTTTTAGAATGACAGTATTAACAAAATTTGAATTAGAAGAACTTTTAGAAGAACTTGAAGAATATAAAGGGAAACATACTGAACTTATTTCTGTTTATATTTCTGAGGGTTATGATGTTAATTCTGTTCAGAGACAGCTTGAAGCTGAAAAATCTACTTCTAAAAATATTAAGTCTACTTCTACGAGAAAGAATGTTACTGAGGCATTAGAGAAGATTGTAAGGCATTTAAAAACTTTGAAGAAAACTCCTGAAAATGGTCTTGCTTTATTTTGCGGAAATGTTTCTCTGGTAGATGGTCAACAGGATTTGCAATTATGGGATATTGAACCTCCTATGCCTTTAAAGACAAGATTATATAGGTGTGACAAGGAATTTGTTTTAGAACCATTAAAAACAATGCTTGAAGTTGATGAAGTTTTTGGGCTTCTTGTAATGGACAGGAAAGAAGCAACTATTGGATTATTAGAAGGAAAAAGAATAGAAGTTTTGCAAAAAATGACTTCTGGTGTTCCAAGTAAGGTTAGGGCCGGGGGTCAGAGTGCCCAAAGATTCCATAGAATTACCGAAGGATTAACTAAAGATTTTTATAAAAGGATTGCAGATGAAATGAAAACTATTTTTTTTGAGATGACAAAACTTAAAGGAATTTTAATTGGAGGGCCTATTCCAACAAAAGATGAGTTTATTGATGGAGAATACTTAGCTACAAAATTAAGAGAAAAATTTATTGGAAAAATTGATATTGGGGATTCTGATGAATCTGGTTTAAAAGAACTTGTTATAAAATCTCAAGACATTTTAGCAGGTCAGGAAATTATTCATGAGAAAAAAGTTTTGGAAAGGTTTTTTGAAACTTTAGGGGAGAAACCTTATTTAGCTACATTGAAAGAGGAGGATACTAAGAAAGCTTTGGAATATGGTGCAGTAGATATGTTGTTTTTATCTAAAGAGATTGATAAAAAGATTGCAAAAGAATTAAAAAAAATAGCTGGAGATATGGGTTCAGATTTTGAGATTATTTCCACTGAAACAGAGGAAGGAGAGCAATTCAAGAATCTTGGAGGGATTGGCGCTATTTTGAGATTTAAGGTTTAGTTACATTTGTAATAAAAAATTGTTACTTTTGTAATATAAAAAGACTTAAATAGTTAATTACATTTGTAATAAAAAATAATTACATTTGTAACAATGAAAATTGAACAACATGAAGAAGCATTTAAAGAACATCTTGAAAATATTAATCGGGCAATAGATGAGGGAGTTATAAAAAATCAGAGAAATATTGGTTTTAATGTTTCGCAAGGTTCTGTTGAATTGTTTTCTTTATTTTTACATAAACTTCATTTAATAGAGGGATCTGGAGATCAGTTTGACCATAGAATTTTTAAAAATAAAAATTTAATTAATAAGAAACTTCCTTTTGATTTTCCTTTAAAGAATAAAATTCTTTCTTTTATGAAAGAAATAGAGCTTGAAAGAATTGCTTTGTGTTATGGTTCAAGAAAACCAAAATTCAGAATAGAGAATGTATTAAGGAATTTTCAGGAATTAAGAAAAATTATAAATGAGGGATTAAAAAATGAAAAGAAATAATCTTATTTCTTATGCTATGGAATTTGCAGGTTTTTTAGTGCGAAAGATAGACATAAGAAAGATTATTCTTTATGGTTCTGTTGCAAGGGGAGATTTTGATTCTGATTCAGATATAGATTTATTTGTAGATATTGATAAAAAAAAGAATAAAAAGATACAGGTTTTGCAAGAAGAATTTTATAAAACTGAAAATGCTAAGAAATGGAGGTTGAAAGGGGTGAAAAATGAGTTTTCAATTATTGCGGGGGATATTGAGAGTGAAGAGTGGAAAGATTTGAAAAGAGCAATAATAAATACTGGAATTTTGCTTTATGGAAAATATAGAGCAAATGCAGAAAAAAATTATTCTTATTCTGTTTTTGTTTTTGAAAATATAAAGCCTGATAAAAAAAGAATAGGAGTGTTTAGAAAATTATTTGGGTTTAAATTAAATAAACAAAATTACCTTGGATTGGTTCAACAATTGAACGGAATTAAATTAGGAAAAAGTGCCATACTTATTCCATTGGAAAGTGTAAAGAAAATTAAAGATTATTTTAATGAAAAAAAAGTCAAATTTAAGATATATGATTTTTGGACAGATGCTGAGATTTAAGATTTAGTTTTATTCTTCATAAACTATGTATATCCAACCTCTGTTTCCATCATCGCCCATAACCTCAAAAGTATCACGATCAAAATGACCATCAGTTCGTCTTTGTATAACAATATTTACACTAGTTATTGAATAAACTCCTCCCATAATTAAAACAGGATCAGTTGCATCTTGAAATTTATCAAGTAAAAAATGACCTAAATTATCATCTCTGCGAATCATAACTCGTATATCTCTTATTTTTTTATAATTGCTACCTAAGCCATGAGCTACCATCACATAGCTATTAGCATTCATATCCCAATTACCTATTTCTACTATTTTTGTTTTTAGAATAGTCTCTCCTCCAGGTAAATTCACACATCCCCAAGCTCCATCAATAAATTGCAAAACTTGTCCATTAACACAATCACTTGGAGGACCAATATTTTGGATATTATGTCCTGGGTCTGGAGTCTCTCCTGCTGTTAATGCGTAAACACCAACACCAATTATCGCTAAAATTCCAATTACAATAAAAGTATAAAGCCATCTGTTAGAAAAAACTAATTTTATTGTTATCCCTCTTTTTTTCTTTTTCATTAATATTCTTAAAGAAAGAACGATTTTTAAATCTTGTTGTATAAAGTTTAGAAATTTATTTATTAAAATTGTTTGAGATTTATTTAGAACTTATGTTTTGGAGAGAACTATTCAATAAGCTTCCCAATTAATCCTTTTGTGTGCAACAAGGGAATTTTTTTAGCTATATATTCAAACATTTTTTTGTTATATTGGCAATAATGAGAATTTTCATTTAATCCTCTATCTGATGAAACATTGCTTCCAGGACATCCTCCTCCACAAAAGCGTTTCCAATTGCAAGCATCCCCACATGTAGGAATTTCGTTAACATTTCTAAAACATCTCATATTTTTCTCTGAAATTAAGGCTTCTTTAAGGCTCATTTTAAAAATATTTCCGATTTTATATTCTTCATTTCCCCAAAAAAAATCACAGGGATAAATAGTTCCATCAGAATCAATTGCTAAAATTGGTTGAGATGTTCCAGATCCGCATTGTAAGCAGTTTGAAGTTGTTTTTTCTCTAAAAAATATTCTTAAATAATCCCTTAAATTTCTAATCTTTAAGGTGGAAACACCTTTTTCTGTGTTTTTTATGTATTTATCTATAACCTCTTGTATGTTTTGTGTAAGAATTTTTTGATTTGGGATGTCTTGAAAATTTTTTGTTGGACTGACAGGTGCAAATAAGACAGATTCTATTCCTTGATTTTCATAAGATTTAGTAATTTTAACTAAATCAGAAACATTATTTTTAGTAACAACAGTTATAGTAGAGATATTTCCTTGAAAATTTTTTACCATCTCCATATTTTTAATAACTTTTTTATAAGAGGACATTCCTTTTTTGTAGGGTCTTTGTTTGTTTTGATGTTCTTCTTTACCATCCAAACTAATTCCAATTCCCACACGATAAGATTCTAATAATCTTAAATTTTCTTTTGTAAAAAGAGTCCCATTTGATTGTATGGAAAAAGAAATCTTGTTTCTTAATTTATCTTTATTAAACCTTAGTAATTTCTTAATAACTTTATAATTCATCATAGGTTCACTCCCATGAAATACTATATTTCTTTCATGTAGATCCATCTCAGAAACTGCTTCTAGAACTTTTTTTCCAACTTTCATATTTAGTTTTAAAGTTTGTTCTTTTAAATTTCCTACTAAACAATAAGTGCAGTCAAGATTGCATTCTCTTCCCATATTTAAAACAATTTTGCCAACACGTTTAGGAATTTTTTCTAAAAATGGATTTGAAATTTTTTTAATAACTTCTTGTGTTATGTCTCTTCCAAGAACCCATTTACCAGTATCTTTATCTGCAATGAATTTTATTTCGTCTTCAAATGTTTCTAATTGAAATATCATTTTTTTACTCAAAAAAATCTTTAAAATATCTTTTAAATATTTCTAAATGACTTTCTCCCTTAATTATAAAAATTCTATCTTTTTCTTTAAGGGAATTTAATATTTTGTTAAACATATAAAAATCTCTAAAAAGACTTAGTCTTTTTGTGGCCTGCTTCATTTTTTTGTTTTGAGATAGGGAAGAAGCGTATGAGGAATAATTCTCTTTAAAAGAAAATGGCTTTTTGAATATTGTAAAGAAAAATTCTTTAAATTTTTGAATTGAGAAAAGAGGAATATCTTCATTAAAAGTATTTACAAAGTCTTCTATAGCAAAAAGCAACCCTTTTTCATCTGAAGAAATCTTTTTAATTGAGATGAAATAAGAAAAATTTCTCAAAACAAAATACAAAAAAGAAAAATTTCCCCCATAAATAGAATTTAGAAAGTTTATCGAATCTTTTTCAGGAGGGTCATTTCCGAGAAGTTCAAAATTATTTCTCTTTGAAAAATAAGATGCAAATCCCAATTCCCCCTGAGATATTGATTCTTTTTCAGTTTCAAAATTTGCTCTTTCAAATCCCCCTTCAATTAAAATAAGATCTGGATTAAATTTTACAAGATTATCTTTTAAATTCTTTATTTGTAAAAAATCAGAATTACTGTGATTAACCCCAAAGAATAAGATTTTTTTGTTTTTCCCTAGAGAATAGTTTAAAACAGACATTTTAGCTAGCTTGATTCCAAGTTTCTTTTCCCCAATCCTTGCCCCATTCTCGTCCCCAAGATTCTTGTCCCCAATCAGTTTGTCCCCAAACATGGTTCCAAATTTTTCCTTTTTCAATCATCTCTTTTGTTAAAGGATTATATGAATTTAAAATATCTTCCGGAGATATATGTTCTTTGTCTATCTTTTCTTTAAAATATTCTTCATTAATCATATTAAAAATGTATCTCTAAACTTTATAAAAATTGTTGTGATGAATTAACTAATCAAAAATACTTTTAAACATCATTTCTTTTGTTAAGTTATGGAACCAATGAGCAGTACTATTGATGAGATTGATAATTCTAGGAGAAAAGAGGATTTAAAGAAACTTGAAGCTGTTTTTTTTGTTTCTGGGAGATTTTTGTCTATGCAGGAATTGATTTCTCTTTCTGATTTAAATCCAATTATTATCCCGGAATTAATTGAGGAACTTAAAGATAAATATGAAAAACAAGATTCAGCAATTGAGATTGTTAAAAAAAATGATTTGTGGAAAATGGATGTTAGGCAGGAATATTTTGAAATAATAAATAAATTAGCTACAGGTTCTGCAGAGTTTTCAAAAGCAGAGCAGGAAACTTTAGCGATAATTGCATTTAAGCAGCCAATTAATCAATCTGTAATTGTTCAAATTCGAGGGAATAAATCTTATGATCACATAAAAAAATTTACTGATTTAGGTTTAATTAAGAAAAAAAAGATTGGGCATACTTATGAGATTACTTTGAGCAATGATTTTTATGATTATTTTAATGTTAGTGATTCTGATCTTAAAAGACAAGAATCTTTAAAAGAAGAATCAACTGAAGAATGATATGGAAATTCTTTCAATAATCTATCTTGGATTTATGTTTCTTTCGATTTATTTTCTTTTTTTATTTTTATTATTATTTATTTGGAACAAAAAGAGATTATGGGATTTTCCAAAAACTAAAAAAGAATATTCTATTTCTGTTTTGGTTCCTGCATTTAATGAGGAGAGCACTATTAAGGGTACAATTGAAGCTGTTTTTGACATAGAATACCCTATAAGAGAGTTAATTGTTTTAAATGATGGTTCTACAGACGATACTCAAAAAATTGTTGAAAGTTTGTTGAAAAAATATCCTAAGTTGAAGTTGGTGAATAAAAAAAATTCTGGAAAAGGAGATTCTTTGAATCAGGGAGTTGAAATGGCTAAAGGGGAATTGGTGGTTGTGGTGGATGCAGATAGTTATCCTGCTAAAGATTCTTTTAAGAAATTGGTTGGTTTTTTTGATGATGAGAAAGTTGGGGCTGCTACTTGTGTTTTTGTTCCGAGAAACAGAAATAAATTTTTTGAGAAGTTGCAGGTAATTGAATATAATGTAATTGCTTTTACAAGAAAACTTCTTGGTTATGTTGATGGAATTTATGTTACTCCTGGGCCTTTGGCGATGTACAGAAAATCTTTATTAAAAGAAATTGGCGGTTTTGATACAACAAATATGACTGAGGATATTGAAATTGCGTGGCATTTGATTCATGCAGGTTATAAAGTAAGAATGTGTTTGTCTACTAATGCAACGACAATTGTCCCAGACAAAGTTAAACCTTGGTATAAGCAAAGAATAAGATGGACTGTTGGGGGATTGCAATGTATTTCAAAATATAAAAAGTCTTTTTTAAGAAAAGGTATGCTCGGTCTTTTTATATTGCCTTTTTTTGTGATTCAATTGTTTTTAGGATTGCTTGGGCTGAGTTTATTTGTTTATTTAATTACAACCAGAATTTTGGGAGATTATATTTTCGCTAAATATTCTATTCAAATAGGAACCCCTCTTATAACCATGAATGACCTTTATATTACTCCCAGCTTTCTTAATTATTTGGGACTTATTTTATTTATCCTTGGATTTACTTTCACTATTTTAGTTTTATCTATTATGAAAGAAAAAATACTGAAGAAGCAGAATATTTTTAATCTTCTTTTTTACTCATTTGTTTATCTTATAATGTATGCTCCTATTTTGATAACTGCAATATACAAATTTATTAAAAGAAACTATCAGTGGAGATAAAATGGTTAACCAGAAATATTTTTTTTTATATGCATTAATATTAACTTTTGTTGTTTTTAATATTGGGATTTTTATGGGTTATATGCTTGAATCTTCAAGAATCGATAAGGTGAATAAATTGTATTTAGAAGCTGAAATGGAGCTTCTTGATCAAAGAATACAAAAAGATGCATTAGAAATTATTGATTTTGATTGTGATATTTTAGTTGAGGAAAATATAAAATTTGCAGATAAAATTTTTGAAGAGGCTTTACTTATTCAAAGATATGAAGATGCAAATAAAATTAATCAGGGAATAATTTTTCAACATAAGAGGTATGATCTTTTGAGAACTTTATTTTGGATTAATAGTATCAGGATAAAAGAAAAGTGTAATTCTGACTACCATAATCTTGTTTATTTTTATAAGTATGATGGTCCGTCAATTGAACAAAAATCTAAGCAGAGATTTTTCTCAAAATTGTTATCTGAATTAAAAGAAGAAAAGGGAAACAAGATCATGCTGATCCCTATCGCAGCAGATAATGAGATTTCTTCAATTAATCTGCTTTTGGATAAATATAATGTAAAAGAATTTCCAACTATTTTAATTGACGAATCTGTTAAAATAACTGATTTAGAGACTATTGAGGATATTGAGAAGCATTTGAATTGATATTTTTGTATTATACAAATAGTTAAAAAAGATTAGGGGTTTTCTTATTTATGTTTGAAGAGTGTTTTAAATGCGGGGTTTCTGGGAAGGAGAGGAAGTTATTTGAAGTGATTTCTAAAGAAGGAATTGTCAGGATTTGTAAAGAATGTGCTTTGGAGGAGGGTTACCCTTTTTTAAAACAACGTCCAGCTAAAGAAAAGGAAGAAGAGAAAATGAGAGAGATTGTTTCTAATTTAAATCCTTCTAGACAACCAAAAAGGTCTGTAATTTATGACAGGCTTGTTAAGCTTTCTGGGATTAATATGGAGGAGTATGAAAGAGATCTTGCTTTAGAGAAGAAAAAGGAATATTTGGGTAAACAAGATTGTGAATTAAAGAAAGTTGTAGATGAAAATTTTAATTTGCAGGAGGTTTCTCAGGACACTTCTGATTTGATTCATAATTTTCATTGGGTTATTATGAGAGCGAGGAGAATGAAGCATTTGACTGCTGAAGATTTGGCAGAAAACATTTTAGAGCCTGTTGGGGCTATTAATGTTCTTGAAAGAGGGGTTATCCCTAAAAATGGATTTAGAATTATTGGAAAATTAGAAAATTATTTAGGAATCAGGATTTTTAAGGAGCAGAAGCAAACTTCCTCGTTTGAAGAGCAAGTTGAACCTGTTAAAAAAGATTTTGAAGAAGGACTTGGTTTTAATCCAGTAAATGCTAAAATGCTGACTATTTCTGATTTAAAGGAAATGAAAGAAAAAAAAGAGAATGAAATATTCAAAAAATCAGATGAATTTTTTAGAGAAGATTTTGAGGAAGAGGGAAAAGATGAAAGTTCATAAATATTCTATTTTGGTAAGTGAGGGAGATCTCGCCTTTGTTCCTGGATTGAAAAATAAGCAAAATAGACTTTATTTTGAGGGAAAAGCGTTATTAGGTTATGGTTTTGATAAAGAAAAAAGATTTGATTTTTTTTCAATAGGAGATTGGGCAATAAAAGAAGGTGAAGAAGTTATTTCAAAAAGAAGAGTAGAAGATGTTGAATATTTTGGAGCTGTAGATATACCCGATTTTTTAGTAAATAAAATAGTTTCAAATGAAGAAGGGATTATAAAACTGGAGAAAGATTTGGAAAAAGATTTGGCGACTTTAATTGAAAAAACAGAAGTTTTATAAATAGAGTTAGAGATTTTTTATTATGGAACTTAATATTCTTAAAAATTCAAAAGATGAAATTGAAGTTGAATTTGAAAGTTTGACAATTGTAGAGATTCTTAAGGTTTATCTTAATAAGGATTCTTCAGTTACATTTGCAGCATGGAAAAGAAAACATCCTACTGAAAAACCAATTCTTTTAGTAAAAACAAAAGGCAAGACAGCAAAAAAAGCAATAAATGATGCTATTAGTTCTATAACAAAAGAGTTAGATAATTTGGAATCTGATTTTAAGAATTTGAAGTAATATAATAATACTTATTAATTCTAAAAAGTTTATTTTAATATGAGAAAAGCAATTAATTTGGCAGTAATTAATGATGAAGGAATTTTATTAGTTAAAAAAAGAAAAATATGGATTCTTCCAGGGGGAAAACCTGAAGGAGAAGAGTCTGATATAGATTGTTTGCACAGGGAATTTAAAGAGGAGCTTTCAGGAACAAAGGTTTTTATCGGTAATTATTATAATTCTTTCACGGGTATGACCCCACATAGTAAATCTTATTTAGAAGCAAGGATTTATTTTGGAAAATTAAATGGAAATCTAGGAAAACCCCCCTCTGAAATAAAAAAGGCTGAATTTGTTAAGAATTTTGATAAATATCTTCTTTCAGAGATAACTGAAAAAATAATAATTTCTCTCAGAGAAGAAGGATATTTATGGTAAATAAAATTTCAACAGGTAGTTTTGATTTGAATAAGTGGCTGGATGGAGGATATGAGAAAGGAATTATAACAATGATTGCCGGGTCTCCTGGAAGTGGAAAAACTAATTTGAGTGTTTTAGCTTGTTGCAGTCAGGCAAAAAAAGAGAATAAAATTATTTTTATTGATACAGAAGGGGGGTTTTCTGTAGAGAGGGTTAAACAAATTGTCGGAGAAGATTATGAAAAAGTTTTAGAGAATATTTTTTTATTAGAACCTACAAATTTTGATGAGCAGAAAAAATCTTTTTTGAAATTATTAAATAAAATAAGGTCTGGTCATGTTAGTTTGATTGTTATTGATGGAATGGCTATGCTTTATAGGTTGGAGTTGGGAGAGGCAGTTAAAGAAAAAGAGAAAGCAAAAATTCAGGAAGTAAATAGAGAAATTGCCAGGCAAATGAGGATACTTGCAGAAATTTCCAGAAAAAAACAAATCCCTATTTTGATTACTAATCAGGTTTATACAGAGTTTTTATCTGAGAGAGATTTGAAAAATGGTGTTGAGAAATCTACAAATATTGTTGGAGGAGATTTGTTTAAGTATTGGAGTAAATGTATTATTGAGTTAAAAAATAATCGAGGGAAGAGAAAAGCTGTTTTGTTAAAGCACAGGAGTTTGCCTCAAAAAGAAATGAGTTTTGAAATTAAGAATGAAGGTGTTTTCAAAAAGCGTTGGATTTAGAATTATTTTTTTGGAGAGTAGTTTACACTATAATATGTTTCTTTTGCTTTACCCTCTTTTATTTTTTCAATATAAAGTGCAATTTCTTCTTTATCAAGTTTTCTTGGTATAAAAATTTCTTTTTTATAATTACTATGTTTGAAGTTCGAGATTCCTATTATTCTTGTTTCTCCTGCAAATACATAGGCTTTAATTTTGTCTCCTTCCCCAATCTGGCAATTTCCTCCATTGAAGATTAATTTTTTTGTTAAAGAATCATTTTCAAGCATAATTTCTAAAGTTGCTCTATAACCAGAGTTATGAATATTAGATTTCTCCCCAAATCTTGTTTCATTAAAAGGATTGTAATTATATCCTTTAATATCTTTAACAACCCCATAAATAGGTTTTATTAATTCTTCATAAGATTTTGGTTCAGAAGAGGGTTTTTTACAATGTTCTTTTATTGATTCTTCAAAGATATCTTTTAATCTTGATTGTTTATTTTTTGGCATAATTTTTTTACTCTCTTTTTTTAGTTCTTTTATTAATTCATCTTCTGATTTTTTTATATATTCTATTAATTCTTTTTCTGATTTTTTTGAAAGAAGAGAATTTATTTCCTTGTTGTGGTTTATTTTAATTTTTCTCTTAGCCCCTTTTGATATTTTTCTGCAAATACTTTCGCTTTTTCAATAGCTTTAACAAGGAATCCGAAATTGTTTTTATAACCTAAAAATAAGTCTTTTTTTGTTTTATTAATTATTTTAAGTCCATCTCCATGAATTTTAATAGCCATTTTTTCATTTTCAAAGTCCATTAAATCTTCTTCTAATTTTCCTGTTTCCCTGAAATAATAAATTTCAGTTTCATTATCTTTGAGAGTTTTTAATCTTTCATTTTCTGGAAGGTCGTTGTATTGGCTCTCAGATATTTGTTCATAGCCTTCTATTTTTAATGTTTTCATTATTTTTTTAATAAGAAGCTTTTTTTAAAGATTTATATGGTAAAAATTACAACAATCTTTAAGAATTGTGGTAGATTTTATTTATTATGAGTGTATCTTTTATTAATCCAACAAAGAAGAAAGATAAATCTTATTTAAATGAAAGAAAAGAGAATAAAATAATTTCGAGACATCTTAAAATTTCTTCTGGGAATGTTAAAAAACTAAGGAAGATTTTTCCAGGCAAAGCAGTTGAATGTTATTTATCTGAAGAACAAAAAAAAGATTTGATTGAAATGGGTTTTCATTCTTCTGATGAAATTAATAAACTTGAAAAAACAAGCCAGAAATATTGTTCTTCCATAAAGAATTTAAATTGTTTGATTGAAGATGATTCTTTTAAAAAAGTAGCAAGAGATTATTTTTGTTCTACTAAAAAAGGTAAAGAATGGTATCTTGTATTTGATTCAATTTATAATCCTTTGAGTGATGCTAGTAAAGAGATTTCTAATAAAAATGGCTTACTTTTCGGGGGAAATCATGAACCTATGAATATTTATCTTGCACGAAAAAGGCAATTAAAATATGAAATTTATGGGAATAGGTTAAAGCTAAGGACATGATGAGATTAAGAAGATTAAATGAAGTTGTTGAAAAAGAATTTGATAACTTATTGAATAATATTGGTTTTAGTTTTACTAAAGAATATTTGCAAAGTAGGGTTTATAATAAAATTTCTCTTGAAAAGAAATATAGGAAAAAAGTTAATAAAATAATTGATGCAAATCTTGAAAGTTATCAAAGATTAACAAAACTTAAGTTTATTCCTGAAAAAAATAGTTATGTTGTAAGAAAATTTTCTATTTGTAATATGGATTGGGAAGATTTGGATAGGTTTAATGCTTTGAGTAGAGAAAGTTTTGGAATTCATAAGCGTAAGATTGTTGGAGATCCTAATTTTTTAACCCATAGTGATCAGTAAAATTTGATTTTTCTTTTTAAATATTTGTTTTGTTTATAAAAAAATATAAACTTCTTATTATTTTATTTTGTATGTCTGAAAATATTAAGTTTGAGATAGTTAGGAAAGTAGCTGATACTAATTTTAAATATAAAGATTTGAAAAGTGTTTCAAAGTTTGAGAGTATTTCTCCTCCAAGTGTTTTTATTGGCTCTAAATTAAAATATCCTTTAGTGAATATTGGTATTTTGTCTCCTTTGGAAAAAGAAGAAAATGCCTGGGTTTATGATGATGCTAAATATTGGGCAGAGAATAATTTTCAGATTAATGATGTAATTAAATTAAGAAGTAGTTTATTGAATTCCAGGTTTCAGAGTAAAGTTACTGATTCCAGATTAAATAAAAAGTTTGTTCAGATTTCTCAGGAAATTGCAATTGCCTGTAAACCAGTGGATATTGAAATTGAATTGAAAAATAAAATGAGGTTTGATAAAAAT
The DNA here is from genome assembly GCA_023139205.1 of Candidatus Pacearchaeota archaeon. Lineage (GTDB taxonomy): Archaea > Nanobdellota > Nanobdellia > Pacearchaeales > GW2011-AR1 > JAGLOA01. The sequence continues at coordinate 41,725 of JAGLOA010000003.1, read as the reverse complement.
AAAGACCGAGTTTTGGCTCCTCATGGAATGAGGGCTGGATTAAAAAAGGCGAAGATTACAAGCAATGTGAAAATTCATCAAAAAGTTGAGAATGTTATGAATGATGAAATTAAGGCTTCAGAGGGTGTTGGGTTGTTATATAAAAATAATTTTAATGAATATACTTTGAGCAAGATTTTGAGTGTTGGTGTTTTGGGTTTAAAGAAAAATAAAAAATTTGTTCCGACTCGTTGGAGTATTACTGCAACTGATGATATTTTGGCAAGAAATCTTTTGGAAAAAATTAGAGATTATAAATGGATTGAGAATTATGAATTGTTTTTTGAAGAGTTTATGGGTAATTGTTATTTGATAATGCTTTTCCCAAATGTTTGGAGTTATGAACTTTTTGAGTTATATCTTCCTGGAAGTTCATGGAATCCTTCTTTAGAGCTTAAAGCGTCAACAGATTCTGAAAATTATTTTGGAAGAAAAAATTATGCTTTTGCTACTGCAGGAGGTTATTATGCTACACGGCTCCCAATTTTAGAATATTTGGAATCAATAAAAAAACAAGCAAGTGTTTTGGTAATTAGGATTGAAACTCCTTCTTATTGGGCTTCGTTAGGTGTTTGGGTTGTTCGTGAATCTGTAAGAAAAGCTTTAGAAAAGAAAATGATTTTTAATAGTAGAGAAGAGCTTATTGAAAGTGCTAAGAAAATTGGAAAAATAAAATATAATTTTGATTGTTCTGAAATTATTAAAAAAAGTAAATTATTAAATCAAATTAAGACTCAGAAGAATTTAGTTGAATGGTTTTAGATAAGATTAATAAATGTTTTTTCCCAGAATGATTTATGGTTAATGTAAATAAGGTGATTAGAAATTTAATTGGAGCTGATTTATTATTTAATACTGCTATGGGATTTATTAATCCGGTTTTTGCTATTTTTTTAGTTCAGTCAATTGAAGGGGGAAATGCGAAAGTTGTTGGAATTGCAATGGCGATTCTTTGGTTAACGAAGTCAACTTTCCGTGTTCCTATTGCTTATTTTTTAGATAAGAAAAAAGGTGAGCTTGATGATTTTTATTCAATGGTGATAGGGTTTTTTATTTTTAGTCTGGCTTATTTTCTTTATTTGTTTGCCAGACTGCCAATTCATGTTTATGGGATTCAGTTTTTAATTGGTTTAGCTGGCGCTTTTGCATTTACTCCCTGGTATGGGTTTTTTTCAAGACATCTTGATCATTGTCATGAAAATTTTGAATGGGGGATTGAAATTTCATTAGTTGGATTTGGTCTGGCTGGTGCTAGTTTTATAGCTGGTTTTGTTGTAGATAGTTTTGGTTTTTCTCCTCTTTTTGTAGTTAGTGGGGTGCTTTCTTTAATAGGAACTTTTATGCTTTTGTTTTTAGGAAAGAATTTAAAATTTAGAAGAAGAGATGGTCCGCATGTGAGAATTAAAAGAAAAAGAAAGTGAATTTTTAAATCAGATTTTTCTTCCCTCTTTTTACTCTCAAGCCTGCTCAGATTTTTCTGATTTACCTTCGGGATTATATTTCGCAGACTTGTTCGCCCATTCTGCGTTTGTAGGGCATTTTGGATTCCAACAAAAAATCCAAGGTCTTCTGCCTTTCATTAATCTCATTAACATCGGATAATTACATTCTTCACAAATTTTTTCTGTTTTTTTAATCTGCCCGTTTGGAGGAAGAGAAAAAGTTGTTTTACAATTTGGATAAGCATCACATGCAATAAAAAATCTCCTTGTTTTTTTAGAGTAAGTTATCGCTAAGTTTCCTTTTTTACAAACAGGACATTGTATTAATTTATTCTCTATTTTTTGCTGTTCTCTAAATTCTACATTTGCTTTTAGAAGTTCTTTCCCAATTTCTTTTTCATTTTTTTTAAAGTCTTTCGCAATATCTGTTATTGCTTTTTTTGCCTTTGAAATTATTTTTTCTTCTTTTTTCTCGAAATCTTTTTTAGCTTCTTTAATAGAATCCATTGAAGCCTCAAAACTTCTTGTTAATGATTCATCAATAATTATTGGAGAATGTTTTTCTAAACTTTCAATTAAAGCCATTCCTAGAGGGGTTGCTTTTACACTTTGGTCTCTTATGTACCCTCTATCATATAATGTTTCTAATATTGAGGACCTTGTTGCTTTTGTTCCAAGATTTCTTTTTTCAAGTTCAGAAAGTATAGAAGCTGGAGAATATCTTTTAGGGGGTTGGGTTTCTTTTTCTTCTATTTTTGTTTTTATAATTTTTACTTCTCCTTCTAAATCTGGAATTTGATTTTCTTTTAATTTACTTGGATAGATTTCCATCCATGCTTTTTTTCTTACTGCAGAACCTCTTGTACTAAATATTAAATTATCAATTGTTGCAGTAATTGTTTTTTTATCAATAATTGCATCATCGCAAAAAAGAGAAAGAAACCTTTTCACAACTAAATTATAGATTTTTTCTTCGTCTCCAGATAATATTTGTTTGTTTCCTGTAGGATAAATTGAAGGATGTGCAGGATCTGATTTTTTCCCTTCAATTGGTTCTTTTTTAGTTATTAATTTGCTGACTTTATATCTTATTTTTAATTTATCTAAAATTTCTTTGTAGTTTATTTCTTTTGGTAATTTTTGAGAAGAAGTTCTTGGATATGAGATTAATCCTGCGAGATAAAGTGATTGTGCTGCTCTCAATGTTTTTGAAGGAGTTATTCCGTGGAATTTGTATGCTTCTATTTGAAGAGTAGTTAAATTAAATGGAGGATGAGGAGGTAAAATTTGCTCTGTTTTTTTTGTTTTTGCCTGAGCGGTTTTTCCGTCTAGATTTTCAAATTTTTCTAACTTATCAATTCCGTTCATGACCCTTTCAGGGCCTAAGATGTCTTTATTATGCTTTAATTCTAGAATATGAGAATTTTTTACTGTTATGAAGATTTGCCAGTAAGGAACAGATTCAAATTTTTGGATTTCTCTTTCTTTTTTTACAATCATATTTAATGCTGGACCCTGCACTCTTCCAATAGACATTATTCTGAATTTCCCTGTTGTTTTTATTGCATTCATTAAAGCTTTTGATAAGTTTATTCCGTAAAACCAATCTAAATAATGCCGTGTTTCTCCTGCAATTGCCTGTCCCCATACAATCTTTTTTAATTTATTTTCATATGCTTTATTTAGTTCTTTTTCTGTTAAAGTTGAAAATTTCATTCTGTTTGCATCTTTTTGATTACAGATAAATCTCACAACATTTAATCCAATAACTTCTCCTTCAACATCAAAATCTGTTGCTACTGTTAAACTTCCAGCACCTTTTGCTAATTTTAATAAAGTATCATAATATCTTTTTGTGAAATCTTTTTTTCTTGCAAGATAATTTGGAATCCAGCTTATGTCAAAAGTTGGGAATACTGAACTGGGTGTGTTTTGTTTTAATGTAAATAAATGCCCTACTGCACAAGCGACAATTATTTTTTCTTTATTTCTGTCAACCTCATAATATGGAACTTTGGCATTTGTTTTTTGGACAGCTTTTCCAAGAGCATTAGCTATTTTTAATGCAGCCTGAGGTTTTTCTGTGATTATTAATTCATAACCTGATTTTTTCAATTTAATCTTTGGGGGAGAATATTCTATTTTATTTGTTTTTCTTGATTTTCTTTTTTTGTAAGTTCTTTTTTCTACTTTTTCTAAAGAACTTCTGCTTGGTTTTTTGTAAACTTTTTCAACTGCCCCTTTTGTTATTTCTTCTTTAGGTTGAGAATTTAAGACTTTTTTTTCTGTGGATTTTTTTAAGATTTCTTCTGGATTTGGGGTAAATTCTTTTACTTGTTTTTCAGTTGTATATTTTAAATCACTTGTATCAACTGGAAAATAATTTTCAGCTATTTTTTCTTCTCTGAATTTTTTTGGTTTTTTTGCCATGATTATTGAGAAGAAGAAGGGTTTTTATAATTTTTTGAATAGTTTAAGAAAGAAGTTTGATTAAAAGTTGTTAAATTAAATAAAAAATTAATTTTTTTGCTTCTCCAAAATTATAGCACACAAACACAAGTAAATTTATAATAAAACATAATTTTCTGAATAAAATGAAAGACAGAATAATAATTTATCCTGCAGCAGCATTATTCAATGGGAGAGAGACTCATTTTAATTCTCAATTAGTTGAAGGTTTAGAAAGATTTGGTTATAAAACAAATTTCCCGCAAAGAGATGGATTTGAATTTGGAAATTTAACAAATGCCCTTTCTGGGAAGCTTCAGCAAGACCAAATTAGTTCTGCAGTTCAAAATGTAATTTATTTTCTTGACATGGGGGTTTTTATCCCGAAAAGTGATGTTGTATTAGCGAATTTTGATGAACCTCTTGATGAAGGTGTTGTTGTTGAAAGTTCTTACGCAAAATTAATGGGAAAATTTGTTATTGGGTTAAGAACAGATATTAGAAGCCCTTATGGTGCACCAAATGATAATTTTGGAGGGATGCATTTTTTCCCAGCATATCAATCTCATGAATTTATCTCACATTATATGCCTTCAAAAACTCCTGAAGAAAGGGAAAGTCAGATGGGCTTTTTTATTCAAAGAATACATCAATTAATACAAGATACAGAAATATCTCCTCAAAAAGTAATCCCAAATTATGTAAAAAATAACCCAAATTTGTATCCTGTTTTAGAAGGGGCAAAATTATTATTTGATGGAATAAAAGACATTCATTCTGAAAAAGGTCTTGAAAAAATTGCATTGAGATATATTAAGAATAAAAAAAGATTAGAAGAAATTGGACCTAAATCAAAATAGTTTTTGTGTGTTTAATTATCTCCTAAGAAATTCAACTTTTTTGGAAGTTAGATTTACTTCAGGTAAAGGAAGTGGACCGATTAGAGAAGAAGTGAATTCTCTTGAGAAAATATCAAAGTACCTTTCTAAGAAAGGGGTTAGTCAAGAGTTGATAAAAAAGTTTAATATAAAAGCTAAGGGTATTATGAATCCAAAATTTTTGTATTAGATCTCAAAAATCTTTTCTTTTCTGCTGACATTAATTATTTTCTGGACTAAATTTGATAAAATTTATTATGCCTGATTTAGAATTGGGGTTTTGTTAAAATGAAGATAAATAGAAGAAAAATATAATGGACTGGTGTAAATTATTTTATTATCCCTTTTTCTCTTAGTTTTTGTGCATCAGGATGTTGTGAAATTCCTAAACAAGGATTTCCAGTACTTCCGTATGGACCTAAATTAGTTGGTTTATACAATTCTCCTTGAATGAGTGGCGTTACATGTGCTTTTAGATATTCAACTGGTAATTCTTTTGTAGTACTTTTCATCCTGTTTAAAATTACATCCTTTGTAGATTTCTCATAGAATATATGAGATTCTCCACTTAAGATTAAATAACGTTTATCTTTTTTAGTAAAACCTGCTAATTGAACAAGTTTACATAAACTAAAATCTTGTACTTCTTCTATTAATTCTCCAATAACTTGTCTAGCTTGTTTTTTAGAGAGCTTTGTCACATCCAATGTTGCATACCTTTTCATTCCAGATGACATTCCTTCATCAATTTCTCTGTCATAATTCTTCTGTCTAAATTGTCTAACAAAAAAGATTGATTGGGAGAAATCAATTTTTGGATTCTTTTCGAATAATTTTTTCAATAGACTCATGTTATTTACCTTGTTAAATTAAGATTAAGGTTCTTTTATAAATTTTTAGATTAATCTCAGAAAATTTAGATGTTTTGAATGAAGAGTTTGATTAAAAGTTGTTATATGAAATCGAGAAAAAGGCTTTAGCAATTTAATTTAAGCAAAAGTTTTAAATAAGTAACTTAATCTTTTATTTTATTATGAAAATTCCAAAATACATACAAGAAATAATTAATAAGCAAGAATTGCATATCTTGTCAACTTCAACAAAAGAGGGTATTCCAAACATTATCTATCTGAAATTTCTTAAAGTGTATAATGATAAACAAATTTTAATTGCAAATAATAAATTTTCTAAAACCTTAGAAAACTTACTTGAAAATCCTAGAATCTCTTTTGTTGTATTAGATAAAGAAAATAAAAAATCTTATCAAATTAAAGGCACCACTGAATTTCATAGAGATGATAAGATATTTAAGGATACTGTTGAGTGGATTGAAGATAAAAGATCAAGTCTGGTAATATCTCCAAAATCAGGAATAATTCTTAATGTTGAAGAAATTTACTGTGGAACAGAAAAAATTTCTGAAGAATAAAGCTTTTTCCCGAGAAGAAATACTTCAAATGAACTTCCTTTTTGATGTACTTTTTTTATTCCAATTTTAGATCTCAAAAATCTTTTCTTTTCTGCTGACATTAATTACTTTTGTTTTCCCCATTTGTTCTTCTATTCCTGAAGCTTCGTGAATGTGCGAGCAAATTGCAATGTCTGGGTGAAATTCTTTTATTGCTTTTTTTATTGCTCTGCTTCCTTCAAATCCTGAGAATTCTGCTTTACTTCCTTTAGGATGCATGTGGGTTACCATTATTTTTTTCTTTAAATCTTTAATTTTTTCATGACCTTTTTTTAATAAATCAAAAATTTCTGAATCTCTCACAGTGTTTATCCCCATGTTTGCTCCTCCTGCCCCGAAAATTCCTATGCCTCCTTTTTTGAAAGAATATCCATGAATGTTTTTTGTGTTTGGATACATTTCTGCTAGAAAATCTATTGTTGCTACAGATTCATGGTTTCCTGGAATTAACAGAACTTGTTTTTTTTCTTTTATAAACGGACCAATTAGATTTTTTGTAGATTGTTCTGCGAATGTCAGGTCCCCTGTTAATATGACTAAATCCACATTTTCATCTTTTGCTTTTTTAGCTAATTTTTTTACCAGACCTGTGTCTCCGTGAAGATCTCCAATTGCTAAAATTTTTGATTTCTTTTTCATGAAATAAAAATAAGTTTTTTGTTAATAAACTTTGTGAAATCGTGAAAATTCCTTATTGATTGGGGGTAACGTCGAGGTTATCAAAAGATTTATAAGGGATATACTGTCTGGAATATATAGGTTAAATCATGCATATTAAATGAAAGAAATACTCTCGGTTGAATCTGGGAATCTTGCTTTAATTGGATGATGAACGTTTTCAAATGAAAGACAATTTTGATGTCTTTTTTAGAAGAAAGCCGGCTCTTATGTTGGTTTCTCTGAAAAAGAATACAAGGATGAGGTATGGTAGTCTTTTGGCTAAGGAAGTAGATTGTACTTACAGCCATGCAGTGAAGATTTTGCAAACCTTAGAAATCTTGAAGTTAGTTGTATTTGAAAAAAAGGGGCGAATAAAAATTATACAACTTACCAAGAAAGGTAGAGAAGTTGCAGATGCTATCGAGAATATACAAAGACTAATTAGATGATTCTAATTTATCATCGCCCTGAATAAGACTGGTTTTATAGTAGTTAGCATTGCGTAAAATTGTTAGGAATTTGAAAAGGTTGGTGTATTAGAAAATTATCTGGAGAAGATTATTATATTAATGACAAAGGGGAACGTGGTTCCAAATTCATTTTGGAAATTATCCGGAGAAAATATGGAAAATAGAAAATGTTCGTTTTGTGAAAAAGAAGAATTAGATCAGCAACTTATTCTTAAGGGTAAGTATGCTTTAATGATTTACCCACGTAGTCCACTAAGTTTTGGACACCTCATGATTATAACTAATCGTCATGTTGATTTTATAGGAGATCTTAATGATGAAGAAGTTCTAGAGATTAGAGATATGATAAAAAAAATATCAATGGAATTTATTGACAACGGAGAATTTGATGGGTTTAATCTTATTAATAATAATGGTGAATCAGCAAACCAACATATGCCCCATATTCACTTTCACTTTTTTTTAAGAGCTGAGAATGAAAAGTATTCTCCTTTGGATGTTCTTTCCAATAAAGAACCAAAGCACATTATGTCTAAGGAAGATTGGCAAAAGAACATAAAAACTATTAGGGGAAAAATTCAATCCCCATCCAGAAAAAAATAATTTATATATTCTAATATCTATTTTGTGTTATGGTAAAGAAATGGATTCAAAGAGCAATCCACAGACTTGGAAAACTTCATTATGATTTGGAAATTCCTAAAGAAGAGAAAATTCCTTTAAGACTTCTTGATGTGATTATAAATGCAAAAGCTGGGCAGACAATAAAAAATCCAACTTCAAAAGGAAAGAAGAGAATTTTGGTGACTAGAAAAATTGAGCAAAGAGCAATTCTTGCTAGGAATTTGAAAAGGTTGGGAAGGGGGGTGGCTCTGGGTGTTTTTTTAATTTTTTAAAATTTCTTTAATAAAAAATTCATACACTGTCCCTAAGAATAAAACTCCTGAACCAACATACGCCCAAAAATTACCAACAGCAAAAATTAATATGAATATTATCAAGATTGATATCCCAGATTTTTCTAAAAAGTTGTCAAAATAGAATTTATACAATTCTTTTTTTCTGTTTTTATGACTTCTTAAAACATCTTTTAATCTCCTTTTAAAAATGAAATTGAGTATTCCCAAATTATCTGGATAGAGATAGATACAAGAAACATTATTTTCTTTATAGACATACTTTTTATTTTTATATCTATTTTTATGGAAATCACTAACATTCCATTGGCCAAAGAATTCTACATAAACTTTGTATTTAGGTAGATAAAAATCCGCCACTCTTTTTTGAAATTTATCTCCTTTAAGATTAAGTATCTCTTTTTCTTCTTCAAATTTGATGTCGTTCTCTGTAAAAAACTCTCCGATTAATTCTTCTCCTTCGCTTTTAGGATTTCTTTTCTTCATAAATAATAGAATAATTTAATCCCTTTAAACTTTACTAATAATTTTCTTACCATTTTACCAAAATTAGAAATGGCCCCGAAGGGATTTGAACCCTCGACACCCAGATTAAGAGTCTGGTGCTCTGACCAAGCTGAGCTACGGAGCCATTTTTGGGGCGACTGCGAAGTAACTTAAAAGGCTGAGGTCTGCAAAGCAGATCATCCCTCCTTGGGAAGCTACGGAGCCGTAATTCAGTAAATAACTTTTGATTTAAAAAGATGTTGTCTGCTAAGAATTAATTACCTATATTCACGCCAAGTAAATTCACATTTTGTACACTTGAAGAATTTTGTTTCTGCTTCATCTCCTGAACGAGTTTGAACTGTCCAGAAATAAGCTTCTTTATTTCCACATTTCTTGCATTCTTCTCCAACTATAGGTAGAACTTGAGAATCTTTGTTTGAAATTACTTCTATTTCTTTTTTTTCTTCTATTTTTTCAGAAGCAATTATTTTTGCTTTTCCTTTTGCAGAATAATTACATCTTGGGCATCCAGCATTTTTTCTTTTTTGAATAAGCACTGCACCGCATTTAGGACAGAATTCCATTATAGATTCCCCCTTACTAATTCTGTATCAACAAGTTTGGTTATTGTTAGACAAAATTCCATCTTAATTTTTAATTAGTTTTCTTTAAAAAGTTTTTGTTTTAGTTTTGTTCGCATAAACCTCTTTCTGAGGTAGGTCTTAAGTTTTCGTAAAAGATTAATTTTGCCCAGCCTATTAAAGGAGCAATTTTGAAAATAGCTTTTCCTACTAACTGGTCTTCTTTGATATTTTTTTCTAAACTTAATTGTCCATTATTATTGTCCCCGATTGTTGAAAAAATGTATTCTCCGTCTTGATTTTCAATTTTTATTATTCTGTGAATTATTGGATTTTTTTTATCTGCATTAAAGATTATTACGTCTCCTATTTTTAGTTTTTCTGGTTTTGCTTCAATAATAAATAATATGTCTCCTTTGTTAAAACCTTTTTTAAATATAAAATTTTCAAATCCATTTTTTTCTAAATTAAACTGAGAATATTTTGTTTCTTGTTTTTCCCACCAATTATTAAAGTTAGAGAGAAAATCTCCTTCATGATACATACTGCAGGATTCAACAATTGCTAAAGGCAAGGCAGTTCCTGTGATTAAACTTAAACCAGGAAAGAGAATAAATTTTATTAAGACAAAAAGGAAAATTATTGAGATAAGCCACCCCTTTAAGCTGTTATCTTTCCATAATAAAAACCAAAACTTTTCTAAAAATTTTTTTGTTGTATTTAATATTTTTTTAGTTTTCATTTTAAAGAAGAGGATATTTTTGTTTTTAAAATGTTTTATTCCCAAAACATTTAAATAGTATATCTTTTGTGTATATACTTAAAGTATATACCTTAAAAATGTCAGATATATTTGATAACACAATTTTGTGCAGGAAATGTAATTTTAAAATGCAAAAAGCTAAGATTGTTAAAAGTGGATTTTTGTTTAGAGCCATGATTTGTCCAAAATGTCATGAAAAATTGATTCACCCTGTTGATGAGCAAGAGTACATTAAATTTATAAATTTAAAAAATAAGGAATTTAGAGTTAAGATGAGACTTGTAGGAAATAGTTATGCTGTTTCAATCCCAAAGGAAATAGTTTCATTTATGAATGAGCAAAAAAAAATTATGGACAATATGGTTAAATTGTGTTTTGAAGATATGGGAAGATTATCTTTAAATTTTCATGAATTAAAAAAATAAAAAATGGATAAAAAAGAAATTCAATTAAAAGTTGTTGAAGCATTGCAGGATGATGCATATAAGGGAATTGCTAGATTAGATAGTGAAATAATGAGAGAGTTAGGGATTAAAAGAGGAGATGTTATTCTTATAAAAGGTGGGAAGGAAACAGTTGCTATTGCAGATAAAGCTTATCCTGCTGATGTTGGTGAAGGAATTATAAGAATTGATGGTATTTTAAGAAGAAATGCAAAAACAGGTATTGGAGATGTTGTTACAATCTCTAAGGCAGAGGTTAAAGAAGCAAAAAAAATAATGATTGCTCCTGCACAAAAAGGAATTATGGTTCAGGGAGATCCTGAAAGTTTAAGGAGAGGGCTTTTAGGAAGAACTCTTGTAAAAGGAGACCTTGTTGTTTTAGGAGGGGTACAAAGAAGAAGAGATTTATTTTCAGAGATGGGACTTAATGAAGATCTTGGAGGATTATTTGGCGATGCGTTTGAAAACATGGGTTTTGGAAATTTGGGCGGAGGAATTTCTCAAATTAAATTTTTAGTTGTTAATGCAAATCCAAATCAGCCATGTTATATCTCTGAAAATACAGAAGTTACATTAAATCCTAAAGCTGTTGAAATAACTGATGAAAAAATCCCTGAGATTAATTATGAAGATATTGGTGGGCTTTCTGAAGAGATTAAGAAAATAAGGGAGATGGTAGAAATTCCTATGAAGCATCCGGAAATTTTTCAGAAATTGGGAATAGCACCTCCAAAGGGAGTTTTATTGCATGGTCCTCCTGGAACAGGTAAGACTCTTTTAGCTAAGGCTGTTGCAAATGAATCAGAAGCTAATTTTATTTTGCTTAATGGACCAGAAATAATGTCTAAGTTTTATGGAGAAAGTGAAAAAAAAATTAGAGATATTTTTGAAGAAGCAGAGAAGACTGCACCAACTATAATTTTTATTGATGAAATAGATGCTATTGCTCCAAAAAGAGAAGAGGTGGGAGGGGAAGTTGAAAGGAGAGTTGTTAGTCAATTATTAACGATGATGGATGGTCTTAAAGGAAGAGGGAATGTTATAGTTATTGGAGCAACTAATCGAGTTAATGCTCTTGATCCTGCATTAAGAAGACCTGGAAGATTTGACCGGGAAGTAGAAATTAATGTTCCGAGTAAAGAAGGAAGACTTTCAATTTTAAAAATTCATACAAGAGGTATGCCTTTAACAAAGGGTGTTAAATTAGATGAGATTGCTTCTGTAACGCATGGTTTTGTTGGTGCTGATTTAGAGGCGTTGAGCAAGGAGGCTGCTATGAGTGTTTTAAGGAAGTTTCTGCCTCAAATGAAATTAGATGAAGAAGAGCAAATTCCTCATGAGATTTTAGAAAAGTTAATTGTTAAAAAAGAAAATTTTATGGATGCTTTGAAAGTTGTTCGACCTTCTGCAATGAGGGAAGTTTTGGTTGAGACTCCAAATATTGGGTGGGAGGATATTGGAGGATTAAATTCTGTTAAAATGGAATTAAAAGAAGCTGTGGAATGGCCTATGAAATATCCTGAGAGTTTTACAAGAATGGGTATTCGGCCTTCAAGGGGAATTTTGCTTTATGGTCCTCCTGGAACAGGTAAGACTTTATTGGCTAAGGCTGTTGCAAAAGAATCAGAAGCTAATTTTATTCAGGTTAAAGGACCTTCTTTGTTAAGCATGTGGGTTGGTAAATCAGAAGAAGGGATGAGAAAGATTTTTGAGAGAGCAAGACAAGTTTCTCCTTGTGTTATATTTTTTGATGAGGTTGATTCTTTGGCAGGGAAGAGAGGATCAGAAACAGGGACAAAGGTTACTGAGAGAGTATTGAATCAGTTGCTTGCAGAAATGGATGGTCTTGAGGATTTGCATGATGTTCTTGTTATTGGAGCGACAAACAGACCAGATATGTTGGACCCAGGTTTATTGAGGCCTGGAAGATTTGATAAAATTTTGTTAGTTAATACTCCTGAAGAAGAAGGTAGATTAAAAGTTTTGGAGATTCATACAAAAAATATGCCTTTGGCTAAGGATGTTAAAATTAAGGATTTAGCTAAAAAGACAATTGGTTATAGCGGGGCAGATTTAGAAGCATTGGTTAGGGAAGCTGCAATGTTGGCTTTAAGGGAATCTATAGATTCAGATCAAGTAAAGAAAAAACATTTTGACGGGGCTTTAAATAAAGTTAAGCCAAGTGTAAATAAATCAACCATTGAAGTTTATAAAAAAATTGAGGAGAATTATTTAAAATCTGCAAAGGCAGCAATACCTGTGGAGAATAGTTATTTAGGATAAAATGATAAAAATTAATAAATTAAATTTTTACACCCTTGGGTGTATAAGGGACACACTTCGTGCGTACACCAAGAAGGTGCGAGTATCCCAAGGAGGGACAAGACCTCTTCGAGGCCCCGAACCAAGTAGGTCTGAGAGAAAATCTTCTGAAAAGATTTTTACTAGGGGCATAAAATGAGTTTTTTTGATGAAGACCCTTTTGAAAATATTGTAAGAGACTTTTTTGGTCAAAGATCAAATTTACATAGCTCGGAGAATATTATTAAAGGAGAAGATGATGAAAGAATAATTGATTTTATAGAAACCAAAGATAAATTGTTTTTGGTTTTTGAATTGCCTGGTTATTCTGAAAAAGATATAAAGGTTGATATTACAAAAAAAGAAATAGAAATAACTGCCAAGAAAAATAATCTTGAAAATATTCAGGAATATCTTGCAAGGAAATTAAGCAGAGGGGAATATTTTAAAAAGATACTTCCTAGTTTTGTAAATCATAAAAAAGTTAATCATACTTTTAAAAATGGAGTTTTGGAGATTTATTTTGAAAAAAGAAAATGACTAAAAAACAAATAATAAATTTAGAAGTTGCAGAATCAATGCAGGAAGATATAGATCAAGGTGTTGCCAGGATTTCTTCTGAAGTTATGGATTCTCTTAATTTGGTTTCTGGGGATTTAATAGCGATTAAAGGAAAAGTTTTAGGAGTTGTTAAGGTTATGAGGGCTTTAAAGAAAAATGAAGCAAAAGAAATTATAAGGCTGGATGGGGTTACGCGTTCAAATATAAATGCTTCAATAGGCGAGCAAATAGAGATTTTTAAAACAGATTTTCAGGAAGCCAAATCAATAACTCTTTCTCCGTTGCAGGAAGGGGTAAGGTTCAGCAACGACCCTGTTGAATATTTTCATTTAAAATTATTAGACAGACCTCTTGTTTTAAATCAGGTTATTGTTATTGATGTATTTGGAACAAAATTGAGTTATGTTATTTCTAAACTAAATCCAAAAGGAAATGTGGTTGTTTCTCCTTCAACAAAAATTATTGTTTCTGATGAAGTTTATTCAGGTGATTTGCGTTCAACTGGTATTTCTTATGAGGATATTGGAGGATTGAAAAATGAGATAGAGTCTATCAGAGAAATGGTTGAGCTTCCAATGAAGCATCCAGAAGTATTTCAGAAGCTTGGTGTTGGGGCTCCAAAAGGAGTTTTATTAACAGGTCCTCCTGGAACAGGGAAAACTCTTTTAGCTAAGGCTGTTGCAACTGAAACAGATGCTGCATTTTTTTCAATAGCAGGACCAGAAATAATGTCTAAGTTTTATGGAGAGAGTGAAAAACATATCAGGGAAATATTTGAGAAAGCAGAAAAAAACGTCCCTTCTATAATTTTTATTGATGAAATTGATTCCATTGCTCCGAAGAGAGGAGAGGGGATAGATCAGACAGAGAAGAGGATTGTTGCTCAATTATTGACTTTAATGGATGGTTTGAAATCTCGTGGGCAGTTGGTTGTAATGGCTGCAACAAACAGACCTGATGATATTGATGAGGCTTTGAGAAGACCTGGAAGATTTGATAGGGAATTAAAAATTAATCCTCCTAGTGAGGAAGGGAGGAAAGAGATTTTGAGGATTCATACAAGAGGTATGCCTCTGGCTAAAGATGTGAATTTTGATGAGATTGCCAGAAGAACAATTGGGTATACTGGAGCAGATATAGATATTTTATGCAAGGAGGCTGCTCTTAAATCAATAAAGCCTTATTTTTCAGAACTTAAAAATATGCAGGAAAAAATTCCAACTGAGATTTTGGATAAGATAAAAGTTTCAAGGGAGAATTTTATTGATGCCGGGAGAACTGTGGAGCCTTCTGCAATGAGGGAAGTTTTGATAAATAAACCTCATGTAAGATGGAGTGATGTTGGGGGATTGGAAAAAGCTAAGGATAAGTTAAGGGAGTTGGTGGAGTTACCTTTGATTAGACCTGATTTATATGTCAAGGCAGGAATCAAACCTTCTAAGGGTGTTTTGTTAACTGGTGCTCCTGGAACAGGGAAAACTCTTTTAGCCAAGGCTGTTGCAACAGAAGCAAATGCAAATTTTATTTCAGTAAAAGGTCCTGAATTAATTTCAAAATGGGTTGGAGAATCTGAAAAACATGTCAGGGAGATATTTAAGAAAGCTGTGCAGGTTGCTCCTTCAATAATCTTTTTTGATGAATTTGATTCTATTTCAAAATCCCGTGGAAGTTCTTTGTCAGATTCTACTGAAAAAGTTGTTAATCAATTATTAACTGAATTAGATGGAATTGAGGAATTAGAGAAGGTTGTTGTTATTGCTGCGACAAACAGACCAGATTTAATTGACCCTGCTTTATTGAGGCCAGGAAGAATTGATGAGATAGTTGAACTTGGAATCCCTGATAAAAAAACAAGAGAAGAAATTTTTAAGGTTCATACAAGAACAATGCCTCTTGATAAATCTTTGAATATTTTAGATTATGTTGATAAAACAGATTCCTGGACAGGAGCAGATATAGAATCTTTATGCAGAAAAGCAGGAATAAATGCAATTAAAAAATATTACAAGACTAAAAAATCAGATAAGTTAAAAATGGTAATAACAAAAGAAGATTTTGATAAAGCATTAAAAGAAACTTTGGAAAGTAGTGGGAAGATAATTGAGCCTGAAATTAAGAAAGAGAAAGTTGAGAAGAAAGTTGTTAAGAAGGGAAAGTAGGTTGTTATGCTTAAGAATTTTTATAGGTTAAGAGAAAGAAGGTAATCTACAAAAAGTTTATATATAAATTAACTCACTTTTATTTTATGGGTTTTTTCATTAGGAGAAGGAAATCATTTGGACCTTTTGCACTCAATTTTTCAACAAGGGGTATTGGGATTTCAACAGGAATTAAAGGTGCAAGATTATCTGTTGGACCAAATGGAACCTTTATCCATTTAGGTCGTCAAGGATTTTATTACAGAAAAAAAATCGGTGGTTTTTCTGAGTCTTATAAACAAAAGACAAAATATGAAATCCCAGAACAGGAGATTGAAAAAAATCGTATTGAAAGTGCGGACATAAAGAATTTTCAAAATTCATCACCAGATAATTTGCTTACAGAAATTACTGAAAAAAAATTCTTTAGTAAAATATAGCACCATTTCCCTAATATCTTCTATAATTATTTTTGTTATTGCTTTAGGAGCAGGTTCTCCTGGATGGTTAACTTTTATAATGATCCTTCTATCAATCGCTTCCTACTCTTATTTATTTAAAAAAGATGTGGAAAGAAAAACAGTAACCATTGTTTATGAATTGGATAAAGAAATCAAAAGTCCATTTGATAAGATTAACGATGGATTTGAAGAATTTAAAAAAACAGATAAAATTTGGAGAATTGAAACCCAACAATTAACTGATGATTGGAAAAGAAATTCAGGAGCTTCAAATTTGGTTAATAGAAAATCATTTCAGATTCTCCAAGAATTGCCACCTTTTTTTGATTCAAATATAATTCCTTATGGTTTTAAAATTGATAATAAACAATATTATTTCTTTCCCGATAGGATTTTAATATATCAAGGAAAAAAAGTAGGTATAGCTCTTTATTCTGAATTACAGATTAATACCCTTATAACAAAATTTATTGAAGACCAAGGAGTTCCAAAAGATACAGAAGTAGTTGGACATAATTGGAAATATATGAATAAAAGTGGAGGTCCTGATAAAAGGTTTAACAATAATTATCAGATTCCTGTTGTTTTATATTCAGAAATTGATTTGCACACAAAATCTGGATTAAATCTAAAATTCCAGGCTTCTAATAAAAAAGCAGGAGAGAATTTCTTAAGTTCTTTTGAAGATATTAGAAAAATAAAAGTGAGTAAAAAATAATTTATTCTGTAGTCACAATCGCATTATCTTTTTCAATTAAAATTGTGTTTTCTGTTTGGGCAACTTTTGAGTGTGATGTTTCTATGAGTTGTGGGAAGTGATGTAAGTTTCCATTGTTTTCTAATTGTTTTAATCCAAATAATGCTTTTGTTCCTAATTTTTTTATAATCCATCTTGAACAAAAAGGAAGTGTTTGATATTCTTCTGAAACAAAATCTAAAACTTCTCTTGCAATTTGGCTTCTTGGATTTTTTGTATCTATAATCATATAAATTCCAGAAGGTTTTCCATCATGAACTTTCCCGTTTCCAAATGTTGCAAAAGGTTCTATTGCATAAAGTCCTTCCTGAAGAAAAATTTGTTTTTTATCGTCAATATTTGGAATTGTTATTCCAGAATGTAATTCATATTCTTCCATTGAATGTCCAGAAAGATTAATTATTGGAGCAAATTCATAAGATTCAATTGTTTCTTGGATTGTTTTTCCTACTTCACTTGTGGAAATATTTTTTTTAGAAATTTTTATTGCATTTTCTAAAGCTTTTTCAGATGCTTCTATAAGTTTTTGATTTTCTTGATTATTTTCTAAGTCTAAAGAAAATGCAGTATCTGAAAGCCAACCATCAACATGAACTCCCAAATCTATTTTTAAAAGTCCTGAAGCAAGAGTTTCATCATTGTAAGACGGAGTAAAATGTGCAGCAATTTCATTAATTGAAAGATTTGTTGGAAAAGCTGGTTTTCCGCCTAATTCAATTATTTTAGCTTCTATTTTTTCAGCTATTTCTAAAAGAGGCATATCTTTTTTTATAATTGATTTTGCATATTCTTTAACTTCTGATGCTATTTTCCCTGCTTTGATTATTTTTTCTTTATTCATATTTTCTTTTATCAAAACGTATTTAAATGGTTTGTCATTTTTCTATTAATGAAGAAAAAGAGGATGACAAGTTTTACTAAAACAAAAATTTTTACTGGAATTTTATGTTTACTTGTAATAATTATTGTTATGAGTGTTCAATTGATTGGTCAAGAATCGGTTAATAGTGGTTGTAGTTATTTAGACCCTATAACTATGGATTTACTTGCTTTTTCTATTGCAATTTTTTTAATAATAGAAGGAGTTTATAGAATAAGTGAGCATAAAAATATGGGAATTAAAAAACAACTTACAAGAAGTATAAGAATTGCTATTGGTTGCGGAATAATGACTATTCACATATTACAATTTCTTGCTAAATAACTAAAAATCTCCTAAAGTCATTTTTTTTATAAGAATTTGATATGTTCAATAAGTGAGAGAGCAAAAATATAGTTAAACTAAAATTCGAGAATTAATAAAAAAGAAATTGGGCGTCTTAAAAGATTTATCTTTATCCTACTTTAGTGATAAAAGATTCAAGAGTACCGGGTATATTTGGAACATCATATTTATCACTTGTTGTTAGCCATTTATAATGGGTTTTAAATGCATCTAAACAAATTTCTTTTACTTGTTCTGGAGAAAGTTCTTTATTTTTTTTAAAATATGATTCTTTTAAAACATTTTCTTTGTCTATTTTAATTACTATTCCTAAATATTTTCCCATGGAAGTATCCCCTGAAATTTTCTTTCTAACAAGTGCACCAGAGCCACAATTCTTTAGTTTGTCATACTCAATTTTATATTTTTTATTCATTTTAATTTCTTTAAAAATAGAATTAATCTCCTCTTTATAAATCTTTTGTTTCTTTACTACTTTAAAGTTAATATTAAATTCCAAAGTTAAATTTCAAAAATCTCCTAAAGTCATTTGTTTTTTTCCTTCTATTATTTCTTTTATATTTAAATTAAAAACCTGAAAAATATTTTCTACTGCTGAAAGAATTTGTTTGTTTAAATAATAATCTATGTTGTATTCCCCTTTTTCATTAGGGAGTTTTACTTTATCTCTAACTAATTTCTTTTTATCTTTTGTTTCTGCAATATAATATTCAATTAAATTTCCCTGGCTTACAGGAATTTCTTTTTCTTTCATTTTTCTTGCAGCAATTACATGGGGAGAAATTGCTTTATATTCTGAAATTGGTTTTTTAAGCTGGGTTTTTATAATTAAATCTTCTTTGTCTATTTTTCTTTGCTTTATTTTTTTAATTACTTCTTTAACATTTTCTAAAGCTTTTTTTTCATTTCCGTCTTTCAAAATTTGTCTTATTACTCTGTTTTGTGTTTGTCTAGCCAATCCACACCAGTCTCTTCTGACTGTTTCAAATCCCCTTATTTTTATTTTATCATCTTTTCCTAAAAGTGCGTATTTCTTTTTTGCTCCTGATGTTCCGGCTCTTGTTGTAACCCATAAACCTCTTTTGAAAAATCCTTCTAATTCAAGCTCCATTATTCCGGGAAGTTCTGAATTTAATTTTTTTAAGAATTTTAAAACCTGTGATTCTGTTTTCTTGTTTTGAAGAAATGCTATTGAATCAGTGTCGCTGTATATAACTTTATATCCTTCTTTGTTTATATTTTCTATTGATTCTTTTATTAATTTTCTTGCGAAAGCTGCTGTTGCTGCAGCTGCTTCTTCACAATAATATCTTGCACCGAAAAAACCCTGATAACCATAAGCTGCGTTTGCTAAAAGTTTAAAGGCATTACTTCTTGCTTTTTTAATTACATCTGGGTTTTGTTTTAATTCTTGTTTGTATTTTTTTCTTTTTTCTATAATTTCTTTTAACATTTCAGGGAAGAATCCTTGTTTTTTAGTGAAATAAATTTTTTTACCTTCTGTTTCTATGTTATAAGAATTTTCTTTTTCTTTTTCTAAAAATGTTGATTTAGATAAATTATAAGTTACAATAACACTTCCATAACTGCTTGTAAAGTCAAACATTGCAATGTTTTCATAAAGTCCTGGGGTAGGTTCAAAAACAAAAGCTCCTTGATATTTTCCTCTTTGTTTTCTTTCAGAAATCTCATGATATCCTGGTTTTTTTTCAGGTATTTCATTAAATTTTTCTAGGTTGTGCAGAATATAAGATTCAACATTTTTTGACATACCATTTCTTGAGACCTCGAAAATTGGTTCTTTCATTATTTTTGAAAATTCTAAAAGGTCTGGCCACATTTTTTCAAATAATTTTAATGTTAAAACAGAATCATGTAAGTTGTATTCATAATATTTCTCCCAATCTTTTTCTTCTATTTTTGAAGAATGTTTTAATTTAAAATCTTTTTTTGTATCTCCTAAAAATTCTTTTGAAACTTCATTTAATGAAAGTGTTTCAGATTGCATGTATTGAGAGTAAGCGGTTTTAATGAATTTTAAAAGGTCTATATGGACAATTCCGTTTATTTTTCCTTTTAAATTTATTCCTCTTGTAAATTTTGGCTGGCTGTCGTCTAATCCTAGAGAGAGTTTTACATTGTGTTTTTCTGCTCTTGCTTTTAGATAGGGTAAATCAAATCCATCTGAAAAATATCCTACAAGAAAATCTGGGGATATCTCTCTAACATATTCAACAAATTTTTCCAAGAGTTCTGCTTCATCTTCAACGTATTCCACCCAAGAGGGTTTTTGTTTAGATTTTTTCCAGGTTATAACCTTTTTGAAATTTTCTGAAACTAAAGAAACCATGAGAATTTCTCCCTGACCTATTTTTAATTCATCTGTTTCAATATCATAAGCAAGTGTTTTTGGGGTGAATTTTTTCTCCTCTTTTATTTTTTTAGATGTTTCAAGTTTAATGCAAAAATCAACATCAAGAGCCATGTCTATTCCCCCAAATTCTTGAGAATTATTTAACATTTCCCCTTCAATTTCATACCAACATAAAGGAGTAATTTCTCTCTCTATAATGTAATGAGAAATAAATCCTAGATCATATCCTCTTCTTTTTTCTATTTCAGGCATCCCTAATTTATCGGTGATATCATGTAAGTCTTTGTAATTTGTTGCAAAAATTTTTATTGCTTTTACTTTTTTGCCTAAATAATTTTTTTCATGTAATTCTACTTTTTCTACTTTTGTTTTTCTCCCCTTTAAATCAAGTTTTATTTTTTTTATTTCTTTAATTAGCTTGTTTATTTTATCTTGTTTTAGATTATCTTTTAATATCGCCCATAAGTAAACAGGGCAAGAATCAATTATGCAAACTCTTTTTCCTTCTTGATTTCTTCCTATAATTTTTGCGTAGTTTTTTCCCTGGAAATCAAAATAGCCATAGTCTATTGGGATGAAGTCTGTTTTCATTAATTTAAGGAGGATTTTAATTATTTAAACATTAGGAATATTCTAAATAATAAGATTTATATACCCCTTTAAAGTAGTTATATTATGGAAGGAGATAGAGAATTATTTAGAAAATCTTTGGATAAGATTAGGAATGAAATTAAAAGAACAAATAGTCCAACTTCTTTAGAAGATTTAGCAGAAAAAATTAAGAGAGAAGTTAATGTGAATAATCAAGTGGAAGGAACTATCTCTTGTGAATTTGGTGATTATGTTCCGGGGAGAGGGGTTTTAGTATCTAGAACTTATGATTTTTTAAAATGTGTTATAAGAGAGGTTGTTGGACCTTATGATAATAAATCTCAAGCTGAAAATGAAGCTCTTGAAGATGGGTTTAATAATTTTGTTTATTTTATGAAACCTTATTCTGTAACTTCTTTTGGAAATAAAGTTCTTGTTGAAACTCCTAAAAGAAATTTATCTAATGAATCACAATTATCTCTTTTTGATTAGATAACTATTTATATTTCTAGTACTTTATTTTTTAATGGGATTAAATATTAAAGACATTATTCCGCGTAAGGAAATTGAAATTTCAGATTTAAAAGGAAAAACTCTTTGTGTTGATGCGTTTAATACTTTGTATCAGTTTCTTTCTAGTGTGAGGCAGGTAGATGGAACTCCTTTAATGGATAATAAGAAAAGGGTTACAAGTCATCTTTCTGGAGTTTTTTATAGAAATATTTCTCTTCTTTCAGAGGGAATAAAATTAGTTTATGTTTTTGATGGCAAGGCACCTGAATTAAAATCTAAGACACATAAAAAAAGGCAGGAAGGAAGAGATTTGGCTAAAGAAAGATATGAAGAAGCTAAACAAAAAGAGGATTTGTCTGCAATGAGAAGATATGGGAGTCAGTTGATTCGTCTTGACGATGAAATGATTAAAGAGAGTAAAGAACTTTTGATTGCAATGGGAATTCCTATTGTTCAGGCTCCTGGAGAAGGAGAGGCAGAGGCTTCACATCTTTGTAAAATTAATGAGGATATTTATGCAAGTGCAAGTCAGGATTATGATAGTCTTCTTTTTGGAACTCCTAATTTAATCAGGAATTTAACTTTAGCAAGAAGAAGAAAAACTTTTACTGGTTGGGTGGAGGTAAAACCAGAGTTGATTGATTTGGAAAGAGTTTTGGATGTTTTGGAAATAGATTTAGATCAATTGATTTGTCTGGGGATTCTTGTTGGAACAGATTATAATCCAAAAGGAGTCCCAGGGATTGGGCAAAAAAAAGCATTAGAACTTGTGCAAAAGTACAAGCAACCAGTTTTAATTTTTGAAGAAGTTAAAGAAAGGATTCATAGTCTTCCTGAAGAAGATCAATTTGATTGGAAGGAAATTTTTGAATTATTTCATAAGCCAAATGTTGAAGGTTTTGGTTTTGAGTTTGAAAAAATTAACGAGGAAAAAATAAAGAGAATTTTAGTTGAAGAACATGATTTTTCTGAAGAGAGAGTTAATAAGCAATTGGAGAAATTAAGGAAAGTTTTTGAGGAAAGAAAGCAAAATCAATTAACTAAATGGTTTTAGTTTTATCTTATTAATTTAATTAATCTTTTTGCTTCTTGTGCTAATCCTGGTAATCTTGGATCATTGGGATTTTGCTTACCAATTTTATCATATTGCTTTCTTAATTCTTTATATCTCGCTCTATAATTTGCTCTTTGCCATTTACTAATCCCGGGTTGTTCTTTTGCTAATCTTTCTTCTCGTCTATTTGCTATCTTTTGAGCTCTTATTCTTTTTCTTATTGGTCTTGTGCTTTTATTTGCTGTCCATTTTACTCCTTTTCCTACAGTTTCAGCACCTTTCCCTATCTTTCCTCCCCATTTCTTTCCAAATTCCCCTACAGCTTTCATTTGTTTTTCTCTTTGTTGTTGTTCCCAATTTCTCTTTAATTTCTTGTTTACATCTTTTTGTTGATAATATTTCTCTTTTTCTAATTGTTGTCTATATCTTTTTTCTTCACGTGTTTGTTTATAATTATAATTTCCTCCCCCTACACTATCTTTTTTTTTAAACTTCAGAAAAAGTCCAATTACTCCAGAAATAACTGCAAGAATAATCATGAACAATCTATTTCCTTCATATACTATGAAACTTAATAGAAAAAATAATCCTCCAAGGATAAATAGAAAATACTTTCTCACAAATTTGAACTTTACAATTGCAAAGATTATCCCTGCTATAATTATTATTATTGTTATTATTGGGAGTATAATCGTAAAGATGTCTGTTGGAAGTCCCATATCAAAAAATAAATTTTCTATATCAAAATCAAATGTATTTACCCCATAAGTAATTATTAGGGCTAATGCAAGTGAAATCATTCCTGCAATTCCTTTGTTTGGTTCCCCTGTTGTTTTGTTTTTTATTACTCTTGATAATATGAAATTTATTGGGACAAATGAAGCTACGAAAATTAATCCTAATTTTAAGTAATTTTCTATATCAATATTTAAAGTATTTATCCCCCATGTTGCAAAAAGAGCGGCTGTGATTGAAGTTACTCCTACAATTCCTTTGTTTGGTTCCCCTGTTGTTCCATCTTTAATCACCCTTGATAATGCCCAGTAAATTAATGCAAATGAAATTATAAAAACTGCACCTAAAGTAATTGTTGAAGGATCAATTCCATCAAAAACATTTTCTAAAGAAAAACTAGCTGCACTCACAAAATTAATCAAAGATAATCCTAAAACAATTATTAAATTCCTCTTTTGCATGATTGATGTACGGAATTTGTTTTTATAAAGTTTTATATTATTTAAAAAGAAAAGTTTAAATATGTCAAAATATAATACAATTGTATGAAAAAAGAATACAGTTTTTTGGTACTTAAAGCGTTGAATTTTTTTGTTGAAAATCCTTACGAAGAAATTCATTTGAGAGAATTTTCCAGAAAATTGAAAATAAGTTTGAATAGTGCTCAGAGATTTTTGAATTTATTTTTGAACGAGAATTTGATTAAAGATGAAAGAAAAGCTAATTTAAGATATTTTAAAGCAAATCTTGATTCAATTGTTTTTAGAAATATAAAACTTATTTTTTCTCTGAAGAAAGTAGAAGATTCTGGGATAATCAAAGCATTAGAAAAAAAAGTTTCTTATGTTGTTATTTTTGGGAGCATTGCAGAAGGGTTGGATGACGAGAAAAGTGATATTGATTTATTGGTGATTGGAAAAGATAAGAAAAAAATAAGGGAGATTATTTTTCAGTATCAAAAGAAATTTGATAGAGAACTTAATTCGCATATTTTCTCTTGGTTTGAATGGAAAAAACAAGCAAAAATAAATAAAGCATTTTATCAGGAAGTAATTACTAAGGGGGTTTGTTTGGTAGGTGAAAAACCTATTGTTGAATAAAATGGATGTTAATGATTGTTTTAAAAAAAGAATATTGAGAAAAATTTCTCCTAATTTAGAAAAAGCAAATTCAAGTATAAAAATAGCTGAAGCAAAGTTGGAGGAAGCGAAGAAATTATTTGGTGCTGGATTTTTTAATAATTCAGTTTTATCTGTTTATACTTCGATGTTTCATGCTGTACGAGCCATATTATATAAAGAGGGGATCCAGGAAAAAAGTCATTATGCAACTTATGTTTATATCAATGAAAAATATTCTGATAAAATCCCTCAACATTTAATTAATTCTTTTAATATTTTACGAGAAGATAGACATGAAATTTTATATGGTTTTGATTTGAATATCTTGAAGGAAGACGCAGAAAATGCAATTTTAGATTCAGAAGAATTTTTAGAGGAGGTTAAAAAGATTTATGAAAAAACAACGGGCTTTTGATATTTTAGGGAATATAGCAGTTGTTAGGTTTCCTAAAGAGTTTAAACAAAAAGATAAAAAGAGATTTACTGAAAAATTATTGAAAGAACAAAAATCAGTTAAAACTGTTTTAGAAAAACAGGGAAGAATTAAAGGTCGATTAAGAAAGATTTCTACAAAGTATTTAGCTGGTGAAAAAACAAAAGAAGTTTTGTATAAAGAAAATGGTTGTGTTTTTAGGTTTAATATTGATTCAACTTATTTTTCTCCTAGATTAAGTAATGAGAGAAAAGAAATTGCTTCAAAAATAAAAAAAGGAGAAAATGTTTTGGTGATGTTTGCAGGTGTCGCACCTTTTTCAATTATTATTGCTAAAAATTCCAAAGCAGAAAGAGTTTTTTCAAATGAATTAAATCGTGAAGCAAACAAATATGCAAAATTAAATATTGAGTTAAATAAATTAAAAGATAAAGTTGAGTTGGTTTCTGGAGATATTAAGAGAGTAATAGGTTCTAGTGTTGACACCCAAGGGTGTGCCCCGAAAAATTCTCTTCAAGAATTTTTACAAGGGGCAAAGTTTGATGTTATTGTAATGCCAAGACCTCAATTAAGAGATAGTTTTCTTGAACAAGCTTTTATGTTAAGCAAAAAAAATACAAGAATTTATTATTATGATTTTTGTGATACCGACAAAATTGATTTAGTCGTAGAAAAAATAAAACAAGAAGCTAAAAAATTCAAAAAGAAAATTAAAATTTTAAATGTAAAATCAGCAGGTGAAATTGCACCTTACAAAATTAGATTAAGGGTTGATTTTCAGGTTTTATAGAAAAACTTAAAACTAATCCTTCTTTTATGATCTTAATAGAAATGAAAAAGATAGTTAAAGAAAATAGGGGTTTGGTGGTATCTGGGATTTTGATAGTCTTTTTTATAATTTCTGTATTAATGTTTATTAATTATAAAGGAATATATTCCTCATTTGATTATGATGTGTGTAAACAAGAGTTAAAACTCGATAGCAATGATTTAGAAGATGCTTATTTAAATATGAGAGATATAAATATCTGTGGAAATGAAAGAAAGAGATTGGAATTTCAAAGGAATGTTAGTTTTGTTATTTCGTTAATCTTCTTCTGTTTGATGATTCTCTCATTAAAAATTGATAAATTAAAAAATAATAGAAAATAAATTATTATCCTCTCGAAGGAACATCTATTTATAATTTCTTTTCTCTTTTCACTGCAGTCGGTGCTTCTCCCCCGTGCCAAGTAAATCTTGGTTTTACTCTTAAAGGATAAATTCTTTCTGAATTGTCATCGAGAATTATTGCAGAACCTTTTAGTGTTGGAAGTTCGTCCATGTATTTTTGAATACTATTTAACAGATAGCTTTGCATAATTTGGTTTAATGCTTCTGTGTCTGGCTGGGAAGTAACTCTGTGTGAGATTACAATATCTGATTGAGTCATTACGTCTCTATGTATTTGTCCTGGCTGTTGTGTTGCTAAAACCAAAGAAATTCCTGGCTGTCTTCCTTCTCTTAAAATTTGAACTAGAGCATCTGTTGCAATTGTTTTGGAATTTAAAGGAAGGAACTCGTGGGCTTCATCAATGAACATCCAGACTAAAGGTGTTTCTTTTTTTTCTTGTATTGAGGAATATTCAAGATTTTTAGAAATGGATTTGATTTCTTCTTTTTTTCTTGCATCCATTCTTTGGTTGAAAATTTTCCTTGAGATTAAGCTTATTGCTAATGCTCTTACGTTAAATGCTCCAATAGAACTATAGACACTTAAATCTAAAACTGAAGTTGAACCTGCATTAATTAAATCTTTTACCTGGGTTGATTCTTTTTGTTTTTTTGCGAAAATTCCCCAAGTGTTTGCTGCTTCGAATAATCCTACTGCTGCGTTTTTTATTTCTCTTGAAGTTTTTTCATCTGCTTCTAAATTTGAAATTATTTCCTGAAGATTGAATTCTCCTGTTTTTTTTAGTTTAGTAATTGTTCTTTCAATTAAAACAGCTATGGGGTTTGTTAATTTTAATCCAAAGGTAATAATCCAATCTTCAGGATTGAGTTCAGTTACATCTAATGCAAACTGTTCATCTGCAGGAATCCCTTTTTCAAGATAATTTTCATAATGCCCAAAAGGAACAAAGATTTTTACAGGAAGATTCTTTGGTTTTAGTTCCCAATCCTGTAATAATTTTTTATCTTTTTCATTTTGGAATTTCATTGTCCAATAAATTCCCATTGTGTCAAAAATTAATGAAGCAATATTTTGGCTTGTTTCCTTGGGAAGATTAGAGAGTTCTTCTGCAACAACTCCGAGGGTGTAAGATTTTCCAGAACCTCTTTTCCCTGCGACAAGAATAACATGACTTCTTGCAATGTCCATATAAATTTTATTACTCAGAGAAGTGTATTGCCCCATTTTTACATAACCTTTACCAATAAAAACAAGACCTTTGTCTCCCAACTCTTTTTTGTCAGATGCATTTCTTCCGACTATTATATCATATGCCATATTAAAATAAAATTAAAGATATTTTTATAGTTATTGATAATTTTTTTTACCAAAATGTTTTTAAATGACTTTTTCATATTTTTATTTAATGGAAAGTGAAAATGAAAATATTTCAGAAGGTGTTAATGAAAAAGTTGTTGATAAAAAAGATACTGTTACTAAAAAATTAAGGGAAAATCCGTGGATTCTTTCAACAATTGTTTTAGGAGTTATAACGTTTATTTTTGTAATTGGAAGTTTTTCAGGTATAACTGGTTCTGTTATTTCAGAAGATGTTGCTGGAGAGGCTGTTCTTGATTTTGCAAATGCACAAGGAGCTAATGCAGAATTAATTAATGTGGTCGAAGAAAATGGTTTTTATAAAGTTACTCTTTCAATTCAAGGACAAGATTTTCCAGTTTATGTTACAATGGATGGAGAATATTTCACTTCAAGTTTAATTCCTTTAGCAGCAATTAATGAAGAAGATTCTTCTCAATCAGACCAACAGACTCAACGACCAGAATCTGTTGATTGGAGTGTTTTTGAAAATGAATTGCCTGAAGATATTAAATCAAAAATATTATCTTTTGATGTTGAAGAATCAGAAGAATATGATGCTTCTATGAGAATTAATGAATTTGCAAATTATGATTTAATTCCTAAAACTTTGATTTCGTTTTATGGTGCTGGCTGTGGATGGTGCACTAAATACCATCCGGTTTTGGTTGAAGCACAAGAAAAATATCCAGAGATAACTATCTATGCACTTGATTTAAGTGCGAACAGAGATGTTGCAGAAAAGTATGGTGCAACAGGAACTCCTGCAAATGTGATTAATGGTAGGTATTTTGTAAGTGGTTATAGACCATTAGAAGATTTGTCAAAAATTTTAGACGAATTGAATTAAGTTTTTTATTTTTATTGATTTAGGTTTGGTAAAAATGAAAAAAGAAGAGAGAGTTAATGTTTACAGCTTGTCAAGTGATTCTCCTTCTCCTGGATTTGGATGGGGATGAATAGGTTCTGATACTGGAGCTTAGTGTTAGTTAAGATAAAATCCCTTTTTTCTTTGCCCAGTAAATATTTCTTAAATGATTAAAATTTAGTATGGGCACCCCTTTTTTTGAATATTCTCTCACTAGGTTTGAATCACTAGTTATTATAAGCCCCCCACAAATTTTACGGGTGATTATTGTTCCTATATCTGTTATCCCAAATCTTTGAGTTTCTGGGATAGATAATATTTTATTTTTTTCAATCAAAAATTCTTTCATTTTCATTAGTTCTTTTGAGATTTTTTTGAACCAAATTTGGAATTCTCCTTTTAAATCTCTTTCTAGAAAATTTGAACTTTCTGTGAGTATGTGGGGAGTCACCAAGATTTTATTATTTGAAGCTTTAAGAAATATTTGTATTAATTCCCAATCCTCTATGCTAAATTCTTTTGTTAGTTTATTCTTTCCTATTGAGTTGGGATTATAAATTCCAGCTAAAAAAAGGATAAACAATTTTGTATCTAAAATTAAACCTTTTGATGCATATCTTTGAATTATTCGTTTATCTAGAGTAAATGGTTTTCCCATTTTATTTGGATTTCATAGAGAGAACTTCCCCTGTAGAAGCATCTATCTTGAAAACTTTCCAATGTTCTTTTGAATCTAATATGTTATAAGAAGTATAGCTCAAGGTGACCAACCAATATCCCTCTCCTACCAATTCTATTTCCTCCAAAGAAATATCAGAGACATTCTTTAATTCTTGCAAATATTCTGCTGCTTTTTGAGCAATTTGTTTAGCGCCTAAATTTACCATGTCCATAATTTACTCTTTTTCTTTTTTAAATATTTATATAATCTATATCCTCTTGCGTCTAATTCACTTTGCTAAATATTCAACTTCTTCTTCGTTAAGTTTCAACTCTTTTGAAATTGTTGGATTTGATTTTATGATTTGTTTGATTATAAAAAATTCCTGCAATGCACGTTTTTCTCCAATGTGGACATATCTTGAATATTTTTTTGCAATTGTTTTTCTTTTAGCTATTTTTTGATTGTTCATCCAGATTTTTAAAATTCTTGTTGGTTTTTTGTAACTTGTAAACCCTGTTTTAACACTTTTTTTCGCAGCAGAAACTCCATAGCTTAAAAGTATATTTTCATAAACTAAAAATCTCCAATATTGTTGTTTGTATATTCTTCCTTTAAAAATATCTGCTCTGCTTAATCTTTCACAGGCATTTGCTAATTCTTCTCCCTGATATTCTAAAGGAATATTTTCTTCTATCCATAAAAGTTTCTTGTCTATTGGCATATTTACTGAATCAAAAACTTTTAGTATTTCTTGTGTTGCTTTTCCTTTGAAGATCATTCTTAGTGCGTGGAAAATATCAATTTCCTTGTTTCTTTCGTCGAGATTTAATGAAGAGTGATCTTTTGTATGGGAGATTGTTTGTAAATCATTTATTGCAGCTCTTATATCTCCTTTTACTTTTATTGAGAGGTTTGTTATTATGTTATTGTCGATGAAAAGCCCTTCTTTTCTTAAGATGCTGAATAGAATTTCTTTGGTTGTGTGATAATCAATTTCTTTTAATTGTATTAATTCTGAAGTTTTTCTTAAGGGACTTAATTTTTTGTTCCATGCATCATTTGCAGTCATTATTAATGGATAAGAACTTAATTTTATTAAAGATACAAGTTCTGTTAATCCCCCTCTGTCTACTGTTGAGATTCCATCTACTTCATCTATTAAGATTATTTTTTTTTGTTTGATTAAAGATCTTTGTTCAATTGCAGGTTTTAAAATTTCTTTTAATTTATTTTTATTTCTTAAGTCAGAAGCATTTAATTCAAATATTTCTGAATTTGTTTCTTCTGCAATTATATGTGTTATTGTAGTTTTCCCTGTTCCAGGAGGACCATGAAGAATTAATGCTTTTTTCTTAGAAGAAGAAAAGTTTTCTATAAAGTTTTTTATTTTATTTATTGCTTCATTTTGACCTTTGAGGTCTTCAAATTTTTTAGGTCTGTATTTTTCAGTCCAAGGCGAGGAAACCCCTTGATTTCTCTCGTACACTCCATTCTTTGGGGTGTTAAAGGTTGGCATCTCTTCATTGCCTCTTACTGATGTTATATAAGAAAAATTTTCATTATCCATTTTTTAATGTTCAATAGGATTAGGACTATACATTCTTACCCTCCCATTAAGATATGTTCTAAAATCTTTCATATCTAATTTCCCCCAATCTAAAGTATGTATTTTTTTATAGTTGATTAATCCAAAAATAGATTCTTTTTTTGATTTTGTTAAATCTTCTAAATTTTTTTTACACCACTTTATTTCTTTTTTTAGATATTTATTTTGGTGTTCAATCATATTGTTTCTATCATCTATATGTATTTTACACGTCATTTCTTCAATATCTTTTAAACAAGATCCAAAATCCGGTATATTTGGATATTCTTCTTTAGGCTTTGGTTTTATGGATTCTAATTCTTTTAAATAATTTTTACAATTTTTATAATTTTCTTCAAATTTTTTTTTGGTTGTATAGGGCATTTTACACCTTCCCTAATCCAGCCAATATACCCCTTCGGGGCACAAGAATCTTGGCACTTTTTAACATCATTTTCCTAATCCTGCCAAGACAAAACTTGCTAGAAGAGATTGTAGTTGAACAAATGGGTCAGAGCCTTCAACTATTCTGAATTCTGTTTCACCTGTTTTTTCTGTTAATTTGACTTTGATTTCTGGTTCAATTGGAAGGTTCCAAACTTCTTTTTGAATTGCTTTAATTACATCTTGCCCTGAGATGCTTTCTCTAAGCATCATATCTAAAAGTTTTTCTCTTGATTTCTGAAAATCTCCAGATAATGCATAGTCTAATACAATTTTGATATCTTTTGGTCTTGTGTTGGAGATCATTGTTGAAACAAGATCTTCAGTAATTGAAGGAGAAATTGAAGCTGTTGATTGTAAGATGTTAATACATTTTCTGCAATCTCCTTCACTTCCTTCATATAGAATTTCTGCTGCTTCTGGTGAGATTGTTAGGTTTTCAGTTTCTGATATTCTTTTGATTATTTTTTCAATATCTATTTTTTCAAGAAGTTTAAATCTAAAAATCGCACATCTTGATTGAATTGGATCAATTATTTTGCTTGAATAATTGCAGGAAAGAATAAATCTACATGTTGCAGCATAATTTTCCATTGTTCTTCTTAATGCTTGTTGAGCTTCAGGTGTTAAAGCGTCTGCTTCATCCAGAAAAATCACTTTAAATGGGACATTTCCTAATGATTTTGTCCTTGCAAAACTTTTTACTTTTTCTCTTACTACATTAATTCCTCTTTCATCAGAAGCATTTAATTCAAGGTAGTTTTCTTTCCAGGTTTCTTTGAAAAGTTCTTTTACAACTACTAAGGCAAGGGTTGATTTTCCTGTTCCTGCTGGTCCTGCAAAGAGCAAATGAGGTATGTTTAGAGAGTTTGTCAGGGCTTTTACTCTTTTGATAATATCATCCTGACCAACGATCTCTAAGAATTGAGATGGTCTGTATTTTTCAGTCCAAATTCCGCTCACCATATTTATTTTATTGAAAATTGGTTAATAAAGATTATGCTGATGCGGGAATATATTTAGAATTATTTGCTTCTAGCTTTTCTTAGCTTTCTTTTATGCTTTTCTTTTCTAAGTCTTTTACGCTGCCATTTCCAACGCATTTGACCTTTTTTCTTCCATCTTCTTGATGACCGTTTCATAATTAAATTTTAGAGAAATTGGTTTTTAAAGTTTGTTATCTTCTTTTAATAACTCCAATTTTTGGGCAATATTTTTTAAGGGGACATTTAGAACACCACGGAGATATTGGTTGGCAGATTTCTCTTCCAAACTGAACAAAGATTGCATTGAAGTTTGACCAATATCTCTTTTCAAGAATTTTTTCTAATTGTTTTTCTGTTTTTTCAGCTGTTTTTGTTTTTACCCAGCCAAGTCTGTTGGGGATTCTATGACAATGAGTATCAATTGGCAGAACTAATTTATTAAAAGCAAACGCTAAAACAATGTTTGCTGTTTTTGGTCCAATCCCTTTTATGCTCAGTAATTCTTCTTTTGTGTCAGGAACTTTTGAATTGAATTTTTTGATAAGTTCACTTGAAACGTGTTTGAGAGTTTTTGCTTTTTTCTTATAATGCCCTGAGCTGTAGATTATTTTTTCTAATTTTTTTAGAGGAATTGCTGAAATCTTTTTTGGGGTGTCTGCTATTGTGAATAATTTTTTTGAAACCTTTTTTGTGTTTTCATCTCTTGCTCTTAATGATAATAAGCAAGAAATCAATATTTTAAAAGCGTGCGAGGAAACCCCTTGATTTTCCTCGCGCTCCTTCCTCGAAGCACTTAAGGGCGACTTTTTTTCTTTGCCTCCGATGAAAGTCGCATTGCTGTGTTTTTTTCGCATGCGATTTAAAGTTGTTTTTTCAGTAAAAATATATTTTTTTGAAAGTATTTTCATTATCTGAAAAATATTCTTATGGTTCATTCTCCTGATAAAAATTTGGTAATAATTAAAATTCCAATTACAGAAATAATCGTTATTATTACAGCACTAATTAGATTCCCCTGAATAGGGCTTAGAGAGGAAATTTTATTAACGTATTCTTTTATTACATCTCTCCAAGACAAAGCAATTAAAAAACCAAATGCAGCAACAATTGCAGTACTTATTGATTTTTTTATTTCTCTTTTTAATTTTTTTGCAGAAGCTTTTGTTTTTACAATTATTTTTTGTCTTTTTGTTAAGGGTTTTGGTTTTTCCATTTTTATACTCCACTATCTGGGTTTTAGAGTTTTTAATACTTTTTTATTTCCCCAAAAGTTTTTTCTGTTATTCCTGCAGCATTTCCTTCATCTGTGTCAAAATGCAATGCAAGTTTGTATTTGTTTGAAATTCTTGTAATTATGTTATGAAAAGTTATTTCTCTTTCACTTTTTACTTTTATGGAAATTTTTTGATTGTTTTTTACTTTGAGTTTTTTTGCTTCTTCCTCTGAAGCATGTAAATGCCTTTTTGCAATTATGCAAGGAATTTTAATATTTGTTTTTGGACCTTTAACTAAGACTTTACAAGTTCCTGTTAGATCTCCGGATAATTTTATTTTTGGCAAGGGTTTTAATTTTAAATGATAAGCATCTGTTAATGAAATTTCAATTTGAGATTTTTTTCTAAATGGACCCAGAATTCTTACATTTTCGATTTTATTTTTCTTGTTAACTAACTCAACAACTTCTTTTGATGCAAATTGCATTGGTTGAGAGATTTTTTTTATTGGTGTTAGTTTTTTGTTTTTTCCAAATAATTTTTCAAAATCTCTTTCTGAAAGATGGATGTGTCTTGCAGATATTTCAACTGGAATTTTTAAAGGCATTTTAAAACCTCCTCAACAATCATTTGTTCTTCATTAGTTTTTTTAACAAAAACTTTTACTTTTGAGTTTATTGAAGAAATTATTTCTTTGTTTTTTTGATTTTTCTTTTTGTTTAATTTTAATTTCATGAAGCTTAATTGTTTACAAATGTCTTTTCTTAATCTTGGAACATTTTCCCCTATTGCTGCTGTGAAAACAAGATTGTTTAGACCATTCATTGCTGTAATGTATGAACCAATTATTTTTACTATTCTATAAATGAACATGTTATAAGCAAGTTTACAATTTTTATCTTTATTCATTTTTTGTAATATATCTCTAAAGTCATTGTGTCCGCAAATTCCTTTTAGTCCTGATTTTTTATTTAATATCTCATTTGTGTTATATCCTTTTTTCTCTAAATAAAGAATTAATCCAGGATCTATGTTTCCTGAGCGAGTTCCCATGATTAAACCTTCTAAAGGAGTTAGTCCCATGCTTGTGTCTATTGGTTTTCCATTAATTATTGCAGAAATACTTGATCCAGAACCAAGGTGGCAAGTGATTGTTTTCCCTTTTAATGATTTTGAAACATAATGATGAGAAAATCCATGAAAGCCATATCTTCTTATGTTTAATTTTTTTGTAAGTGCTTTTGGAATTGCGTAAGTTTTTGAAACTTCTGGAAGGTCTGAGAAAAACATTGTATCAAAAAGAGCGTATTGAGGAATTTTGGAATTTTTCTTCCCAGAGGGATCACCTTCGGCGTCAATTAATTCTATGACCATTAATTGTTTTGGATTATGCAATGGTGCAAATTCAGAAAATTCTTTTATTTTATTTTTTATTTCTCTGTTTATTTTGGAGGGCTTATTTAAATCCCCTCCATGAACTACTCTGTGGGCAATTAAATTTATTTTTTCTTGTTTGAATTTTTCAAGTATTTCTTTTACTGCTTTTTGATAATCGTGTTTTGTTTTTAATCTTTCTTTGTTCCCAGAACTTATTCTTTTCAGATTATGAAATAAACTATATTTTATGCTGGAACTTCCCACATTAAATACAAGTATTTTCTTATTTTTTTTCATTTTTTATTTTCCAAAGCATTTTTGTGTAGCCAGTATTATTTATTTGAGAAGGATTTATTTCTAATTGTTTTAAGGTTTTTCTTATTATTTTTTTAGCTTTATTTATTTCATTTTTTTTAGCAAGATATTCTATTTCCATAAAATCTCCTAATTTTTTTACATTGTTTAATTCAATTGTTAATTTTTTATATTTTTTGTGTGAATAAATTTCAGAATTTTTTGTTTTATTAATCCATTGTTCAAAACCTAAGTCTTTCATTAAAGCTAAAAAAATTTCTGGATTTTTTACCTGGAATTCAAATTCTTCTTTAACAACAATGTTTTTGTCCCAATCTTTTTTAACCCATTTTTTGAAATTAACCACATGTTCTTTTCCGTTAGTTCTTATTCTAAATGCTTTTATTGGATATTCTTTTTTTGTTAAAGAAAAATAATTATCTTTTTTTATCTCTTTCTTTTTTAGATTAGCAATTTTTTTTACTTTTCTTTTTAGATCTTTTATGTTTTTTATTTTGACTTTTGTTTCAACTTCAAACCAAGACATTTTGAAAAATTCCTCTTTTTTAATATAAATCTCAAACTCTTTTTAAAATTATAGTTGAACGCCCCTTCCAAAATTTGAACTTAAAAGACACCAATGGTTTCTTTTAGAAGCTTCCTTTTTTTGTTTAAACTAATTTGTCCGAATATCGGACAGATACATTCTTGTTTTATGTATGAATAACGAATGCATCTGTAAAACGCCCCTGCCGAGATTTGAACTCGGGTCACCACCGTTCTCCAAATACAGAGAAAAGGCTGCATTGAGATGCATAGACTTTTTCTCTCACCGAGACTAAATCACCTCTTTCTCTTAATCTGATTTGAGAGGGTGGCATCCTTGGCCTCTAGACTACAGGGGCATTTAAGAAAAATAAGTTGAAATTCTTTTATAAATTTTATTCTACTAGAAAAACTTTGTCATTTGGTCGAACTTTTTCAGAAACCTTTATTCCTGTATGGTCACCTTTTTTTGCTTCTGTACCCTCTTTTCTATCTATTTGGATCTTTTTTACTTCTTGTTCTAATTTAGTTGTATGCCCTTTGATTTGTATTTTGTCGCCTACTTTCAAATTATCTGAAAGTTTTATGGCAGCTACATTCACCTGTCTGAAATAAGTAGAGACTTTCCCTATCTCTTTTTCTTCTATTTATTTTTAAAGAAGAAGTATTCTTTAAATTTATTGATTCGGAAGTTTTTAATAGTTTTAATTTGTAAAAATATCAAGCCCCATAGTATAGTGGTCAAGTATGCAAGGTTCTGAACCTTGTGACCCAGGTTCGAATCCTGGTAGGGCTATTTTCGAACCAAGGTTTCCCAAGGGATGACCTCCAAGGCCCCGATATCCAAAAAGAGCACATCATAAAAAAGGGTGCGAGAACCTGAAAGACAGGCGAGAACTTCTTTGAGAATTCTGGTGGGGCTATTAGAAATATTTTTATACTTGTTTTTATTTTAATTGTTATGGAAATCGGTGTTGCGATACTCCTTGTAGCTTCTTTGGTTATAGCTATTTGGGTTATTGTTGAATTAAAGAGGATGAAACATAAAATTTTTGCTATTTTGTTAATTGCTATGATATTATTTCTTTATGTAACTTCTGGTTATGTTTTTGAAGGAAAAGAAGTTAATTTTAGAACTATTGATGGATTAAAGGAGGCATCTAGTCTTTATTTTGTTTGGTTCGGTTCTTTTTTTAATAATTTAAAATCAATAACTGTGAATGCTATTAAGATGAACTGGAAAGGAAATGTTACTTCAGGATAAATTTAAAAACTATATGCTTTATTATATATTATAAAATGGCTAAGAAAAAGAGTGTGAAAAAAGATTCTAAGAAGAAAGTTGTTCGAAAAATTTCGAAAAAACCAGTTCGTGCAACTAAGAAAAAAATTAAACTTATTGTGAGGAATTTGATTTTATTTGCAATATTTTCTGTAGTGTGTTTTGTTTTGTATAATTTTTTAAGTGCAGTTCTCCTTAAGAATTTGTTTTTACTTTTGGCTATGGTTTTTGGATTTATTTCATTTGCATTTTTAATTGTGCTTTTGATATTTATTGTTCTTAAATTTGCTAAAAAGTAATTATAAATAATTTTTTATAGGATCTTTTTTAATTAATGTTGTGCCACTTTAGCTCAGTTTTGGAAGAGCACTTCATTGGTAATGAAGAGGTCCTGAGTTCGAATCTCAGAAGTGGCTTGCATTAAATTTATAAAAGCTTATTCTTGAAATCTATGATGGAGAAAAAATCAGATTTAGAAAATTTAAAAGAAAGTTATGGGAAAATCAAGGAAAAATTTAATTTACCTGATTTTGAGAAATTTAATGAGGATTTTCAGATAGAGAAGCTTGCAGATGTTGAAACAGATTTTTTGATCAGAGAAATAAGAAGATTTATGGCAGATAAGTTTTCAAATTATCTTAGGTTTGTAGAAGCTCTTTTGCATCCGGTTAATTCTCCAATGTTTGTTTTTTCTATTGTAAAATCAATTGGAATTGAAGAAAAAAATAAATTAACAGATGCTTATAAAAAATTAGCAAAAATTGAAGTTAATTTAATTGAATTAGATATTGAATTTTCTGAAAAAAAGGAAATAGATTTTATTAAAGAATCTTATAAAGTTTGGCAGGAAATTAAAAAAGATTTATTAAAAATTGTTGAAGTTATAAAAAAGAATTGGGATAATAAATCTGAAGTAAATGGAAAAGGTTACTTTGGTTGAAGTAACCTGCGTAGAATATTCTGCGAAATTCTTCGGAAGGATTATTTTGAATAGAGTTTTGAGTGAAGAAGAAATACAAGAATTATATAATTTAGATTTAAATTAAAATAATAATTTTTTAAATTAATTCTCTAAAGATTTCTTCTAATTCTATTTCAAAAAGTGCAACTGGCATTTTTATTCTCCAATTTTTTAATATTCTTGGATGAATTTCTCCTATAAATCCTAAAGTCTTATCTTTGAAAATAATTTCTGCTGTTCTTCCTTCAATAAACCAAGGACTTGGTTTTTCAGGTTCTTTTAATTTTATTTCTAAATTAATCATTTTAAAAAAATATTTAAGAATTTGTTTTACTTCTGTAAAATTTCCCGGAGCAAGTGCTACTGCAAGATTTTGTTTTTCATTTATTTTCTCTTTATTTAACTGAAAAACTTTCCCTGTTTCAAAAATTTGTTGAGGATATTCTGAATCTATGTTTCCAGAAAGAATTTTCATTAAATAATGAGTCAGGTCTTTTCTTAGTATTGAATAATTGGTTTTAGATTCTTCTAGTTCTATGAAATCTTTTTCTTGTTTTTTTGGTATTCCCATTTTTGTAAATTGGTCTTGGTTAGTTGTTAAATGATAGTTTGATATTTCTAACATTTTAAGTCCAGCAAGTATTTCTGAGATTTTTCTTTTGATTGATTCTTTTTTATCTTCTTTTCCAATAGTTGCTATTTTTGGGATTTCTGGTTCAAATTTGTCATAACCATAGGCAATTGCGACATCCTCAATTAAATCAACTTCATGTAAAATATCTGTTCTCCAAGGAGCTATTTTTACATTATTTTTATTGCAATTATGTCCCATTTTTTCTAGTAATTTTTGTAATTCTTTTAGGGTTAGGTTTAATCCCAGTAATTTGTTGGTGTTTTCTAAAGATATTTTTGTTTTTTCTGGTGTTAAGTCAGGAGTTATTTTTTTCTTTGAATCTTTTAATTCCATTTGATAAATTTCTCCTCCCATGTCTGCCAGACTTGTTACAATTATATTCAGGCATTTTTCTAATACCTTTAAATCAAAACCAGAACATTCTACAAAAACATCTTTTGTTTTTTCATTTACTTTTCCTGTTAATTGGGAATTTATTATTGGAGGCATACTTAGGATATTTTTATTCGCATCTGAGAATATTGGGAATTTTTCTTTTCCTGCTAGTAAATGAGCATATTCTCTTCCGGTTGAATGTCTTTGTAAAATTTGAAGTCCTGACATTTCTCTTTCTGATTCAAGAGGTATAAATTTAATTTTATCTGGTTCAATTGCTTTGTAAGTTATGGGAAGTTTTATTTTTTCAAGAGGGTAAATTCCAATTGCTGCTTTTTTTCTTTTTCGTCCAATTGTAGTGTGGAGTTTTTCCTGCATTTCAATTATTTCAATTATTTTTTCATCATCAAATTTCAAATTTTTTACAATTGCACAAACAGTGTAAGGACGGATTTTTTTTACAGAAGAGTCGATTATTACTTTGTAATCTTTTTTTGGTTTATTTAGTTTGTATTCTTTTAATCCTGGTTTTTTTTCTAAGAATGCTAAAAAAGATCTTTTGAATCCCTGATAGGAAAGTAAGTCTGGTCTGTCTGGGAAAATTTCTAATTCAATTTTTTCATTGTCAAAACTTTCTAAAGGAGACCCAAACATTGCAATTTTATTTTGCATTTTTTCATTTAATTTTCCTATTTCTTTTTCAAATTGTTTTTTGTTCAAGTTTATGTTTGCCATTGAAAACAACCTCCAGGTTTTTTTCTATTTTCCACTCGACACGGAAGGGCGATTTTTTTAATTGCCTCCGACGAAAATCGCATATTTATTTTATTTTTCATTTCATCCAGTGTTTCATTTTTCTTAATTTAGTTAAATCATTTTTGTAAAGTTCTCTTAAATCTTTTATTTTGTAATAGTCCATAATTATCCTGTCAAATCCCTGCCCCCAAGCTAATATCGGAACTTTTTTCCCTAACAAGGGAATTGATATTTCTGGACGGAAAATCCCTGCCCCGCCTAATTCAAGCCAGACTTTTTTTTCAGGGTGCCAGACATGAATTTCTACTGAAGGTTCTGTGTAGGGAAAATATGCTGGAGCAAATCTTATTTTTTCAAAACCCATTTTAGTATAGAATTGTTTTAAGTATCCCAGTAAATGTCTGAAGTTTGCATTTTCATCAACTACGATTCCTTCTGTTTGATAAAATTCAAATCCATGGCTCCAATCTACTGTTTCATTTCTTAGAACTTTTCCTAAGGCAAAAAACTTTGCAGGTAAATCTTCTTTTTTTAATTTTGCTAAAGTTTTTGCAGAAAGATTTGTTGTGTGCGATCTTAAAACCATTTTTTTTGCAACTTCTTCATCCCATTTATATTGCCATCCTTTACTCCCTCCCACACCTTTTTCATGTGCATCTCTTACAGCATTTACTAATTTTTTGTCTGGGAGTTCTGCTTTTTTATTAATAAAAAAAGTATCTTGCATTTCTCTTCCAGGATGGTCTTGGGGTGTGAAGAGTGCATCAAATACCCAAAAACCAGTGTCTATTATATTGCCAGTCATTTCTTGAAATCCCATTTCTGTCCATATTTTTCTTGCATAGTCTAAAGATTGATTTACAAAATGTTGTTTCCCCCCGTTAATTAATGGAACAGGGGAAGTAACGTCGTATCTTCTGAATTTTTTTCCTTTCCAGAGAGATTCTTTTTTTAGAATTTTTGGAGTTATTTGTTCTATTGAGTTTTCATTTTTTATTTTTGAATTTGATATTTCTTTTCCTAATTCAGTTATTTTTATTGTTGCTTGTTTTTCTTCTTTTATTTGAATAATGTCTTTTCTATTTTGAAGAGATTTTATTGCATAGAGTTGTTCTGGAGATAGTGATTCATATTCTGTGGGTAATATTTCAATAAATTGTTCTTCAAGTGTTTTTTTTGCAATTTCCTCTTTGTTTGTATTTAGCATTATTTTTTGATTTTTTAATTCAATTATTGCTTTTTTCTTTAATGCTCCAAGAGAAGCTTTAAATTCTTCATTAGAAAGAGAACTTTGTTTTTGAGCTTCTTCCATGTTTAATATCTTTTTGTTGTCTAGGAGATTCATAAGTCTTCTTTCAGGCAGACCTTTTTTTTTGTATAATGCCCCATTAACACCCAGTTCAATTATTTTCTTTTTTTCAAAAGAAAGTTCTACTATTCCTTTGTTTTTTAGATATTCTAAGGCTCTTAGAACAGAAGTTTTGTCTAATTCAGATTTTTCACAAATTTCACTGATGTTTTTTTCTTTAAGATAAGGAAGAATTTTTCTTTCGTGTGGGCTAAGAGATTCTATTATTTTTTGAATATTCATCTTATTTAGAATAAATCTTTATTAAAAAATGTTTCCTATAGATTTTTTGTCATCCATGTTGGCATACCCAAAATCAGCCCTAGTGATTTTAAGTCATAAGGATTTCTTTTATATTTTGAAGAAATAAATTTCATGTTTATTTTATTTTTGTTGCAAAGCATTATGTTTTGTTTTATTCTTTCTAAAATTTCTGATTTTTGTTTTTCTTTTGAATCTATAATTTCATCGAAATTTATCCCACTCCCAATTTTATTTTTTTTAGCTATTTTTGCAAGAACATGGTTAAGTCCAGAATTTCTTTGTTTTTGAAAATCTTTTCTTTTTGACTGATTTAATAAAAGAATCTTTATTGGAAGTTTTTCTAGAACTTTTCTATTTAATTCATCATTTTCGCTTGAAAAAATAATTGTTTTATCTGGATTTTCTTTTATTATTTTTCTTGCTTTATCAAAATTATTTTCTTTAATTAGAATTTGTTTTTCCATAGTTTATCAAGGAAGTTAATATTTATAAACCTCTCCCCTCTTTTCTTTCTATGAAGACAAAAAAGATCTCTACGAGATTTTTAGCTTGTCAATTTTAATATGGTTGAATTAAAAATTAACAAAAGAGGTTTATCAACAATAGTTACTTCTTTACTTTTAATCTTGTTAGTTATCATCGCTATTGGAATTGTCTGGGTTGTTGTGAGGAATGTTCTTCAGGGAGGAACAGAAGGAATCTTTCTTGACAAATTCACAATTGATGCACAGATAA
>JAGLOA010000021.1 GCA_023139205.1 Candidatus Pacearchaeota archaeon | reverse complement strand
GGCTTGCTGATAATTGCTCGCAA
Source organism: Candidatus Pacearchaeota archaeon (assembly GCA_023139205.1). GTDB lineage: Archaea > Nanobdellota > Nanobdellia > Pacearchaeales > GW2011-AR1 > JAGLOA01. Next base: position 3,405 of record JAGLOA010000021.1, on the reverse strand, counting down.
CAGGCTGTTCAGGATGCTATTAATTTAGCTGGCGACGGTGATATTGTTCAGGTTCCTGCTGGGGCGTGTGAATGGACAGAGAGTGTTGTTCTTGATAAGGGTATTACAGTTCAAGGAGCGGGGATTGATGATACAATTATTAAAATCTATAATTTTTTATTTGAAGATGTTAATAACATACGTATTACTGGTTTTACTTTTGATGGTGATGGATTAAATGGTAATGGGAAAAGTACACAACCCATTGGATCAAAAAATTTCAGGATTGATAATTGCAAATATAATAATTATGATGGTCACCCCATAAGAATTTCTGGATATTCTTCAGGGGTTATTGATCACTGTCAGTTTATAGATATTACTTCAGAAGGTCTCATTATAATGGGTGATCCTTTAGCTGCAGATAGACCATTAGTTTTAGGCGGAAATGATGGGGTTATTTTTATTGAAGATTGTGATTGGTCCGCAACAGGAGATGTTACTCGTTGGTGGAGTAACGTCCTTGATGGGAATTATGGAGCAAGATGGGTTTTTCGTCATAATACTATAACCGATCATGCAAACAATAAACTATTGGAATGGATTGAAACACATGGATTTTATAGATCTGATTGGGGGAGAGGTGTTCTTAGTTTTGAAGTATATGGAAATACCTTTACATCACCTTCTGCTACAGGATGGAAAACAGGTTTAAAATTGAGAGGGGGGTTAAATGGAGTAATTTTTAATAACGCTTGGATTGGTCCAGATTGGGATTCCAGAACAGAGGTTTGGCTCTCTAACGATAGATCAGGTTCCTATTGTAGAACTCATGATAATATTGATTGTTGTGTAGATGTTGAGGGTTATCCTTGTACAGATCAAATTTCAAATTTATATATTTGGAATAATACGGTGAATGAAGAAAATTCTTTTACTTTAGAGATACCAGATGATTATGAAAATCGTTTACACATCCAGCAAGATAGAGATTATTTCTTGTATGAAAGACCAGATTATATTCCTTATCCTTATCCTCATCCATTAACTTTGAATTAATTTTATATACTTCTTTTTTATTTCTTTTTTATGGTAATTATTTTAGGGATTGAATCAACTGCACATACTTTTGGAATTGGAATTGTTAGGGATGGAAAGATTTTGTCTAATCTTAAGAAAACTTATACAACTGAAGAAGGAGGAATAATTCCAATGGATGCTGCAAAACATCATTTTGAAAATAAAAATAAAATTTATTTTGAGGCATTGGATAAATCTGGAATTAAAGAGGGAGATATTGATGCAATTTCTTTTTCTCAAGGTCCTGGTCTTGCTCCTTGTTTGTTGGAAGGAATGAAATTTGCAAAAGAGCTTTCTATGAGGTTGGAAAAGCCAATTGTTCCCGTTAATCATTGTATTGCTCATTTAGAAATTGGGACACATCAAGGGTGTACCCCGAACCAAGTAGGTCTGAAAGAAGATTTTAGGAAAAAATCTTTACTAGGGGCAAAATTAACTGGTGCTCGCGACCCTGTAATGCTTTATGCTTCTGGAGCAAATACTCAGATTATTGCTTATGCGTCTGGAAAATATCGAATTTTTGGAGAAACTTTAGATATTGGTGTGGGGAATTTTATTGATAATTTTGCGAGGTATGCTGGAATTGGATTTCCTGGAGGTCCAAAAATAGAAGAATTAGCAAGGGGAGAGACACCACAGGCGTACCCTGAAAAATCTTCTGCGAAGATTTTTACTAATGGCAAAAATTATATTGAACTTCCTTATAAAGTGAAAGGAATGGATATCACACTTTCTGGGATTTTGACAAATTTAAGACAGAAGTTTGAAAGTAAAAGGTATCCTTTAAATGATTTATCTTATTCTCTGCAGGAGACTGTTTTTGCTATGCTTGTTGAAACAGCTGAAAGGGCTTTAGCGCATACTGGAAAAAAAGAATTACTTTTGGGTGGAGGTGTTGCTTGCAATTCTCGTTTACAGGAAATGTGTAAAATAATGTGTGAAGAGAGGGGGGCAAAATTCTTTTGTCCTGAAAAAAGTTTGTTAGTTGATAATGGAGCGATGATAGCTTTTTTGGGAGAAATTCTTTTTAAAAATGGAATTAAATTTTCTCATAAAGAATTAGATAGCATTGATATAAAACCAAGGCAACGAACTGATGATGTAGAAGTTTCCTGGAAATAAATTTTTGAAGAAAGGTTTATAAACTGATTTTTATGATAATTTATATCCGATGAACGATTATTTCGTGAGGTATCGTTCTAAGTTTGGTAAAAATGAATGCTTTTGAATAAGCATTTTTTCAGAAGAAAAAACACAAATAAAATGGATGCATATAACTTAATTGAAATAGCCAAGAAAACAGGGAAAATAGAAAAAGGAACTAATGAGGTTACTAAAGCAATTGAACGAGGAACTGCTAAGTTTGTGGCTTATGCTGCTGATGTGGAACCTAAAGAAGTTGTTCAACACCTTCCTCTTTTGTGTAAGGAAAAAGGAATTCCTTGTCAGGAAGTAGATAATAAACAAAAACTAGGAATTGCAGTTGGTCTTCCTGTTTCTGCATCTTCAGTTGCAATAATTGAAGCAGGTGAAGCAGAAAAAGAAATTGCTAGTTTAAATAAATAATTCTTGAAAAATGGCAAAAGATTATAAGAAAAAAGAAGTAAAGCAAAATGCTTCAAAGGGAAGCAAATTAATAGCTGGAGAAGTTGTGCCTGCTGTTGTTGAAGATATTATTGGTAGAACTGGTTCTAGAGGAGAGATTACTCAGGTTAAATGTTTGGTTCAGGAAGGAAAAGATAAAGGAAGATCAATGAGAAGAAATGTTAAGGGACCTGTAAGAACAGGAGATATTTTAATGCTTAGAGAAACTGAAATTGAAGCAAGAAGAATTAAATCAAATGTGACAAAAGGATCATATACTTAATACAATGAAATTTAAAATAAATTTGTTCTTGCATATATGCGATATCTGTCGGAGGCAATTAAAGGATATTGCCCTTCAGTGTTTCGAGGAAGGAACGCGAGGAAAACAAGGGGTGTCCTCGCATGCCTAAATGTGTTTATTGTGGAAAGCAATATAATTTCCCTAAAGGATTAACTCTGATTATGAAAGATGGAACTATTAATTATTTATGTTCTTCAAAATGTAGAAAAAATATGTTAATGAAAAGAAGAAAAATTAGATGGATAAAAAATAAAGATAAAAAGTAACTTTATTTTTACAACTCAGTTCTAGTTAAATTTATAAACATCCTCCCTCTTTTCTTTCTATGAAAAGAGCTCTGTCAACGATAGTTACGTCATTATTGTTAATCTTGCTTGTAATTATTGCTGTTGGAATTGTTTGGGTTGTTGTGAGAAATGTTATTTCAGGGAATATAGAGCAGATTTCTTTAGATAAAT
>JAGLOA010000020.1 GCA_023139205.1 Candidatus Pacearchaeota archaeon | reverse complement strand
TGAACAGGCATTCTCATTGGTAAATTAGTTGGTAACTCAGGAGCAGGGAACAAGTCAAATTGTTCTATTATTGTTGGTCCTTTGTACCAAGACATGTTTTCTGATTTTTTAGCAACATTATCTCCTTTTAATCCAGAACATGCAATAAAATTAGTTTGTTCAGGGTTGATTCCAACACCTTTAAGTAATTTTCCTACATCTTCTTTAACTTCTTTGAATTTGTCTTCTTTATAATCTACAGCATCCATTTTATTAATAGCTACTACAATATTTTTTACACCCATTGTTCTTAATAACCATAAGTGTTCTGTTGTTTGTGGTTGAACTCCTGAAGGAGCAGCAATAACTAAGAATGCAGAATCAGCTTGTGAAGCACCAGTAATCATGTTTTTAACAAAGTCTCTGTGACCAGGCGCATCAATAATTGTAACTCCTCTTTCTCTTTCCTCTTTAATTCTATCCATAACATATGCAAACTCAAAACCAGCTTTACCATGTTTTTCAGCTTCTTCTCTAAGTTTTTTCATTTCTTGTTCAGATACAGCACCTGAATCAAATAAAAGTCTACCTACACAAGTTGATTTTCCAGCATCAACATGCCCTACAAAAACAACATTCATATTTGGTTTTTCTTTAGCCATTTTTTATTATAATCTAATTTTACGTATTGTTTAATAAAAATTTGGCTTTATAAACTTTTTGATTTTAATCTGTAAATTTTTTATATACGGGAGACCAATAGTTTTTTAATTCTTGCTGTTTAATCTAAATAATGAATGAAGTGATATTTTCTCTTGTTTTGGGAATTATTCAGGGAATTACAGAATGGCTCCCAATTAGTTCAAGTGGTTTTTTGGTTTTAATTATGACTAATATTTTTAAAATCTCCGACGTGGGGCAATTACTTCAACAGGCACTTTTTTTACATCTTGGAACACTTCTTGCAGCCACAATTTATTTTCGAAAAGATGTTCTTAAAATTTTTAAAGTGATGTTTAAACCAAGAACCTCCTCGGAAAACTCAAAAAAAATATTTAGTTTTCTTTTTATTTCGACGCTGATAAGTGGAATTATAGGTTTGATTTTCTTTAAGTTCATCACTTCTTTTGAATCAACTCTTTTAATCTCAGGAAAAACAATAACTTTTTTTGTTGGAGGAATGTTGTTAATAACTGGTTTTGTTCAATTAAAAATAAAATCAAGAGGAACAAGAGAAACTCATGACCTTAAAAAAAGTGACGGAATAATTTTAGGTCTTGCTCAGGGTCTTGCGTTTTTACCTGGTTTATCTCGCTCTGGAATTACAATTTCTTCTTTATTGCTAAAAAAATTCGACAATACAACTGCATTAAAATTAAGTTTTCTTATGAGCATCCCAATTGTTTTAATAGGAAATATTGTTATGAATCTTGGAGGATTTGCGTTCTCTTCGACCTCGCTATATGCTCTTGCATTTTCATTTATTTTTGGAATATTAACAATTCATGGGTTAATGAAACTTTCAAAAAAAATTAACTTTGGATGGTTTATAATTATCTTCGCAATTTTAATGATGCTTAGTATTTTTATTTAGAATTATTGATCTTCTGCTACACAGTCAAAAGACTTATAAAATATTTAATGTATTATAATTTATGGAAGAAAAATATATTGCAGATATTGTTATTAACAAAGAAAAACTAAGTGATGATAAAGATATGTTTGTTGTTCATTGTACAAATCTTGGAATCTCAAGTCAGGGAAACACAACAGAAGAAGCCATTGAAATGATTAAAGAAGCTATTGAACTTTATTTAGAAGAACAACCAGAAGCATATGAAGAATTAAAAGCAAAACAAAGTCCTCCTGTTTTTTCTTTTGTGGAAATTAAAAAGCCACTGCGAAATGCCTAAACTTCCAGTAGTTTCTGGCAAAGAAATTATTAAAGCTCTTTCTAAAATTGGTTTTAAACATATCGGGACAAAAGGAAGTCATGCCATCCTTAATAAACAAGATGAAGAAAAACAAAAAAGAACTATGCCTGTTCCTCTTCATAAAGAAGTAGCAAAAGGAACTTTGAAAAGCATTATGAAACAGGTTGGAATAAATTTAGAAGAACTTTTAGAGTTGGTTTAGGAACAAAAATTAAGTAATTCTAAGTATTTTTTATTATTATTTTTCAGCTAAACCTTTTCCATCTTCTTAACTTTGCAATAAGATACTGCATAAGAATACACACGAGGGAAATCATCAATAGACGAATTGTAATCTCCCAACAATAACGCATTTGCTCTAAAGTTTATTTCTTTTTTTATGTAAGGTCGAAAAGTACGGTTTTCCCCAAATCCGTAACTGCAGAATTCCTTTTTTCCGTCGAGGATTATTGGAGGTTTTTTTAAAATTTCAATATTTTTTGCAGGGATAATTTTTCCTGAATCTGCTTTAACAAATTTCTTTTTCCCATTAATCTCTTGCTCTTTTATTAAAATTAATTTTGTTAGTGTCATTTTCTTTTACTATCCTGTTCTTGTAATTTATAAGAATTCTCGTTTTCAAAAAGAACTATTGATTCTCAGCTAAACCTTTACGGTCACGTATCTTCTTGATAACCTCTGCCTGTAAACTCCTTGGAACATTTTCAAATAACTGATTTGAAAGAGATGAAGTTCCTCTCCCTTCTGTAGCTGAACGCAATTCATTTGACCAGCCAATCATCTCTGCAACAGGAATTTTTGCTTTAACTTCTGCGTTTGTTCCTTCTTGTTTAACGTCGATCATCTGACCTCTTTTACTTCCGATTAATTTTGTGATTGTTCCTAAAAATTGCCCTGGCAGTTCAATAACATGGGTCTGTAAAGGTTCTAAAACTTCTGCATTTGCTTTTTGCATAGCCCCTTTTATAGCTTCTCTAACAGCAGGATAAACCTGTGCAGGACCTCTATGAATCGCATCTTCGTGAAGCTTAATATCCATTAAAGAAAGTTTCATTTTCATACAAGGTTCATGAGCCAAAGGACCTGAATTTATAACCATTTCAAAAGAATCTAAAATCATTTCAATAACTTCTCCTATATGAACTTCCCCTCTTGTTTCATCTAAGAAAACATTTCCTTTGTAAATATCTCTAATGTTTCTAATTTCATCTCCTGCCCATCCATATTCTGAGAAAACTTTTGCAGCATCTTGGTTTTTCTTTTTGATTCTCCCTTCACTAATATCTCCACTTTTTATTGCCTGATAAATTTCATCTTCTAAAGGTTCAACTTTAATAAAAAAACTATTATGTTTGTTAGGACTTCTTCCTTCTACAGTTTCAGATTCTTTTCCAACTGTTTCTCTATAAACTACAATAGGAGGTGAAGTTTTAACAGCCAATCCTTTTTCTGTTTTAATTCTGTTTTCAATAATTTCTAAATGTAATTCTCCCATTCCTGACATTAGGCTTTCTCCTGTTTGTTCATTGATTTCAATTCTAATAGAAGGATCTTCTTTACCAACTTGTTTTAAAACTTCAACTAATTTCGGCAGGTCTGCTGCTTTTGTAGCTTCAATGGATTTTGTAACAACTGGTTCAAATAAATGTTTAATTGCTTCAAACGGTTCAATTTCTTTGTCACTTACTGTTTCTCCTACAAAAACATCTTTAAGACCAAGAACCCCGATAATATTTCCTGCACTAACTTCGTCGACAATAACTCTTTGCGCTCCTTTGTAAATAGAAACCTGTTGTGCTTTTACCATTTTCTTCCCAAGACTTAGATAAAGTTCACTACCTTGTTTTATTGTTCCGGAAAATAATCTTCCTCCTGCAACTTCTCCTGCATGTTTTTCTACAATAATTTTTATTGGGACAAAAACAGGAGGTCCGTCTGGATCACAATTAAGTAAGGATTTTCCAACTTCTGAATCAAGATCTCCATGCCAGATTTTTGGGATTCTATATTTTTGAGCATCAACTGGATTAGGATGATGTTTTATACTCATGCCTAAAACAACTTCATGTAATGGAGCTTTTTTTGCAAGTTCTTGGTGATTATCATTTTCATAAGCATCAATAACATCTTTGAA